>CALWRQ010000023.1 GCA_944383965.1 uncultured Lachnospiraceae bacterium
AGATTATCTGATCGGAAAAGATCCGTTTCAGATCGAACATCATTGGCAGTATATGTACCGCAGCATGTATTTCCGGGGTTCCATCATTATGAGTGCGATTTCCGCCATTGATATCGCTCTGTGGGATATCAAGGGAAAAGCACTGGGAGTTCCGGTCTATGAACTTCTGGGAGGCAAATGCAGAGACCGGGTGCGTACATATGAAGCGGTATTTGAATTTACGCCGGAGGATATGGCCCGGGGCTGCCTGGAACTGAAAAAGAAAGGATTTACGGCTGCCCGGCTGATGATAACAGGAGATATGAGGCAGCGGCAGACCGGAAAAGAGGATGATATCTTTGCATCCAAAATCGACCAGTACGTCAGAAAAGTGGAAGCCTGCCGGGAAGCAGTGGGAAATGATTTTGATTTCTGCCTGGAGGTACACAGAAGCATGACTCCCGCAGAGGCTATTGCCTTCGGAAGAAGGGTGGAGAAATATCAGCCTCTGTTCCTGGAAGATCCCATTCCTCCGGACAGTCCCCTGATCATGGCTGAGGTGGCCTCAAAGATCGGGATTCCTGTTACAACCGGAGAACGGGCCATCAGCATTCAGGAGATCGCTCACTATCTGGAACTGAAGGCCGTCCGCTATATCCGGCCGGATGTATGCGCTCTGGGAGGAATTTCCCCCAGCCGCAAGGTGGCAGCCATGGCGGAAGCCAATTATGTGGGCATTGTTCCCCATAATCCGCTGGGGCCGGTATCCACAGCGGCATGTCTCCAGCTGGATGCATGTATTTCCAATTTCACCATTCAGGAATTCCCGTCGTTCTATCAGGCCGGAAAAGAGGCGGATATGATCAAGGATCCGCTGGTTGTGGAAGATGGCTATCTTCTCATTCCGGATAAACCGGGAATCGGAATCGAACTGGTGGATGACATTACGGAAAAGTTCCCGCCCAAGCAGAGAGGGATTAACGCTCAGATCAATCATGACGGTTCTGTGCGGGATCTGTAGCTTATTAAAATTTCAAATTCAGGAGGGTAAAAATGAGTAGTTTAACAATCTGCCTGATCATTTTTGTGCTGACGATCATCGGATACTGTTCCGGAAAGCTCAGCATTGCCACGGTGTCATTAACGTCTCTGATGGCTCTTTCTGTCACCGGCTGTCTGGATCAGGCATCAGCGCTGGCATATTTTTCCAATAATAATGTGATCATGATTGCCGGTATGTGCGTAGTGGCAGCCGGCTTTAACCGGACAAAATTCTGTATGCTGCTGGCCGGAAAGATTTCTTCTGTTTCCAAGGGAAGCCTGACCAAGATGATGTTCGGATACATTGCTCTGGGCATTCTGCTCAGCCAGTTTATTCAGAGCCCGGTTGCCGTATTCGGCATTGTGGCTCCCATGCTCATTGCTTCTGCAGAAAGCATGGGGATCTCTCCCAGCAAGGTAGTATTTCCTCTGGGCGTAAGTGTGATTATCACATGCTGCACCCTTCCTCTGGGAGCGGGAGCAACCGTTGCTGCAGAACTGAACGGTTATATCGAGAGCTATGGCTATACAGACTTTATGGTAAACCTTACAGACCCCATGAAGGCAAGACTGCCTCTTCTGATCTGCTGCCTGCTGTACTGCGTATTTGTTGCACCGAAGCTGGCACCGGATAAAAAGATTGTTTCTTCCAATACAGAATTGGCTGCAGCTAAGGCCAAGGAGCCCCTGACCAATTTCCAGGATTATGCAGGCCTGATTATCTTCTTTGCAGATGCACTGGCTCTGATGTTTTCATCCGCCATTCATCTTGAGAACTGGCAGATCACGGTGATCGGTGCCCTTCTCATGGTGCTGTGCGGAGTACTTAAGCCCAGAGAGGCAGTGAATGCCATTCCGCTGAGCATGCTTCTGCTGATCGTCGGTGCTCTGGGAATGTCCGGCGCGCTTGCTTCCACAGGAGCGGGCGATCTGATCGGAGGCTATATCGGTCAGATTGTAACAGCAGTAAACGGCAACTCCTATATAGTAGGCTTTATTTTCTTCCTGATTCCGTTTGCTCTTACTCAGGTGATGCAGAATCGTGCGACCATGATGATCTTCCATCCCATCGCCATCGCTACCTGTGCAGCCACAGGAGCCAACCCGGTAGGACTGATGATTCTGATCCAGGCGGGATGTCTGTCTGCCTTTATGACTCCCATGGCAACGGCAGCGGTCCCTTATATCATGGATTACGGCGGTTATGATCAGGCGTCCATGTTCAAGCAGTCAGGCCTTCTGGCTCTGATGTGTGCGGTTGTTTCCGTATTATGGACCATGACCATATTCCCGTTATAAAAAATACAGAAAGACTGGAGGAGAAATATGTTTAAGTTTAAACTCAAAAGAGCAGCAGCGCTGATGTGCGCAGGAATCATGTTCTGTCTTGCAGGATGCGGGAACAGTACGTCTGTACAGCAGAGCAGCGCGGCGGAAGAGACGAAAGCAGACAGTTCGGAAAATGAAACAGCGACCACGCAGGCGGCAGCAGAAAACTCCGCTGAACCCACGGTCGTGCTTCCTTCAGTAGCCGGCGAGAACGGAGTTACCATGTTAAACGGCGGAATTCAGCTGAGATGGTTCAATAATGCCGGATTTGAAATGGTCCTGCCCAGCGGAAAGCATATTATCGTGGATCCCTACCTGGACAGCGCAAACGTGGAGCCGTTCCCGGTAGAAGATATAGAGCGCTGCGATTACCTGCTGGTCAGCCATGTTCATGTGGACCATGTGGCAGATATCAGGGCGCTGGAAGATAAATTCGGCCGGTTCCCGATTTTTGTAGGCCAGAGTACGGCAGATGTTCTGTTCCAGGAATATGATCTGGATCTCCGGAATATGTACATCTGTGATGACGGTTTTCAGTACAAGTTTGATGATGTGACGATCACGGCATTTACCGGACGTCATACGGAAGCTCCCAACCCGACCAGAAGAAGTGAATCTGTGAAGGCGGATTCCACCAACACCGGATGGTGGGGCAACTTTGAAGTTATGAGCTATCTCATAGAGGCCTCTGACGGAACGGAAGTACTGATCTGGGCCGGTATGACCACAGAAGACCAGAAGTATAAGTATGAAGACCTGAGACCGGATATCGCGATTATGCATTTAAGTCCCAAGAGCGATGCAGCCATTTTTGCAGATATGGTTGCGGCATGGAATCCCAAACTGGTTATTCCTCATCACTATGATGCGATCAAGGCCGGCGTCGAGCAGAACCCAGATCAGATCGACCGGAACCTGACCAAAGAAAAACAGGAAATGTTTATCACCTATGATGAAAACAATGTGGCGCATTTTGATGAGGACGCTTATGTGAAGTACTTCAATGACGCCATTGTGGCGGCCTGCCCCACGGCTCAGATGCTCCGTATCGACCATCATAAATGGTATCGTTTCGGCTTCTCCTATGCGGAGATGGCGGAATGATCCGAAAATAGAATGTAGCAAATTTCTGCCAAATTGATATAAGCGAAAAAGCGGCTCTGTACATGGTACGGGGCCGCTTTTTACAGGATGAACAGAAGGATTCTGGCGCAGTTCTGTGGATATCGGGAGAATTTCCGAAGCAGTTCTGTGGAAAATGCTCCGGACTGCGGTGCTGCAGACGGGGAAACGGTAAATTCCGGGGATAAATCAGTCATATACTCTGCTGCTGACAGAGCAGCAGAAATTGGTTTGACATCACAGACAGAATTGAATAGGATATCAGGGAAAGAATAAAACGTTCGGGAAATCCGGAATGAACGGATTGCTGGGCAGAGGAAAGGAAATAAGAAGTTATGAAATTTACCAGAATCGACAGAACGGTCTGGGAACGGGAAGAGTATTTCTCCCATTATTTTTCTCACATTCCGTGTACCTACAGTATGACGGTGAAGATTGATATTACAGAGATAAAGAAAAAGAATCAGAAGCTGTATCCTGCCATGCTGTATTATATTTCAACCGTTGTGAACAGGCATCCGGAATTCCGCCTTTCGTTTGATGAAAACGGGGAACTGGGGATGTATGAAGAGATGGTGCCATCTTATACGGTATTTCATAAAGAGACAGAAACATTTTCTGAGATCTGGACGGAGTATAAAGAGGATTATGAGAAATTCTGTGCGGAATATGAAAATGACCTGCGGATATACGGGAACCGGAAGGGGATGACCGGAAAGCCGGATATGCCTGCGAATTCCTTTCCTGTTTCCATGATACCCTGGGTTTCCTTTGAGGGCTTTCATCTGAATCTGCAGAGGGGGTATGATTATCTTACGCCTATCTTTACTATGGGGAAATTTTTTGAAGAAAAAGGCAGGATTTTTCTTCCCATGGCGATTCAGGTTCATCATGCAGTGTGTGACGGCTTTCACGTCAGCCGGTTTGTCAAGGAGCTGCAGGAACTGATCGGGAAATAAGGTCTGTGCAGGGGACGGAAACATCTTGAAGAACGGACGGAACCTGTGATATACCTTACTTAATACTATTGGGAACGTCCTGCTTTTGCCGGAAAAGCAGGGAGCAGGACACGTTTGCTGTTTAAGGAGAGGAATTTATGAGGCTATTTATCGCGATTCCGCTATCGGATGAAATGAAGCAGGCTCTGGTAGCCTGTATGCATGATCTGAAAAAACAGGGAGTGGAAGGAAATTATGTACCGGCACAGAATCTTCATCTGACGCTGGCCTTTATCGGCGAATATGATGATCCGTCCCGGGTGAAAAAAGTGATGGAGAGTATCCCTTTTTCAGAGTTCCGGTTAAGCTTTTCGGAAAAAGGAAATTTTGGAAATCTGCTCTGGATGGGAATCAAAGGAAATCAGAAGCTGAAAACCTATGTGAAAGATCTGAGGGCGGGGCTGAAGGAAGCGGGAATTCCTTTTGATGATGACAGATTTGTCCCTCACATCACGCTGATCCGGAAGGCAGCGTGCAAAAAGTCTTACGAAGTACATCTGAATAAGGCGGAAATGACGGTTCGAAAGGTCTCGCTCATGAGATCAGATCAGAAAAACGGAAAAGTGGTATACCGGGAAATTTAGAATGGAGCGCGGATGGCCGGAGGAAAAATGAAGAAAAAATTATGTGAAATGAGTGTGGAGGAGCTGTGGCAGCTGTTTCCGATTTTCCTGACAGAGCACCAGGACTGCTGGGCGGGCTGGTATGAGGAGGAAAAAGCAGTCCTGGCATCGATTCTTCCTCCGGAAACCGGTATTCATCATATCGGCAGCACGGCGGTAAAGGGAATATGGGCGAAACCGATCATCGATATTCTTGCGGAAGTGCCGGGAAAACAGGATCTGGCAAAGATCGGAGACCGGCTGACGGAGAAGGGCTATCTCTGTATGAGCAGAAGCGGGGAACGGATTTCCATGAATAAGGGCTATACGGAGAATGGATTCGCAGAACGGGTATTCCACATCCATCTGCGGTATTTTGGGGACAATGATGAGCTGTATTTCCGGGACTTCCTGAATGAACACCCCGAAACGGCCCGCAGCTATGAGCGGATGAAGCTGGAACTGTGGAAGAAATTCGAGCATGACCGGGACGGGTATACGGAGGCCAAAACAGAATTTGTCCGGAACTGTACGGAGAAGGCAAAGGCAGCATACGGGAACCGGTATCGGAACGGCCGGCTGCGGGAATTTCCCCGACAATAAAGTTTTCAGAGAAATTTTATGACAGGAGGTGTGCTCATGCTGCGGCAGATCAAATATTTTCAGTCTGTTGTACGCAACAACAGCTTTTCAGAGGCAGCGGAAGAATGCCATATATCGCAGTCAGCCATATCTCAGCAGATCAAGGCGATGGAAGCAGAACTGGGATTTCCGCTGCTGGAGCGGAAAAACCGAAAGTTTGTGCTGACGGCTGCCGGAGAATATTTTTACAAAAAGAGTCTGATTCTGATGGCCGACTATGAACAGACGTGCAGAGATGCCGCCAGGATCGCCCGTCGGGATACGGCAGTCCTAAAAATCGGCTACCTGCGCAGCTACAGCAGTCCGGAGGTTCACCGGGCACTGGATGAGTTTTTATCAAAATATCCTGGTATTTCTGTCCGGCTTCTGCCCGGTAACCATGAAGAACTGTTTCATCTGCTGCGTACCGGAGGCGCAGATCTGGTGCTGAATGATCAGAGAAGGGCTTTTTCCGATGAGTATGTGAATCTGATTTTGACTGCCAGCAGGATGTACATTGAGGTAGCGGTTCGAAATCCTGTGGCAGAACTTCCCTCGGTCACGGTTCAGGAACTGAAAAATATTCCCTGTATTCTGGTAGCTTCCAAAGAACAGCAGGCTGCTGAAAACGAATTTTATCAGACGGTCATCGGTATACAGGGAGAAATCCTCTATGCGGAAAGTATGGAAGAAGCGCGCATGATGGTCGTCAGCGGACAGGGATTTTTGCCGACGGAGGGAAGCAGTCAGGCCATGTCTTTTGGCCAATCTATTTGCCGTGTTCCTCTTTGCCGTGGAGAAGAACCGGTCATACGTAATTACTGCCTGTTTTGGAAGAAAGATAATTCCGGTTATTATGTGGAAGAGTTTGCAGATATTCTGCAAAGCAAATTTGAACGGTCATTCAGCTGTGGCTTATAACTGTCCTCGAACTGTGGGGGCAGTTTTTTTGTATAAGATAAACTTATCAAACAGAGCGGAAACTCCAATTGATTGGGGAGCAGGGGACTTATATAATACCAGAGACAAGCAAAGTTCTGCTGCAGCAGAAGATCATAAAGCAGCAGGGAAAGGAAGGATAGCAGTGAAGAATGTTATGCTGTTGACGGGCGCCGGTCAGATCGGCATGGCTATTGCCCGCCGGATGGGATATGGAATGAAAATAGTCATCGGTGATAAAAAGCGGGAAAACGCGCAGGTTGTGGCAAAAATTATGAATGACGCCGGATTTGATGCGGTGCCGGAGGAAATGGACCTCTCCGATCGGTCATCCATCCGGAGCATCATTGCCAAGGCGCAGAAATATGGAGACATTTCCATGATGGTCAATGCTGCCGGGGTTTCACCCAGTCAGGCGCCCATCGAGGCGATTCTGAAAGTGGATCTGTACGGCACAGCGGTGCTGCTGGAGGAAGTAGGCGGTGCAATTGCTCCCGGAGGTGTGGGGGTGACCATCTCCAGCCAGTCCGGCCACCGGATGAAGCAGCTCACACCGGAGGAGGATGAACAACTGGCATGCACTCCCACAGAGAAATTGCTGGAATTGCCTTTGCTCCGGCCGGAGAATATCCGCGACACCCTGCACGCCTATCAGCTTGCCAAGCGGTGCAATGAGAAGCGGGTCATGGCAGAGTCTGTCAGGTGGGGAGAAAAAAGAGCCCGGATCAACTCCATTTCTCCAGGAATTATTGTTACGCCTCTGGCTATGGATGAATTGAACGGTCCACGGGGAGATTTCTACAGGAATATGTTTGCAAAGTGTCCTGCCGGACGTCCCGGTACGGCGGATGAGGTGGCCAATGTGGCGGAGCTGCTGATGAGCGCTAAGGGAGCTTTTATTACAGGCGCCGATTTTCTTATTGACGGAGGAACAACAGCGTCCTGCTTCTACGGACCGCTGAAGTGTTAAAGCTGCAAAAATATCAGAAGGAAAGAATGGAAAACGAAAAAAGTATAGCTAAAAAGAACAGATGTTCTGAACTGCGGCTATACTTTTTCAGTTATCCATGCTATAATTTGCCTGACTGGAAGAAAAGTATGAAGTAAATGTTATAGATACAGAATCAGACAGACAAATTTTTTTGATGGTGATCCAGGAGGAAAACAGAAAATGGAGTTTAAATTACACAGCGAATATGCCCCAACCGGCGATCAGCCCCAGGCCATCGCTGATCTGGTAAAGGGCTTTCAGGAAGGCAATCAGTTTCAGACTCTGCTTGGCGTTACCGGGTCCGGCAAGACCTTTACCATGGCCAATGTGATTCAGCAGCTTCAGAAACCGACCCTGATCATTGCCCACAACAAAACTCTGGCGGCTCAGCTCTACGGGGAGTTTAAGGAGTTCTTCCCGGAGAATGCGGTGGAGTACTTTGTCTCCTACTATGATTACTATCAGCCGGAAGCCTACGTTCCGTCCACGGACACCTATATTGAAAAGGACTCGGCTATCAATGATGAGATCGATAAGCTGCGTCACTCTGCCACGGCGGCCCTGTCAGAGCGGAGCGATGTGATCATCGTAGCCTCTGTCTCCTGCATTTACGGACTGGGCAGCCCTATAGACTATAAGGAAATGGTGATCTCTCTACGGCCGGGAATGATCAAGGATCGGGATGAGGTTATCCGTAAACTCATCGATATTCAGTATGACCGGAATGATATGGATTTTCACCGGGGAACCTTCCGGGTCCGGGGGGATGTGGTGGAAATTTTTCCTGCCTATTCCGGCAGCGAGGCGTTCCGGGTGGAATTTTTCGGAGACGAGGTGGACCGGATCACGGAGATTGACACGGTGACGGGAGAGATCAGGGCAGAACTGGGCCATGTAGCCATTTTTCCTGCGTCCCATTATGTGGTTCCCAAGGAAAAAATGATGGAGGCCACGGAAAACATCCTGGAGGAAATGAGAGAGCAGGTAGCATTCTTCAAGAGCGAGGATAAGCTGCTGGAAGCGCAGAGAATCGCGGAACGGACCAACTTTGATGTGGAGATGATGAGAGAGACCGGTTTCTGCTCCGGGATAGAGAACTATTCCCGCCATCTGGTGGGATCGGCTCCGGGAGAGCCGCCCTGTACCCTGATCGACTATTTCCCGGAGGATTTTCTGATCATTGTGGACGAGTCCCACATCACTCTGCCCCAGATCCGGGGAATGTATGCGGGAGACCGGTCCAGAAAGCAGACCCTGGTCAATTACGGCTTCCGCCTGCCGTCCGCTCTGGACAACCGGCCTTTGAATTTTGAGGAGTTTGAATCCAAGATCAACCAGATGATGTTTGTGTCCGCAACGCCGTCTGTTTATGAGGCGGAGCATGAGCTGCTGCGCACCGAACAGATCATCCGGCCTACCGGCCTGCTGGACCCGGAGATATCCGTGCGTCCGGTGGAAGGTCAGATCGATGATCTGATCTCCGAGGTAAATAAAGAGGTTCAGGGGCACCACAAGGTGCTGATCACTACCCTTACGAAACGTATGGCAGAGGACCTGACAGACTATCTGAGAGATGCGGGGATCCGGGTCAAATATCTCCATTCTGATATTGATACCCTGGAACGGGCGGAGATCATCCGGGACATGAGAATGGATGTATTTGACGTGCTGGTGGGGATCAACCTGCTGAGAGAGGGATTGGATATTCCGGAGATCACGCTGGTAGCGATCCTGGATGCGGATAAGGAAGGCTTTCTCCGGTCGGAGACGTCCCTGATTCAGACCATCGGCCGGGCAGCCAGAAACAGCGAAGGCCATGTGATCATGTATGCAGACACGATTACCGACTCCATGCGGGCAGCCATAGAGGAGACCGCACGGCGACGGGAAATCCAGCAGAAATACAATGAGGAACATGGTATTACACCGACTACGATCAAAAAGGCAGTGCGGGATCTGATTGCTATTTCCAAGGCGGCGACGGAGAGCCGGGAGGAATTTGCCAAGGATCCGGAGTCCATGGATGCCAAAGAGCTGCATAAGCTGGTGAAGGAAATGACCAAGCAGATGCATCAGGCAGCGGCAGAACTGAATTTTGAGGAAGCCATGAGACTGAGAGACCGGATGGTGGAGATCAAACAAATGCTGCTGGATATAGAAGGATAATTGACGTATTGGTTTTATTGGTGCTACAATATCCCCTGGCGTGGACAACGGCAGGGGATATTTGAATAGAAAATACTGCTGCGGCCTGCGCAGGCCGCTCTGCATACACAATGGGCAAGAACGGCGGCCAGCCGGGGACTCCCGGCAGAATCGAGGGAAAGAAAAATGAAACTGCAAGAAGGAAAGATAGGAGAGACCTATCGGGTGAAAAGCGTCCGTACGGAAGATAAGCTTACCAGAAGGCTGGAGGCCCTGGGAGTGAATGAGGATACGCTGGTCACCATTATGAACAAGAAGGGCAGCGGCACCGTGATCATCAAGGTCCGGGGGACCAGACTGGCTCTGGGACAGAAAATATCGGACGGAATTGAGATAGGAGGAGCCGAAAATGCCTGAGAGAGATAAACGACCGATCCGTGTGGGATTTGTGGGAAATCCCAACTGCGGAAAAACAACTTTGTTCAATGCATTTACCGGTGCGAATCTGAAAGTGGCCAACTGGCCGGGAGTAACCGTGGAACGGGTGGAAGGAGAGGCGAATTATAAGGGAAGGCCGATCAAGGTCATTGATCTTCCGGGAATTTACAGCCTCACTTCCTATACGATTGAGGAGATCGTTACCAGAAAGTGCATTGAGGAAAACCAGGTAGATGTGATCATCAATGTGGTGGATGCCTCCTGCCTGGAGCGGAACCTGTATCTGACCATGCAGCTTCTGGAGCTGCGCAAGCCCGTTATCCTGGCTCTGAACATGATGGATATTGTAGAAGAGCGGGGCATGGAGATTGACCTTCACCGTCTGCCGGAAATGCTGGGTGAGATCCCTGTAGTGCCTGTATCCGCCAGAAGGCGAACCGGCCTGGATGTGCTGCTTCATGCGGTGGTTCATCACTATGAAGAAGGCCCGAAGGGCATTGTGGTGCGCTACGATGAGGAGATCGAGAAGAAGATCAGCCAGATCGAGGAGATTCTCCGGATGAAATACGGAGAAATGGAGAATATGAGATGGCATGCCATCAAGCTGCTGGAGCACGACGGGGAGGTGGAAAAGGATCATCCCGTGGACGTGAGCCACATAGCCGAGCAGAGCTACGAAAAGCGGATCATCAATGAAAAATACGACTATATCGAAGAAATCGTGGAAGAGTGTCTGTTCAATAAACAGGAAAAAGCGGCGGCCACGGACCGCATTGACGCCTACCTGACCCATCCGGTCTGGGGAATTCCCATTTTTCTGGGCATTATGGCGCTGGTATTTTTTCTTACCTTTACAGTGGGAGATTTCCTGAAGGGATATTTTGAAGTGGGACTGGAGTATTTTTCTGCAGGAGCCCTTACTCTTCTGACCAACCTGAACGTTTCTTCCTGGATCATTTCCCTGGTGGTAGACGGAATCATTGCGGGAGTGGGAGGAATCCTTACGTTCCTGCCGAACATTTTCATCCTGTTTCTGGCTCTGGCCTTTTTGGAGGACAGCGGGTATATGGCCAGAGTAGCTTATGTGATGAATGAGACCATGAGTATGGTGGGACTGTCCGGAAAGGCCTTCCTTCCCATGATTCTGGGATTTGGCTGTACGGTTCCGGCAGTAATGGCTTCCAGAGCGCTGCCCAGTGACCGGGACAGACGGCGTACCATTCTGGTAACTCCTTTTATGTCCTGCTCGGCCAGACTGCCGATCTACGTATTGTTTGCGGAGATCTTTTTCCCGGAGCATGCGCTGCTGATCGCCTATTCTCTTTATCTGGTAGGGCTTCTGGTAGCGATCCTGGTGGCGCTGATTGTACATAAGACGTCGAAAGATACAGAGGGAGACACGCTGCTCATTGAGCTTCCGGAATATAAAACGCCCAACGCCAGAACGGTGGCGATCTATGTGTGGGATAAGGTAAAGGATTATCTGAGCAAAGCAGGGACGGTCATCTTTATCGCTTCCATCGTTCTGTGGTTTGTGCTGAATGCAGGTCCTGCCGGATTTGTGGGAGACGTATCAGACAGTTTTGCAGCCATGATCGGGCGCATTCTGGTTCCGGTTCTCCGGCCGGCCGGACTGGGAAGCTGGCAGATCGGAGTAGCTCTGATCTCCGGACTTTCTGCCAAGGAAGTAGTGGTATCCAGCTTTGCCGTTCTTTACGGAATCAGCAACATCAATTCTGAGGCGGGGATGGGGGCTCTGGCGGGAGCTCTTTCCCAGATGGGATTCGGAGCAGTGAACGCTTACGCGCTGATGATTTTCTGTCTGCTGTATTCCCCCTGCATGGCAGCGGTGGCAACGATCCATCGGGAGACCGGTTCCTGGAAATGGACCCTGCGTATGGTGATATTCCAGCTTCTGGTAGCCTGGGCAGGCGCAGTTTTGGTATATCAGGTGGGAAGCAGAATTTTCTGAGAAACAGAAGGAAGAATTTCAGAACGGAAGGGGAGATGATTCTCCCCATGGAGTGGAGAGAAGCCCGGTACTGCGGGAATAGAGATAGATGTGATCGGAAAGCCGGTCTTCCTGCCGGACTTCTTCTTCATTGATCTGAGAAACCATAGTGCTCAGAGAGCAATAATGAGAGCTGCCCCGGTCCGGGGTGAGAAGAACTTCGTGGACACTGGACGGAAGCACGATAAGGTCGCTTCCGGCGGCATCTGCGAAGTTTTTTAATTGGCCTGGATAAAGCAGGCATCCGGCACCGTTGAATTCTGAGGCATTGGTGAGAACGTAAAGCGGCTGGTCAGTGCTTTCATCCGACAGGATTTCACCCATGAGATCAGGATCATAGGCTTCTCCCAGATGAATTCTTGCCATTTCCCGGATGACTTCCGACATGCTGCGGAGAGCAGGAGGAAGCAGCAGAAGGGAATTTTCCAGGGCAAGGGAAAGAAGATCTTCAGGGGTCATATTCCAAAAATCCAGCTGACGATTGGTAATAATGGAAGAGTAACAGGATCCGTTTTCCTCAAAAAACAGATAGAATACAATGGACAGGTCCAGAAACGGAAGATGGGGGATCTGGTTCAGCAGATCGGTGTTGGAGGCGGTGGAAACGAGCTTGTAGACGATGTGCGTCCGTGCTTCGGGAAATGAGGTGAAGCTGCGGAAACGGATTTCATCAGGGTGAGAATTTTCCTGGTAAACCGCCAGAATGTCGGATATAATGGAATCAATGGAAACGCCGGACCGGTATTGCCGGAAATAGTCGTTCAGATAGATCGCCGGTGCAACAGAATGATTATGGGGACAGATACACAGACTGTCCAGCAGGACTCCGTTGTTTTTCGGGATCTTCCTGAGAGAGACGCTGGCCTGATGATCCAGAACAGATCGGATCCGGGACAAAACAGTTTCCAGAAATGCTTCGTATACCATGAGTATACCTCCTTTGAAATGAAATTAGAAAAAACAGAAGTGAATATGTGAGTCTCATTATAGCGGGTCACGGCCGCATTGACAAGGGGGAAACAGAAAAAATGAAGAAAATCAGAAAACATATCTTTTTTTCCGGAATGGTCCAGGGAGTGGGGTTCCGGTACCGGTCTTACTACGCAGCCAGACAGCTGGGGCTTACGGGCTGGGTGCGGAACCTGATGGACGGCCGGGTGGAAATGGAGGTCCAGGGGGATGATCGGTCGATCAGAGAAATGGTCGACCGGATCGGGTCCGGCTGGAGCGTATCCATCGACCAGATGGAAAGCTGGGAACTGCCGCTGGACGAAGAGGAACGGGAATTCCGTATACGGAACTGAGATCGGACAAAAGGCTTGACGTTTTTTTGAAAAAGGAGTTAACTAATAGATATTGAGTCAAAAGAGGAGGGTTTGCAATGGACAGAATAGAACAGAAAATCTGTGATATCATTGACCAGAACAAAGAGGAGATCATGGCCTTTGGCCGGGATATCTGGCATCATGCGGAGATGGGATATAAGGAATTCCGCACGGCGGAGAAGTTTGCGGATTATGCAAAAAAGCTGGGGCTGGAGACAGAAACGGGCCTGGCCATAACCGGGGTGAAAAGCTATCTGAAAGGAAAAGGACAGGAGGGTACGGTAGTCGGAGTAATCGGTGAGCTGGATGCGCTTCCCATTTCCAACCATCCGGATGCCAATCCGGAGACGGGAGCATCCCACTGCTGCGGGCACAACGCCCAGATGGCGGGAGTCATGGGGGCTATGCTGGCTCTTGCGGATCCGGAAGTAAAGGAATCCATGGATGGAAACGTGGTGTTTATGGCCGCTCCGGCAGAAGAATATGTGGATCTTCCCTACAAGCAGCAGCTGATTGCAGAGGGAAAGATCCGTTACGGCGGCGGCAAGTGTGAACTGATCCGCATCGGTGCCATGGATGACATTGACATTGCAGTGGGGCATCATACGGCTCCGGGCCTGGACCTGCGCCTGAGCAATGCCAGCAGCAACGGTTTTGTCAATAAGGTAGTGACTTATACCGGCGTTTCTTCTCATGCAGCTTCCGGCCCGCAGTACGGCATTGATGCACAGAATGCGGCGGTTCTGGCTTTTCATGCTCTGGACCTTCAGAGGGAGAGTTTTCAGGAAAAGGATTTTGTAAGGCTTCATTCCGTGATCAGCAAGGGAGGCACTGCCGCCAATATTATTTCTGATTATGTGCAGATGGACAGTTCTGTCCGTGCAAAACATATTCCTGCATATGTGGATGCGGCAAAGAAGGCGGACCGGGCATTTCGGGCCGGAGCGATTGCTACCGGCTGCGGTGTGAAGATCGAGACAGTTCCGGGTTACCTTCCTACCGTTCCCTGCAATGATGTGACTGCTCTGAAGGAGGCTCTCGAGGATGTGGCCGCAGACAAATATGAGATTGTCTGGCAGGGGGCAGATGAGCATATCTGCGCATCCACGGATTTCGGTGATGTGTCCTGCCTGATGCCCCTTCTTCAGTTTGCCACCGGCGGCTTTGAAGGGCAGCTTCACAATCCGGATGTGCGCGTCACAGATGAGTATCTGGCTTATGTGGCGACGGCGAAGATCTTTGCTCTGACTGCCTACAAGCTGTTAAAGAACGGAGGAAGCTATGCAAAGGCTCTGCTGGACAGCTATCAGGCAATTATGACAAAGGAGTCCTATATTGAGTTTATGGAGAGTATGACTTCTGTGGAGGAGATTCCTATGGCTCCCCTGGAGATCGTATAAAGCGGCAGGGAATGATGATGAACAGAAAACAGGAGGAAAAGCGGTCGGTATGAATGATACTCCCACTACCCACAGAAGGCGTCCGCGGTACAGCGGCACTCACCCTACAAAATATGAACAGAAGTATAAGGAGCTGAATCCGGAAAAATATGCGGATACGGTTGCTCATGTGATCAGCAAAGGAAATACGCCTGCCGGCATGCATATTCCTATCTGTGTCCGGGAAATCCTGGACTTTCTGGATATTCAGCCGGGACAGAAGGGCCTGGATGCCACCCTGGGATATGGGGGGCATACTCTGGAAATGCTCAAGTGCCTGAACGGGGAAGGACATCTCTGCGCTCTGGATGTGGATCCTATTGAGTCGGTAAAGACGGAGGCCAGACTGAGGAAACAGGGATACGGTCCGGAGATTCTTACGGTCATTCATACGAATTTTTCCAATATTGATCAGGTGGCGAAGCAGTATGGTCCGTTTCAGTTCATATTGGCAGATCTGGGAGTTTCTTCCATGCAGATCGATAATCCGGAACGGGGATTTTCCTATAAGGCAGACGGACCTCTGGATCTGCGCCTGAACCCGGAAAAGGGAGTCACGGCGGCAGAGAGACTGCGGGAAGTGGACCGGGAGGAGCTGGAGGGAATGCTGGCAGAGAACTCCGATGAGCCTTATGCTGCAGAGATTGCGAAAGAAGTGCATGCGGTGTTCCGCAGGGGCGAACGGATTGACACCACAGGAGAGCTGCGTCAGGTAATTGAAAAGGCGCTGTCTTTTCTGCCGGAGGCGGAGAGGAAAGAGACGGTGAAGAAGTCCTGCCAGAGAACCTTTCAGGCACTGCGGATTGACGTGAACAGTGAGTTCGAAGTGCTGTATGAATTTCTGGAGAAGCTGCCGGGAGCGCTGGCACCGGGAGGAAAAGCCGCCATTCTTACTTTCCATTCCGGAGAGGACCGGATGGTGAAGCGATCCTTCAAGGAATGGAACCGGGCGGGGATCTACCGGGAGATTTCCGCGGATGTGATCCGCCCGTCGGCGGAGGAATGTGCGAGAAACAGCAGAGCCCGGTCCACCAAAATGCGCTGGGCAGTCAGAGCATGAGAGACGGAAAAGAGAAAACCTTGTGATTTCAGGGAACGGCGTGACTTCAGTCACGCCGTTTTTGCTGCCCTTATGCTCTGCATAAGCGGACAGAAGGCGATTCCACTGAAAGAGAGGGAATAGAGGGATCGCGGTCATTTCTTTTTTCGGCCCCTGTCTGACAGATGCCGCAGCTGTAATGATCCAGAATCCCTGGCTTGCGGATACCTGCCGAAAAGGGGAAACGCCTTTTTTATGGCCCGGATCTCTTCCGGTTCAGGATGGGGCGGACAGGGACTGTACAGATACTGATCCGCGTAATGGGCCAAAAGGCGGACAGGATCGGGATCCGTTTTTTCCCTGCCTGTTTCCCGCTCATCAAGACGGAGCAGATATTCCCGGACAGTTTCTCCCTTCCTTCTGGGACACAGCTTTCTGCGGCCGTACCAGTCTGCCCGTATGAGCAGGGCAGATATCTGTCCGGAACGGAACAGAAGGAGATAAAAGCAGGAGAAAAAGCGGCGAAGAGCCTGAAGGACAGACCGGACCGGAGAACGGGAACGGCAGGAACGCCGCTGCTCTGTGACGGAAACAGGCATGGAGACCGTTCTGGAAAACAGGCGCTTCTGCCACAGCTGGAAAATCAGGATCCCAAGGGCAGCAGTGAGGAAAAAGACCAGCAAAATCACCAGCTGCTCCGGATGTGCGTTGGCGGCCTTTTCCTCCAGAGCCTTCAGTTCCTCCTGGGAGAAGGCGTAGGTTTCATAGGGCGAAACGGTATCTGCCGCCCCTCCCCCTGAGACCAATTCTGCGAATTGTTCCCACAGAGACAGGAACAGATTTCCCACAAGCCGGAAAAGAGCTTTGACAGCAGAGACCGCAGCGAGAAAAACAGCTGCGATTCCCCCTGCCGCAGTCTGGCCGAAGGAGGCGGCTTTGGCAGCCAGGAGGGCAAACAGAGCAGCCAGAATTCCGCCGAGAAAAAGAGGGATTCCCGGACGAATGGTTTTTCCTTCGATAGAAAGTCGGGATACGGCCAGATCAGCCACGGTACATACGAGAGCGGTCACCGTGATTTCCCACAGAGACTCCAGCCCAGACAGAGAGGAAAACTGTCTCCACAGGCTTACGGCAAGACACTGAAGAAAGAGAAGGTCAGCGGTCAGACCGGGAGAAAAAACACGGCGGACGGAAGCCGCCTGATAGATGGCCCGGGCAGTCAGGATTCCCAGCGAAAAAGCGCATCCGGCAAAAGCAGCGGGATGGAAGGGATCCAGCCTGAGAAGGAAAAGAGAGAGTGCGGCGGTCAGAAGGCCGGGAAGAACATTGGCGGCGGTATAGAAGCCGGCTGTCCGGGGTTCCCTGAGAAGGAAGGCATCAAAAAGGCGCAGCAGCAGCAGACCGGCTCCCAGGGGAAGGAAGAAAAAATCACGGATATAGGGACGGAGCATGAAAAAAATAAACAGGGCGAAAAAGGCAAGATCTGCACTGATCTCTGCCAGGGTATGCAGAACAGGAAAACGCTTTGTCATAAAAAACTCCTTTGAAATACAGAAATCGGGAACCATATCAGTTCCGGCCGTCCAGATCCTTCATGTAAAGGAGGCGGACCGGACAGGCTTCATCTCCCTCAGAGGAATTTCGGGCCAGAATGACTGCAGAACCGGAGGCGGCAAAGAGCTCAGGCGAAAACGTCAGGCCTTTATAGCTTTCCGTAACCAGGTACAGCGTGCCGAATGAGGACATGCGGGAAGCAATCTCCCATTGGGGGACCGATCGGTCCTGACCGGAATAGTTCACCTCTGCCAGAGAATAGAGCAGCTCTTCCGCGGAAGAACCGGGACGACCGGGATACCGGATCAGACAGTCTTCTTCCTGTTCTCCGGGAATGATCAGGCCGCAGCAGATTCCTTGGTCATGGAGGGAAAGAATGCAGGAAGCGGTCAGACTGAGCATTTCCTCCAGTTCTTCTGAAAGAGGAGACCACAGGGTCATTTCCCGGCCATTCAGGGAATTGGCGGTCAGGGTTCCCCGGCGGAAAGAGGCCAGATCGAGGAGAAAGGCGGACAGCCGGGGGAATACAGTTTCATGGATATTGACAGTGATGGCTCCCTGCCGGGCCAGCTGCCTCCAGTTGATCTTTTTTGCCGGATCCCCGGGTTGGTATTTCCGGTTCATTTTAAGAAGAGTCACATCCTCCATATATCCGTTTCTGCCGGCCTCCAGGTCAGTGGAACTTCTGGTGAGCCTGTCAGGACAGATGGGAAATATTGCGGGATAGACAGCCAGAACGGCGGGAGAAAGGGAGAATGTGCGTTTTCTGCTGCCCAGTCCAAGCAGATCACCGGAAAAGGCGGTGACGCAGCTGAGCTGGCAGATCCCTCTCTTTACAGCGCGCATGGAGACCTCCGCGGAAGCTTCCTGGTTCCACATCAGCCATGTGAGACAGGTGCAGGCACCCGGCACTTCAGCCCCTGTTTCAGGGTCTTCCCCACAGGTTCGATTTTCCCGGCGGGCGGGAACCACAGGACTGTCTGCCGGCAGAGGAAAGAGCAGCTCAAGCCAGATCAGGGGAAGCAGCTTTCTGTTTGCAGCCCGGAAGGAAACGGAAACCGTATTCCCGGGAAAGGTGCAGATGGTTCCGGACAGGGACTGAATATCCAGCCGGGACAGAGACCAGCGGGTCCAGATCCAGGAGCAGAGAAACAGAAAGTCAAAGAACAGACAGAGTCCTGCAGGAACAGAGAGACCGAAATAATAAAGCAGAACGGCGGATGCACTCCATAAAATGATTCCTGCGGGAGTGGCGGAAAGACTGGAGTGTCTCAGACTGTTGTTCATAAATGACGCCCCCTACATTTTTTCAGAGACAGGAACCGTTTCGAGCAGTTCGTGAAGAATATCTTCCGGACCGGTGCTGGAGAAGCGGATCTGGGATTTCAGGGCAATGCGGTGATTCAGCACGGGAACGGCAATGGCTTTCACATCGTCGGGAGTTACGAAATCTCTCCCGCACATGGCAGCCCAGGTACGGCTTCCGGCAAAAAGCGCTCTGGAAGCGCGGGGACTGGCTCCCGTTTCCACCTGGCTGTGGGTTCTGGTGGCATGGACCAGGCGCACGATATAGGCACGGACTGCATCGCTGACGTGGACATGTTCCAGCTCTTCAGAGATTTCTGTGAGAACGGAAGGGGAAAGAACCGGGGATACGGAATCATAAGGGATGGAAGAACCCAGACGGAGCAGCATCAGATCCTCTTCCTCTTCCGTGGGATATCCCAGGGACATTTTAATAAAGAACCGGTCCATCTGAGCGGCGGGAAGAGGAAAGGTGCTTTCCCGTTCCACCGGATTCTGAGTCGCCATGACAAAAAAGGGAGAAGGAAGAGGAAGAGAAGTCCCGTCAATGGTCACCTGGTGCTCTTCCATGGCTTCCAGAAGGGCTGACTGGGTACGGGGGATGGCCCGATTGATCTCATCTGCAAGAAGAAGGTTGGTGAATACCGGTCCTTGGCGCAGTTCAAAATCGGAGGATTTCTGATTAAATACCGTCATGCCCAGAATGTCGGAAGGCAGCAGATCCGGAGTGAACTGAATACGCCGGAAGTCGAGCCCGGAAGCAAGGGAAAGAGTCTTTACCAGTGTGGTCTTTCCGCTTCCCGGCAGATCATCGAGCAGAACATGGCCTCCGGAAAATACGGCCATTATAAGCAGGGCAAGCTGGTCCTCCTTCCCGACAATGATTTTTCCGATTTCATGCATCAGATCTTTTTTGTATTGTTCCACTGTTTTTTTCATAAGCAGATTCTCCTGAATAGTTTGTTTCCTGTTATATCATGTATCATACCATATCCCGGAAAAATGAGGTAAGGGAATCTTGGAAGGAATCTTCAAATTTCTTTTCCGTCCTTGCTCTGAAGAAGAATCTGTACTATACTGGGCAAAACGGAAGCAGGAAAGGAGAAGGGAAATGAAACGGATATTGTATACAGGAGGAACGATTCTCACGATGACCGGCACGGAACGGGCGGAAGCACTGCTGACAGAAGGGGAAAAGATCCTTGCGGTAGGAAGGGAAGAAGAAGTGAGAAGGAAGGCGGAAGGAGCGGAGGAGATCTGTCTGAATGGACGGACCTTGATGCCTGCTTTTATTGATCCTCACAGCCATTTTTCCGCCTGCGCCAATGCCATGCTGCAGGGAACGGTGGAAAAGGCCCGCAGCTTTGATGAGATCACGGAGGCGGTGAGAGAATATATCAGGAAAAAAAGCATTCCCGCAGGTCATTGGGTAGCAGTACGGGATCTGGATCCGGAAATGCTCAGAGAAGGGGAAGTTCCGGATAAATCCGTGCTGGACCGGGCATCGTCTGAGCATCCCATCCTGCTCCAGCATAAGTCCGGCCATGTGGGAGTGCTCAACTCCATGGGCCTGAAGGCGGCAGGGATCGGGAAAGACACTCCAGATCCGGCCGGAGGAAGAATATGGAAGAAAAACGGAGAGCCTACCGGCTATCTGGAGGAGAACGCATTTATCCCGGTGATGAATCTTCTGCCGCCTCCGTCGGAAGAAGAGCTGATGGAAGCGTATGAGCAGGCCCAGCAGATGTATGCTTCCTACGGGATCGCTACCGTGCAGGAAGGAATGATGCCGAAGGAGATGATTCCTCTTTACAGAAAACTGTGCGGAGAACGCAGACTCTGGCTGGAAGTCGTAGGATACCCTTCTGTCACGGACGGGGAACAGATCTTCAGAGAAATGAAAGAATGGCAGGGAGATTACCGGGCCGGATTCCGGCTGGGAGGCTATAAGATGTTTCTGGACGGATCTCCTCAGAGCCGAACAGCCTGGATGAGAACGCCCTATGAGGGAGGAACAGACTGCGGTTATCCGGTGCTCACAGATGAACAGGTCTGCGAAAGCGTCTTCCGCGCCGCGCAGGAGAAACGGCAGATTCTGGCTCACTGCAACGGAGACCGGGCGGCACAGCAGTATCTGGACGGAATCAGCCGGGCAGCGGAAGCAGGACTTCATCCGGAAGAGATTCGTCCGGTCATGATCCATGCCCAGCTTCTTGGAACGGATCAGCTGCCTGAACTGAAGCGCCTGGGTGTGATCCCCTCGTTTTTTGTGGCACATGTATATCACTGGGGGGACACCCATATCCGCAACTTCGGCATGGAACGGGCGTCCCGGATCAGCCCGGCGGCGAGTGCGGGGAAAGAAGGTCTTTCCTACACATTCCATCAGGATGCGCCCGTAATCCGGCCGGACATGCTGGAAACAGTCTGGTGTGCGGCGGAAAGAAAAACGAAAGCAGGAGTTCTGCTGGGAGAAGAGGAGCGTGTGTCTGTACAGGAGGCTCTGAAAGCTGTTACGGTCCGGGCAGCCTACCAGTATTCGGAGGAAAACAGAAAGGGATCTCTGGAACCGGGAAAACAGGCGGATCTGGTCATCCTGGATCGGGATCCCACGCAGACGGATCCGGATCGGATCAGGGAGATCCGGGTACTGGAGACAGTGAAAAAAGGCCGGACCGTATACGGCAGCATTGGCCGGTAGCAGAACGGGCGGAGATAAAGAGAGAAAGGAAAAGGGAACTGATGATGGAAAAGCAGCAGGAAGAGAAAACAGAACGCCCCGGGTTTGAGGCCCTTTCGGCAGTTCTGGAACAGAGATGCTCCGGGAAAACGGGACTGTATTACGGGGTGACGGCTGCCCGCACTCTGAGAAAGAGAGAGACGCTGGACGGAGTGGAGGTGCGTGCCATGGAAGAGCCGGAAGCACACTGGCTCTATGTGACTTACGGATTTTCGGAACTGGGTGAAAAAGAATGTGCAGATCCGGATCGAAGCGGCTATGGCTTTGAACTGACGTTTCGTCTGAAAAAAGAAGAGGAAGAGCCGCCGCTCTGGCCTATGAATCTTCTTCAGGACCTGGCGGGATATGTATTTTCCACCGGAAGCGGATTTGCTTCCGGACATTATATGGACTGCGGCGGCCCGATTGCTCCGGGAGAAACAGAACTTACGGCTCTGGCCTTCCGGCAGGATCCCCTGCTGGGGGAGACGGACACCGCCAACGGACGGGTGGAATTTCTGCAGGCAGTGGGCATTACCAAAGAGGAAATGGAAGGGCTGATGTGCTGGAACGGACCGGCATTTCTAAAAGAGCTGGACCGCCTGTTTCCTCTGGGAATCACGGTACCGGAACGATCCGGGGCAATGAAGGAAGAGAAGTTTTGCAGAGTATGGGAGACCGGCGTGGAGAAAGACGGATCCGCCACCGGTTTCCTCTATGCAGAGGGATTGTCCGGCAGAATGGACGGAGAAGACGGGCGTCTTCAGGTTTCTGCAGATCTGGCAGGCCGTCTGGCGAGGATGCTGGAGGCCAGAGTGGGAAAAGACAGAGCGCTTACCCTGGAAAGCAGAGACGGGACCTTCTGCTTCCGCCCGGGGCAGGAGGACCGGGCGGAAACACGGGAGGGAGTATTTTCTGTTTCTCTGACTGAACAGGGGCTGGAAGAGCTGTGCGGAGTACTGAAATCGCCGGCAGGACTGTACCGGCTTTCTGTTCTTCCCCTTATGATTATCCTGATGAAAGGAGAAGGGAAGCAAGAGACTTAAGCCAGGCGGAAGATACGGATCAGCATCAGCCAGGCAGTCCCGTAATAGGTGATAACGGCCACCAGATCATTTACCGTAGTGATCAGGGGGCCGGAAGCCACTGCCGGATCCACCTTGATCCGGTGGAAGAACAGAGGAATCACCGTGCCGGCAAAGCTGGAAATCGTCATGGCCATAACAAGGGCGATGCCCACGCAGCCGGCTACGGAAAAAGCATAGAACAGAGAGGTGCCTTTTACCAGGGCGACATATAGGCCGATGACGGCAACGGATACGGAACCCAGAAGAGCGCCTCCGGCCATGCCGACCTTTACTTCCTTCCAGACCAGGGCCGCCCGCTTTTTCATTGTGATCTGATCATCCATCAGGACACGGATGGTCACGGCCAGGGACTGGGTGCCCACATTGCCGGCCATATCCAGGATCAGAGACTGGAAACAGACCAGAATGGCTACTTTTGCCACGATTTCCTCAAACATTCCCACGACAGTGGAAACGAACATTCCCAGAAACAGCAGGGCGACCAGCCAGGGCATCCGTTTTCTGAGGCTGACTGCCAGAGTCTCTTTCATATCTTCGTCATCTTCATCGCCTTCTGAGATACCGGCCAGCTTATTGTACACGTCTTTGGAAGCTTCTTCCATATAATCCACCACATCCTGAACAGTGATTACGCCCATGAGCCTGTTCTGACTGTCCAGAACAGGAAGGGAGTCCTCTTCATAGTCCCGGACCCAGTCCATGGTCTCTTCGATGTCATCCCGGTCCCGGACAAAGGGGTAGGAGCGGACAATGCAGGAGTCCAGAGGCGTATGTTCTCTGGCAAGAATCAGATCCTTCAGATCGATGGCACCGCAGAATTTTCCATTCCGGTCCGTGGCGTAAAGGGTGGAAATGTTGTCATTTTCCGCGCTCTGCCGGATCAGTTCATTCATGGCTTCTTTGACAGTAAGTGTTTCACAGATGGAGATATAGTTCGTCGACATCAGACTTCCGATCTCATCGTCCCCATAGGAGGAGAGAAGGCGCAGCTCTGCCGCCGTGTCACGGCTCAGTCCGGCGGTCACTTTTCTGCGAAAATCCTCCGGAAGTTCTTCCAGAAGGTCGGCAGCATCATCGCTGTCCATATATTCTGTTACAGCAGCGGCGGCTTCCGGAGAAAGTTCCAGGAGCCGAGCCTCCGGCTCGTCGTAATAGGGGAAAATGCCGGCAGTCCACTGAGGGCCCAGAAGTCGGCAGCTCCGGCATCGCTCCTCAGGAGTCAGCTCCTCCAGGGCCTGGGCAATATCGTATTCGTGGAAATCACTGAGACGGTCCCGAAGCTCCTCAGAAGCCAGGCCCGCAGAAAACAGGGAGATGATGGCGTCTGCGATCTCCCGGTTGATGAGCTGATGATCATTCATTCTCATTTTGGTATCCTCCTTACAGTTGATGTTTGGACGATACGCAGACCGGCGCAGACTGGAAAAGGGTACAGAAAAGAAACCCTGCTATGGAATACAGCATGGACAGTCCGGCAGGTATGCGTATGCAGTTTTCATAGTTGCAGCTGGATAACTGTCACTGTCCATAAAGTCACATCCTTCCATAGTAGTTTGCACTTTATTTCTAACACAGAGGCATAGGGAAGTCAAGACAGAAAAAGACAGATGAAAAAAAGTCGGTTCCATGCTACAATAGCCTTAATCTGTGAGAAAGGAAAAGGAGCCGGTCTCCGAGGGTAAAAGAATTGTTTTATTCTGCAGTATGGTTATTTTTCTGTTATGGTTTTTTGGGATGGGTGCTGGAAACAGTTACAGCAACTGTGCGCAGCCGGCATTTTGTAAACAGAGGGCTTCTGGATGGTCCGCTCTGCACGATCTACGGTTTTGCCGGAGTGCTGCTTACGCTGGTTCTGCCTGAACTGAGGGGGAACTGGCTGTTTTTGTTCCTGGGAAGTATGATCTGGTGCACACTTCTGGAATGGACAGCCGGTCACATTCTGGAACATTCCCGCTACGGAAAGTGGTGGGACTATTCCGGGATCAGATGGAATCTGGACGGGTATATCTGTCTGCCCTATTCGGTGCTCTGGGGCGTGCTGGGAGCCGTGTCTGTACAGTGGGGCTCTCCTCTGCTTGACAGACTCTACGGACTTTTCCCGGGTGCATCGGGGAAAGTGATTCTCTGGATTCTGCTGGTGCTGACTGTTATCGACGGAATCGGTTCTCTCATCGCACTGTACGGCTATCAGGGCACCATGCCGGGGCTGGAGCGGGTGGACAGCGAAATTACCACCGTTACCCGCCGCCTTCAGAACTGGATATCCATTACCACCAGGAGACGGCTGGAGAAAGGGCATGGACAGGCCAGAGAACGATGTGAGACAAAGGTCCGCAGTGAGGTATTCGCCCAGGGGGCCTGCTTCAGCAAGATTTTTCTGCTGTTCTTTGTGGGGGCATTTCTGGGAGATGTGACGGAGACTCTTTTCTGCCGCGCCACGGCAGGAGTATGGATGAGCCGCAGCAGCGTGGTCTGGGGACCCTTCAGCCTGGTCTGGGGAATTGCTTTGGGGGCGGCTACGGCTCTGCTGTATAAATATAAAGACCGTTCTGACCGTTTCCTGTTTCTGGCCGGTACGTTTCTGGGAGGAGCATACGAATATCTGTGCAGTGTATTTACGGAAATCTGCTTCGGGACCGTTTTCTGGGATTACAGCAAAATACCGTTCAACCTGGGAGGCAGAATCAATCTGCTGTACTGTTTTTTCTGGGGAATTGCAGCAGTAGTCTGGATGAAAGGAATCTATCCTGTATTTTCCCGATGGATTGAAAGAATACCGAAAAAGGCAGGAAAACCTGCAGTTGTGATTCTGGCCATATTCATGACGGCCAATATGGCAGTGAGCGCCATGGCGCTGGCCAGGTATGATCAGAGATGCCGGGGAGTGGAGGCATCCGCAGCTTGGCAGAAATATATGGATGCCCATTATGGTGACGAAGAAATCAGTCGGATCTATCCCAATGCGGTGCGAACGCAGAACGATGAAAAAGGAGAAGGACAGAATGAAGCCATTTGGTAAAATGCTGAAAAAAATGGATCTGTCCACAAAGCTGGGCTTTGCTCTGATGCTGACATTTGCCGCTATGGTATGCTGGGGAATCATTCTGGTCAGGGATAAAATGCTCCAGAATGCCAGAGATATGGGGACATCCCTGGCTCAGAGCTATGCAGAGAAAGAGCAGAACAGGATCCAGATGTATAAGCTGCTGATTTATCTGGGGACCAAGCATCTGGATGTCCTTGTGGAAGAAGACAGAACGGAAGAAGTAAGAGAATGGCTGGAGACCTATGATGAGGATCTGGAGGATATGCTGGGTTACCGCATTGTGAGACCCTACGCGGTGGTGGACGGGGAGTTTGTGACTGCCGGCAGCTGGGAGGGGATGGAAAACTATGATTACAGGGATAAAGAGTGGTACCGGACAGTCATGGAAGCGGATCAGGGAACGGTATTTACAGACCTGTATCAGGATGCGGCTACAGGCCGGGAGATTGTGACCATAGCAAGAAGAACAGACGAGTATGGAAACATCCTGGCATTTGATATCCAGGTTGACAATCTTTATAATCACAAGAACCAGGTGCTGCTTCCGGAAAACAGTTCGTTTTTCCTTTTTGACAGCTCGGGCAGAATTCTGTACAGTCTGACAGACCTGAAGGCATCGGAGGAAGAAACGATCCGGTATACCGGTGAACTGTACGGAATGATACAGGAAGGAACTCTGGAGAGTACGGAATCTACGATTACGGATCTGGATGGGAGACGCAGAAGCGTCTATTACTGTGAAATGGATAACGGATGGACAGCAGTGATCACCATTCCGATCCGAACAATCCTTCACGGGGATACGGACTGGATTTTTCTGTTTCTCCTTACCGTGAGTGCGCTTCTTCTGCTGGCTGCGGCGGTATCGGCAGTCCGTGCCTTTACAGGAGGGGAAAAGCTGAGGAGAACTTCGGATACGGTGATGATTCTGGGAGAGTCCTATTACGGGATCTACCGGGTCAACTACGAAATAGGAACCTATGAAACGGTTAAGAGCGCGGAAGATGTGGCGCAGGAGCTGGGATCAGGCGGACCGTACGGGAAACTTCTGAAGGTGATCGGAGCGCGGGTGGACCGGAATACGACAGAAGAATTCCGGAAGAATTTTTCCATGGAAAACATCAGACATCTGGCGGGAGAAGGAGTGGGAGAATTCGGCGGTGACTACAAAAGAAGGTTCGGCAATGAATATAAGTGGGTCAGCGCCAGGATGATTTACAGCCGCTCGCTTGGCATCAATGAAGTGGTCCTCTGCTTCCGCGAGGTGGAGAAGGAAAAGCAGGCTCAGCTGAATCAGCAGCAGCTGCTGGAATCCGCTCTCGAGACCGCCCGGAAGAGTGCGGAGGAAAGGAGCCTGTTTTTCAGCAGCGTTTCTCATGATATGCGGACTCCGCTGAATGCCATTATCGGTCTGTCAGAACTGGCTATGAATCATGCCGATGACTGCAGCGCCATGGAACAGTATCTGCAGAAGATCTGCCGGTCCGGTCAGCAGCTTCTCGGCCTGATCAATGATATCCTGGATATGGCCAGAAGTGAGCAGGCAGGAAGAACACTGGAATGTCAGGCTGTAAATCTGCAGAAGTGGTGTGAGGAATGTACGGCCATGTTTGCGGAAAAGGCGCGGGATGAAGGAAAGATACTGGAAACGGAATTCCGCATTCAGGATCCGGTCGTATCCTGCGATCCGGTCCGCATGAGTCAGATCCTCAACAATCTTCTGTCCAATGCATTCAAATACAGCGCCGGAGGCGCCAGAATCTCCGTTTCCATTGTTCAGCTGTCCGGCGGGGAACAGGGCAGATATGAGATTACAGTCAGGGATACGGGATTTGGAATGTCAGAGGAATTTCTGGAAAAAATCTTTCAGCCTTTTACGAGGGAGATGACGTTTGCTGCTGCGAAAACGGTGGGAACAGGGCTTGGAATGTCTATTGTAAAAAATCTGGTACAGCAGATGAACGGAGAAATCACAGTGAAAAGCCGTCTGGGAGAAGGCAGCACATTTACCGTTCTTCTTCCCCTTCCGATCATTTCCGGAAAAGAGGAACAGACCGTAGAGAAGGAAGCGGGCAAAGAAGCGGATCCGGGACTGCTGGAAGGAAAAACAATTCTGGTAGCAGAGGACAATGAAATCAACATGGAGATTGCCGCAGAGTTTCTCACCATGATGGGGATGAATGTGATTCAGGCATGGAATGGAAAAGAGGCTGTGGAAAAGTTCTCCGCCACATCTCCGGGAACAGTGGCAGCAATTCTGATGGATATGCAGATGCCGGAGATGGACGGGTGCGAGGCATGCAGGGCAATCCGGAGTCTGGACAGGCCTGACGGAAAGAGTGTGCCGGTGGTGGCAGTCACAGCCAATGCTTTTGCGGAAGATATAGCCAGGAGCAAGGCTGCGGGAATGAACAGTCATCTGCCGAAGCCTATTGATTTCTCTCAGCTTAGCAGGCTCCTGGCAGAACTGATATCGGAAAGGCAGGATGGATCATCCAAGAGATGAAAAATCGTGATTTGTAATTTCTGTAAGGGAAAATTCACCGTTTTCATACAGAAACTTCAGAATACAGCAGTTTTCCAGGCGGCCGTTCAGAACAGCCTGCTGATTTTTCTCCCAGAAGCGCATGAATCCGCGGCAGGCTGCTCCGTGAGAAACTGCCAGCACAGTCCGGTGATCCGGACGTTCCATGATTTCTCCCAGTGTGACCGCCATTCGGCGGCGGACATCCATTTCACCTTCTCCGCCATAGGTCTTGAAAAAATCGCCATAGGGGAGAGGGGGATTGAGATCTTCACTTTCTCCTTCAAACAGACCGAAATTCCATTCTTTCAGACCTTTGATCCGCTCATAAGGCATGGAAGTGACCAGTTCCAGAGTATCGCAGGCCCGTTCCGAAGGGGAAGCATAGGCGTGGTCAAAAGAAATCTTGCGTGATTGAAAATATTCCTTCGCGATCAGAGCCTGGGCACGGCCTGTTTCCGTAAGGGGAGAGTCACACCAGCCCTGGATTTTCCGCCTGAGATTGAACAGCGTCTGTCCATGACGCATAAGATACAGTGTTTTTGACATAAAAACCTCCAATTTCAGAATCGATACAACAGGATCTGCCTTATACATTACCCGATAATCGGAGCAAAAGGAACAGAATGGGAAAAAATTGTTAAAATTATTTAAAAAAGCACAAATAATATTGACATTTTATGGGTTATATTGTATATAATTACTAAAAATATTGATTGGAGGAGCAGAAAGTGAAGCTGATTGTTGAAGAAAATGAGCAGAAAATGAGCGAGAGTGCCATGTATATCCTGCTGGGGGCAATGATGCAGGACAAGCGGGTAAATATTTCCCTTACTTCCGGAAGGTCTCCCAGAACCCTGTACAGGCTTATGGTACCGCTGGTAAAGGATCAGGAAAAATTCAAGGATATCCAGTACTATCTGTTTGACGACAGTCCTTATGTGGGAGAGACCCATGGAGGAAACTGGAAAGAAATGCATGAAATCTTTTTTGATCCTGCTAATATTCCGGATGACCGGATCCATATTCCTACCATGGAAAACTGGCAGGATTTTGATGAGGAGATCCGCCAGGCCGGAGGAATTGACGTTATGGTCATCGGTTTAGGATGGGACGGCCACTTCTGCGCGAATCTGCCTCGCTGTACGCCGCTGGATTCCTATACCTACTGTATGGAGTTTGATAAGAAACGGGAGGTCAATCCCACTTACCCGGAACGCCCGGCACAGCCGTATTCTCTGACGATGGGACCGAAGAGTCTGATGAGAGTGAAGCATCTGGTGATGATCGTCAACGGAAAAGAAAAAGCAGAGATCTTTAAGAAGTTCCTGGAGGAGCCCATCAGTGCAGAGATTCCGTCCACTGTTCTGAAACTTCATCCCAATTTCACAGTGATCTGTGATCAGGATGCGGCTTCTATGCTGGAATAAATCAGAACCGGGAAAAAAGCAGGCGCTGAAGAGGGGTGAACCGCTCCCCGTCAAGAGGACAGTGAAAAAATATAAAACTTTCCCGGCCAGTAGCCTATGTGTGCTGCTGGCCG
>CALWRQ010000024.1 GCA_944383965.1 uncultured Lachnospiraceae bacterium
AGTATCAATTTAGTATAGCATAAAAATTTTCTATTGGCGATAGTATGGGTGTGAAAATTTAATAAAATGTAAACATTCAGCAAAGTTTCTTAAATATTCCGGCGATTCAGAATCAGAGGCCGAACTTTCTTCAAAAGTCCGGCCTCCGTCTCTGAATCCATATGTTTTCTGCTGCAGCCTATTCATATCGAAGTGCCTCTATGGGATCGGCTTTTGCTGCCTTGGAAGCCGGATAGATCCCGAAAAAAATCCCCACCATGGCGGAAAAGGTCACAGCCAGCGCCACAACGGACGGTTTTACCACTACCTCCAGACCAAGCAGGAATCCTCCCAGCACTACCACTCCCCCTCCGAGAAGAATACCGATCACCCCTCCGCATGCAGACAGAATGGCCGATTCCGTAAGGAACTGCACCATCACATCTCTCGTAGTCGCCCCCAGGGCCTTTCTGATTCCGATTTCTCTCGTACGTTCCGTAACAGACACCAGCATGATATTCATGATTCCGATCCCGCCTACCAGCAGGGAAATGGCTGCGATCCCACCCACCGCGGCAGACAGTCCCCCCATAATGCTGTCCAGCTGATTCATCTCCTGAGTGGCCGTATAGACATACAGGTCCTCCGGGGTCCGGTTTTTCATCTTTGCCACGTAATAGGTAAGGTCCTGGTAAAAGCGGTCCAGCTCCGGTGCGGTCATGGATTCGTCTGCAAACAGATGACACTGGTAAAAGCGGTCATTCGGCCAGGTCAGCAGGGTCCATGGTATAAATGCCTCTCCCGTATCACTGCCGCTGCCCATCATCAGCTTCTGGAATGCATTCATCTCCTTCTCATATATTCCCACTACCGTAAATTCCGTCATGGTTCCGTACACGTCCGTCCGAAAGGTTCTCCCTACAGCGTCCTCCGTTCCGAACAGCCTCCCGGCGCTTTCCGCCTCCACAACCGCATTGGCCCGCCGTCCCTTCACATCCCCCTCATTCAGATAGCGTCCGTAAATGATTTTCACCGGCTGAACCTCCTGATAATTGTAATCCACTCCGGTAAACTCAAATTTTACGGAAGTCTGTTCCGCTCTTGCTTCTCCGGACAGATAGGCAGAGCTGTCCATATAGGCGATCCTGCTGCCGAATACCTCCTTTATCCGGTCCAGTTCATCCATGGAAAAATAATCGCTTTCCCTCACATCATCCACCCAGTAGCCGATGCTTACATAAGTCTGGGTCAGCCCCACATCCTCATAGAGTCCGGCAAACAGAGACCTCATGGTATCTCCGATGGACACAATGGAAATCACGGAGCCGATTCCGATAATGATCCCCAGCATGGTAAGAAAGGAACGCATCTTGTTTGCCCGTATGGCATGAAAAGCCATCTGCATGTTTTCTATCAGCATAGAGCATCGCCTCCTTTTCTTCTGGGATGAGGATTGATCCGGTCGCTGACAATTTCTCCGTCCCGGAATCGTATGATCCGTCCTGTGAAATCCGCAATCTCCTCTTCATGGGTAACAACCACCACCGTCACCCCCTCATCATGCAGTCCGGCGAACAGCTCCATGATCTCCTCCGAAGCTGCCGTATCCAGGTTCCCCGTAGGTTCGTCCGCCAGAATCAGCGGTGGTTCATTGGCAAGCGCTCTTGCGATGGCCACCCGCTGTCTCTGGCCTCCGGAAAGTTCATTGGGCATATGACTCCATCTGGATTCCAGTCCCACTCTGGCCAGCAGTTCCATCGCCCGCTCTCTTCTTTCCTTTTTCGGCCTTCTGGCATAGGTCATGGGAAGTTCCACATTCTTCAGAGCTGAAGTCCTGGCAATCAGATTAAAGGACTGAAATACAAAGCCGATCTTTCTGTTCCGTATGGCAGAAAGCTCCCCCGGTGTCAGCTCCCCCGTATCTGCCCCGTCCAGGTAATAATGGCCGAGAGTCGGCCGATCCAGGCATCCCAGAATATTCATCAGCGTTGATTTTCCGGAACCGGACTGACCCATGATCGCCACAAATTCCCCTCTTCTGATCGTCAGATTGATTTTTTTCAGTCCCAAGACCTTCAGCGCTCCCGTATCATAGATCTTTACCAGATTTTCCAGGCGGATCAGATCTTCTGTCTCTTCCGTACCCGGAAGTTCCGGCTGTTTCCGCAATGTACTGAAATGTATCATAGGCACCCCTCTCAGTCTGCCGGAACAGAAACGGCAGCCGTTCCCTCCTCCATGGAAGGATCCGGACTGATCAGAATCTCCATTCCGTCCTCCAGTTCTGTCTCCCCTCTGGGCTTTATCTCGGTGCGGATATCGCTCTCTACTCCCCGTTCCACAGGCATCCACCGGACCATTCCGTCTTTCAGCACTGCGATCCAGGAACCGTCCTCCCGGTCAATCACTGCAGACGCGGGAACCGTCCACACATTCTTTGCTTCATTCAGGATCAGTTCGGCTTTGGCCGTGATTCCGGCCATCAGCCGGGTATCCTGATTCAGAATGCGGATCGTTGTGGGAATCACCCGTTCCGAAGACCCGCCTCCCTTTTCCTCTCCTGTGGGCGAAATGGCAGCCACTTCCCCTTCCGCCGTTTCCCCGTTCAGAATATCCGCGCGGATCACCGCTTTCTGGCCCAGTGCCACTTTTCCGATGGAATATTCACTCACATCAATCTCCATTTCCAGGCTATCCAGGTTCTCAACCACAAACAGAGGCTCTGTTCCCTCTCCTGTCTCATCTGCAAACCGTCCAACCCTGGTATTTACCCGGACTACCGTTCCCTTAATCGGGCTGTACAGTTTCGTATCCTCCAGGGCTTCCTGCTTCATCTGCATTCCATACTCCGCATCCCGGATCTTCAGTTCGTAAGATTCTGCCGGTACAGGCCGTCCGTCCACCAGACGATAGGAGGCCATCTCCCTCGCTGCATCATTCATTTCATTTCTGGCTGTCTCCAGATCCACCTGAGAAATCGCTCCTGCCTGAGCCAAGGCTGCACTTCTTTCATAATTTCCCTTTGCCGTGCCGTAATCCTGAACCGCCTTACTGTAGCCGTTTGCTGCCGCCGTCTCCTGTTCCCTGTAATCCGCTACGGCGAGTTTATATGCGTTTTCCGCCATATCCAGATCTTTGCGGGCATCGCCGGTATCCAGTTCAGCAAGGAGCTGACCCTTCTCCACCCGGTCTCCCTCCTTGACGTAGAGTGCGGTCACCTGGGAATGTAGATTGGAAAACACATCCACACTGTCCGTACCGGATACCGGACCGGTAAGGGACAGTTTTTCCTGTACATCTCCCCGGGTCAGGTATTCGGTCTGCACGGTCACCTGCCGTTCTTCGTTTCCTCCAACCATCCTTATCAGAGCCAGAACCGTTACTGCCGCTGCTGCCGTCAGGATCTTTCTCTTTCCGCTCCATTTTCTTCCTGCCTTTTTCTTTTTTCCTTCCGACCCGTCCGGCTTCATCAGTTCGGCCAGCTGGTCATCCAGATCCTCCCTTTTCCTGTCTTTCTCCATCTTATTCTCCGCCTCCAACTGCTGTTTCCCGATTTTCTTCGGTCTGTCTTTTCTTTATAACGAAAACAGCGGCAGATTTTTTTCAGTTTTCTCTGTTTCCTGAAAAAAAAGAAACCGGTTCTCTTCCCGGTTTCTTTTTCTGATTCCGTATTTACCTTTTCAGATATTCCCGCCACACCTGTTCCTGAAAACCCGGAACCGCAAAATTCTCTCCTATCAGAAGCGGTCTCTTTACCAGCATTCCGTCTGAAGCAAGCAGGGTCAGCTGCTCCTCCTCCGTCATGGACGGCAGCCGGTCTTTCAGCCCCAGTTCCCTGTACTTCAGACCGCTGGTATTAAAAAATTTTCTTATGGGAAGTCCACTGAGAGCGACCCATTGTTCCAGTTCCTCTCTGGATGGCCTGTTTTCCGCAATATGGCGGTCTTCAAATTCCGCCCCGTTCTCCTCCAGCCATTTCTTTGCCTTCCGGCAGGTAGAGCATTTGGGATATTCAATAAACAGCATCTCTCCTCCTTCTACCGGCAGACCACAGCGGTTCCGCTCACCGTCACCATGAGCATTCCGTTGTTCGCTCCCAGTACTTCATAATCCACATCCACGCCTACGATTGCATTGGCCCCCAGAGCAACCGCACGCTGCTCCATTTCTGCCATGGCCTGGCTTCTGGCATTCATCAGCTCCTCTTCATAAGATTCCGAACGGCCGCCGAAGATATTTCTCATCCCTGCAGCAAAATCTCTGACAAAGTCCACACCCGAAATCACTTCGCCGAATACGATTCCTCTGTATTCTGCAATTTCCTTTCCCTCTATGGAGGGAGTCGTCGTAATGATCATACCGTTTCTCCTTCCTTTCCATTCTCGGATATTCTCATTGTAGCAGGGCAGAAAAAAGAGCGCAATCTCTTTTACGCATCCAGCCGGTATTCCAGCACGAAATCATCCATGAAAAACCCGTTTCCGATATCATTCTTCTCTTCCCTGATCCTGACAAATCCCAGATGCTCATAAATACGGATCACCTGGCTGTTGTCTCTGTTTACGTTGAGAAAAATCGCCGGAAGCCCTTCTTTTTCCGTCTCATCCGTCAGAAAGCGGAACATCTGTCTGGAGATTCCTCTTCCCCGTACAGAACGGTCCACATAGAATTTGCTCAGGTACATTTTTCCCTCTCTGGGATAAAATGCCAGAAAGCCAAGAAAACGGCCGTCTGTTCCTTCTGCCAGATAGTACCGGTAACCGGAACGGATCTGCTCCTCAATGGCGGAAACGGACTGAAACCGCTCAATCATATAATCATTCTGTTCCGGACCGATGATGGGATCAAAATGCTCTTTTACGATCCGGGACGCAAAAGCGGAGAGCGCCTCTGTCACAGAGCGGTCCTCCGCTTTTACCGGTACCAATATCACTTGTTCTTCATTCATATGCGCCGCCTCCCAGCTTTTTCTTTCTATTATACCAGCCGGGCAGCAGATCGCAATTGATTTCCGGATGCAGGCGGCTCCTACATCCGCACCTCCGGTTCCCTGCGCCTGCAAACCAGTTTTTCCACAAAATCCGTAGCCGGAGCAGAAAGAAGGCGGCTGGGAATATCACACTGCTGGACCGTTCCTTCCTCCATGACCAGCACCCTCGTCCCCAGTTTCAGAGCTTCCTCAATGTCATGGGTGACGAACAGCACAGTCAGTCCCCGTTCTCTGTGGATCTTCAAAATTTCATCCTGCAGCTGCTCTCTGGTAATGGCATCCACAGCACCGAAAGGCTCGTCCATCAGAAGGATGTCCGGTGAAGCCGCCAGCGCTCTGGCAATTCCTACACGCTGTCTCTGGCCTCCGGAAAGCTCCCTGGGAAAGCGTCCTGCCAGAGCAGGAGAAAGTCCTACCTGCCTGAGAAGCTCTTCCGTCTTTTTTCTCCGGTCTTCCCCTTTCCATCCGTCCATCCGGGAAACAGACGGTACATAGGCAATATTTTTCTCTACGGTCATATGGGGAAACAGCCCCACATTCTGAATGGCATAGCCGATCTGCCGGCGCAGCATGACCGGATCTGCGCAGGAAATGTCCTGTCCCTTTACCTCCACACGGCCGGTGTCCGGAACGATCAGGCCATTCACCAGCTTCAGAGCCGTCGTTTTTCCGCAGCCTGACCGTCCGATGACCGCAAGAAACTCTCCCTTTCCGATCTCCAGGGAAAAGTCCTTCAGCACTGGCTGTTCCCCGTAGGATTTCCACACATGTTCAAACCGGATCACGGTCTCTTCCATGAATCATTCCTCCAGAAGTCCCTTCTGAGCCAGAAATTCTCTGGCCACGTCCTGTTCATCTTTTCCTTCCACTTCCACCTGATAATTGAGTCTGGCCATCTCGCTGTCCGTAAGAATACCGTCCATCTTCATGAGAGCATCCTCCAGTCCGGGGAATTTCTCCAGGGAATCCTGACGCACCACGGTAGAGCAGAAATAGTTTACCTGCAGGTGCTTATCATCTTCCAGCACTTTCACATCCAGTGATTCATTGCCCAGCTGGGCATCTGTGGTATAGGCATTGGTCACATCAATATCTCCGGAGGCCAGAGCCTGGTACTTCAGTCCGATATCAATGTCCGCTACCTTGCCGAATTCCAGTCCGTAGGTCTGGCACAGAGCCGGAAAACCGTCCTCTCTTTCCAGATAGTCCGGATTGCCTCCGAAAGTAAGATTGCCTGCTGCCGCTGCCAGATCACTGGTCTTCTCCAGGCCGTATTCTTCTGCTGCGCTGCCCCGCACCACTACGGTATAGGTGTTGTTGAATCCGTACAGTCCCAGCCAGGTCATGCCGTATTTTTCCTCATATTCCGCCTTCAGAGCCTCAAACATTTCCTCATCGCTCATCCCCTCTGCGGAGTGTCCCAGCACCAGCACCCAGCCGCTGGATGTATATTCCGGATACAGGTCAAATTCCCCTTTTTCCATGGCCGGCTGGATATTGCTGGTGCCTCCGCCGATTCCTTTGGTGATCTCCACCGAATAATCTGTTTCCTGCTGGATCAGTGCGCTGAGCATCTCTCCCAGGATATACTGCTCCGTCATGGGTTTCGTGGCGATCTTCACCGTCCCCGCTCCCTCTGCCGCAGTTCCGGACGCAGAGCTTTCTCCTGCCGCCTTGCTGTCCTGGACCGTTCCCTCCGTTTTTTCTCCGGAGCATCCGGCCGCAGAAACAAGCACGGCCGCAGCCAGAGCCGCCGCTGTCCATAATTTCTTCTGTTTCATCATAAACTTCCTCGTTTCTTAAAATATTTTTCCAGTTTTCCCAGCGCCAGATCAAAAGCAAGCGCCAAAAGAGCGATCAGAATACTTCCTGCAGCCGTCATGGCCGGATTGTATATGGTAATGCCGCGATAGATCGCCACTCCCAGTCCCCCTGCTCCCACAAAGGAAGCAATTCCTGCCACAGATATGGTCATGACCACCATATTGCGCACTCCCGCCAGGATTACCCCTGCAGCCATTGGCAGCTTCACCCGCAGAAGAGTCTGCAGCCGGGTACTGCCCATCCCCTTCGCTGCCTCCAGAATGTCTGCGTCCAGAGTGGTAAGGCCTGCATAGGTATTTCTCACCATGGGCATGACCCCATAGATCGTCAGGGCAATCACCGCCGTCTCATTTCCGATCCCGCTGAAAGGAATCAGAATCCCCAGCAGAGAAATGGCCGGTATGGTATAGAGCACATTGCATAGCCCCATGACTGCCGGGGCGATCCTCGGGTGCTCCGAAATCCAGATTCCCAGCGCAAGTCCGATGATCAGGGACATGACGATGGCGCAGAACGCCAGAGCAATATGATCTGCCAGAAGCCCGGCAAACCAGTCTGCCCGTTCCTGATACAGGGTAAAAACTGATGAAAGCAGCTGAAGCATCTTCCGTTCCTCCTAAAGCTCTTTTGTCTGTCTATCTTACTGAATCTTTCCGTTTCTGTAAAGAAGGTACATTTTGGTAACTTAGTTTCAAAAAGGTACTGTTGGATCACAGTACCTTGCTCAGAAAATTCTTTAATCTTTCATTTTTCGGATTTCCGAAGAATTCCTCCGGCGGGGCCTCTTCCACAAAATTGCCGCCCTCCATGAACATGACGCGGGTAGCGATCTCCCGGGCAAATCCCATCTCATGAGTCACCACCACCATGGTCATCTTTTCCCTTGCCAGCTCTCTCATTACTCCCAGAACCTCTCCGACCATTTCCGGATCGAGAGCTGAGGTCGGCTCATCAAAGAGCATTACATCCGGTTTCATGCAAAGGGCCCGCACAATAGCGATTCTCTGCTTCTGTCCTCCGGAAAGCTGGTTGGGATATGCATCCGCCCGGTCTGCCAGCCCAACCCTGGCCAGCAGCTCCATGGCTGTCTTTTCCGCTTCCTCCCGGCTCTTATGCTGAAGCTTCATGGGTGCAATGGTCAGATTCTTCAGAATGGTCATATGGGGGAAGAGATTGAAGGTCTGGAACACCATTCCCATTTTCTGGCGGTGTTCATCAATGTTGGTCTTCCGGTCCAGGATATCCACTCCTTCAAAAAAGATCTTTCCCTCCGTCGGCTCCTCCAGGCGGTTCAGGCATCGAAGGAATGTGCTTTTTCCGGATCCGGAAGGTCCGACGACAAATACCACATCTCCCTTGCGGATATCCACATTAATATCTTTCAGCACCCGGACCTGTCCGAATGCTTTGCCCAGGCCCTTTACCTGGATCAACGGCTTTTCTGCATCAATGCTCACTCTGTCTCAGCCTCCTCTCAAGCAGCTTTATGCACTGGGTCAGTACGATCACACAGATCAGGTAGATAGCTGCTACGGTAAACAGCGGGAAAAACGGATTGAAGGTCCGGCTTCTCACAATATCTCCCGCCTTTGTCAGATCCTGAAGCGCAATATAACCGGAAACCGACGTTTCCTTCAACAGGGCAATGAACTCGTTGCACAGCGCCGGCAGTACATTTTTGAACGCCTGCGGAAGGACCACGTACCACATGGTCTGAATGTAATTGAAGCCCAGGCTCCGGCCGGCTTCCATCTGCCCGTTGTCAATGGACATGATCCCGCTTCGGAAGATCTCTGCCACATACGCTCCGGAGTTGATGCCGAATGCCAGAATCGCCACCGGAATTTTGTTTCTGGCACTGGCCAGGATAATGTAATAAATGATCATCAGCTGAACCACCACCGGCGTTCCCCGGATTACCGTCAGGTAAATGCCGCACAGAAAATTCATGATCTTCAGCTTATGAGTACGCTCATGGGTGGCGCGGATGATTCCCACCACAAGTCCTATGGCCACTCCCAGAAGGACTGCAAACAGCGTAATGGTCAGAGTCACCTTCAGTCCGTCCGTATAATACTTCCAGCGGTCATCTTTAATAAAGTTCAGATAAATCGCTTCTGAGAAATTCTCCCACATGTTCCCTTCTTGCTCCTCTCTCCTGCCGGTCAAAAGCTCCATAACGCAGAAAGAATTGCGTCCCTTCCGAAACGCAATTCTTTTCAGTCATACTTGCTTTACTCAGCCGGAATGTACTTATTCATAATTGTATCAATTTCTCCGGATTCCTGCAACTCCTTAATTGCTCCGTTGATCTTTTCCAGCAGCTCTGTGTTTTCCTTTGCAGTTACTACTGCATAGGACTCATTGCTCAGGGCCTCTCCCACCTGCTTGATCTTGCCCTCATTCTGGCTTAAGAACACTTTTGCCGGTGCTCCGTCAATAATCACGGCATCAATCTTTCCGGTAAGCAGAGACTGCACTGCCTCAAAATAGGAATTGTAGCGTTCCACATTGCTGTCGCCTGCGATCTCGGATGCTTTCAGTTCTCCGGTTGTTCCTGTCTGAGCGCCTACCAGCTTTCCTTCCAGATCTGCCTCAGAAGCAATATCGCTTTCCTCTGTCACCAGAACTACCAGGGAAGAGGACGCATAATCGTCAGAGAAGTTTACGGAAGCAGCTCTGTCCTCATCATAGCTGATTGCTGCCATGCCGATATCTGCTTTTCCGCTCACTACAGAAGGAATGATCGCATCAAACGCCATATCCTCGATCTGCAGTTCCATACCCAGCTTATCCGCGATCGCCTGCGCAATTTCCACATCAATTCCCACGATCTCGTCACCCTCATGGTACTCCCAGGGATCAAATTCTGCATTGGTCGCCATGATCAGGACACCGCCCTCGCTTTCGGAAGCAGCTTCTGCCTCTTCTGCCTCAGAGGACTGTTCTCCGGCGGTTTCCGTGCTCTCCGCCTCAGTTGCAGCTGCAGTGGTCTCCTGTGCGGAAGAACCGCAGCCGGCCATGGATGCGGCAGCCATCACTGCTGCCATTGTCAGTGCGAATACTTTCTTCTTCATAATCTGTCTCCTCCAAAAATAAATATCTATTCATTGTTTTGCATATTTATAAGTTCCTGCTTCTCTTATTATAGCCAGTGTTCGGAAAAAATCAAGTCCTTTTTGGAATTTTCTTGCGCAGTCGGCCCGATCCATATATAATACATTTCATATTTCTGATCCACACCGGATCAGCTGACAGATAAGGAGCCAGACTATGAAAATCATTATTATCGACGGACAGGGCGGAAAAATGGGAAAATGCGTGGTGGAGCAGCTGAAAAAAGCCCGGCCGGAGCTTGCGCTCATCGCTGTAGGAACCAACAGCATTGCCACCTCCGCCATGCTCAAAGCAGGCGCCAGTGCCGGCGCTACCGGCGAAAATCCGGTCATTGTGAACTGCCGGGATGCGGATATCATCATCGGCCCGATCGGTATCGTAATCGCCGACTCTCTTCTGGGAGAAATCACTCCCGCCATGGCCGCCGCCGTAGGCAGCAGCCCGGCCTTCAAGATCCTCATTCCGTCCAGCCGCTGCCATCAGTATGTGGCCGGCTGCCGGGAGCTTCCTCTCGGAGAATATATCCGAGATGTGGTGGAACGGGTGGAAGTCCTGCTCCGGGAACGGGAATAACCCCGTTCCTCTGAGTTTTTCTCTCTTTTTCCCTTCCTGATTCATTTCTTTTTTTCTGCCTACAGGCCCGCTCCCGGGCCTGCCGCTGTCTCTGAGGCATTTCCCCCTCCGGTTCCCGGACCTGCCGGTCCGGCGGGCTCGGAAGGAGCAGTCTCCACGGGCCTGGTTTCTGCCGGTTCTGTCTCCGCTGGCTTGGTTTCCGCCGGTTTCGTCTCTTCCGATGTTTCTGCCGGTGCCGTTTCTGCAGGCTTGGTCTCTGCTGGTTTGGTTTCTGCTGGCTTGGTTTCTTCCGGAGCTGTTTCCGCAGGTTTTGTCTCCGTCGGAGTGCCGTCTGCCTTTGTCGTCACTGCCTGTTCTGTTCCGGCCAGTTCATAGCACAGCACCGGATCTCCCTGGGAAATATTCTCATAGATGATTTTCGCCACTGAGGGGGGAAGATTGATACATCCATGGGATCCGTTCGTCTTATAGATCGTTCCTCCGAAGCTGGATCTCCATCCGGCGTCATGAAGTCCGATGCCGCCGTTAAACGGCATCCAGTAGGATACGGGAGTCGCGTACCCTTCTCCTTTCAGTGTCGCATTTCTTTCCTTATAGGTAAGAGGATAGGCTCCGGGAGGCGTGGTCCAGCCTTTGGATGTGTTTCCTGACACGAAATCCGATTCCACCAGCAGCTTTCCGTCTTTATAGAAAAACAGGTGCTGAGCAGTCAGGTTGATCTCCACATAGGTATCACCGTAATCGTTTTCCCCATGGCTGGCTGCCTTCTGGGAGTATTCCGGTTCTCTGGATCCGCTTTCCCCTGAGCGGATCATCTCCATCAGCGCTTCCTTTTCCGCAGACTGATTGATTCTCCAGCCGTAGTTTCCCCGGCTGATGGTCACTTCCTTGCCATAAGAAGTCTTCAGGCTCTTGGCCCGGTAGGCCGTATTGTACTTTGTCGCTAACGTCTGTATGTACTCCGCCGCACCTTCATCGGAAATAATCACCTGGCTGCCGTCATCATACAGCCACTGGCTGATGGTTTCCCCATCCAGAATTTCCTTCTTTTCCCCGAAAGTGTAGGTGACGGTCACCCCCGCATAACGGTTGTACTGTTCCAGAAGGGCTGCCAGTTCCTTGTTGTCTGCCCGGATCTCCGGTTCCCGGTACACGCCGGCCTCCTCCAGAGAAAGGGTCGTTTCCAATCTGGAAACAGCCTCTGCAGCCGCTTCCTTCAGTTTTTCCCCGTCGACTTCATTTCCTTCTTTTTCCGGTACGATCACATAGCCCGTTCCGGCTTCATAGGAAGAAATCGAAGCATTTTCCGGCTTTTCGGTCTTTTCCACGTCCATGCACTCCAGAGCCTCCAGCTCTCTGTCCAGTTTCTCCCTGTCATAGCTGACCAGAGTCTGAATCTCATATTCCCTTCCGCTGATCCAGGCCGGCAGCCAGGCCAGAGGATTCTGGGAATCCAGGATTTCCTCCAGACTGCCGTCAAATTCCGCGTGAAGGGAAACGGTCTCCCCCGCAATGCTTTCCGATCGGCCTCCCCTCTCTTCCAGGACCAGTATATATCCTTCCGTTCCCTGAGCGATTATGGATTTCACTTCATCCACAGATTTACCGGAAACATTCAGTCCGTTGATTACTGTTCCGTTAAAAAACACATCCCGGTACGCGGATCCGATAATCAGATAAGCTCCGGCCGCTGCAGCCAGAGCGATCCCCCCCGCCAGAATAACCTTTTTTTTCTTTCCGGAAGGCTTCTTCTCTTCTGCCGGCGGCTCTGCCGTTTTAACAGCCGCTCCGGATGCGGCTCTGTCTCTTGCCGGAAGTCCCGGCTTTCTTCTGCTCCTTCCTCTGGATACCTCCTGCTCCGGCATCCGGGTATTTTCTTTTCTATTCGCCAATGAATGTCTCTTCCTCTCTTTCTTATCCTTCCATCAAATGGAGATTCCGCAGCCGCCCGTCCCGGATATGTTCCGTAACGGAAAGGGCATGAGGCTCCAGATAATCCCAGCTTCCTTCTGTCAGGCCCTGCCTCCTGAGCTCTGCAGTCACAGCTGCACAGATCTCCTCGATCAGAACGCTTCCGTTCTCTCCGCCTGCAAGCAGCTGCTCCATGACCGGTCTGAGACTGCCAAGCCTGGGCAGATCTTCCATCGCCCTAAGCATCCATTTATAATAAGGAGTATAACGGTTATTCAGCAGAAATACCATGGAAATTCCTGCCTTCACAAATTCTGCCGCCGCCAGGGCGGCTGCACCGTTCTCCCCCCGTTTCCGGCACCGGCTGTAATTATACTGGCCGGCCTGAGCCATAAGAGCTGCTCTTGCCGCTATTTTCTTCAGACGGACATCCTCCGGATACCCCTTCAGAAGAATTTTCCGGACCTGCGAAAACGCTCCCAGATCATCCCGGAATATCTCTCCGTTCACTGCCTGAGCCAGAGCATATTCCGGAACCGCCAGCCACTGTTCCGGCTCTGCCGGCACTCCCCGCCAGCCGATCATCCGTTCATAAAATTCCGGAATGGTCATCACGCCTTTCCGACCGTTCCCATACAGGCTGGCTTTTTCCTTTTTAATACCTCTGTATTCATCCGGAAGCTTTCCGTAAGCCCGGAACAGCCGGAATCCGATCTTCTCGCTGTCCCTCTCCGTCAGCCACATGCAGAAGCCGGCCTCAAAATCATGGTCTCTGGACAGCTCATCGTCATATCCGAAGCATTCCGATCCCTCTCCGGCCAGTCCCACTGCAATTCGCCCCTCATATTCAGGAAAAAGTTCCCGGATCATAGGCCGTCCGTATTCCTCATAATAGGCCTTTGCCAGCTCAAGTCCCTTCATGTCCGCCTCCGTAAATTTCCTCCGCTCTCTGCAGCAGACTCCGTTCCGCCATAAAATATCCGAAATGACCGAATGTCGGCGCACACTTTGTACAGGTAAACGCATAGTAGCCGTCCCTCGGCTGGCTGGGATCATCCAGAAACTCCATGGCCTTTTCCAGACAGGCCCCTGTCGCTTCCTCCCGTTTTTCCAGATCCTGCTCTTTCTTTTCATACAGACAGGCCAGATTCACCCAGGTCACCGCCAGCTCCATCGCACCGCCCGGAAGCCGCTCCATAAGTTCCAGTGCCTTTCCATAGCAGTCCAGCGCCGTCTCATACCGTCCCAGGTCGGTCCACGCCAGGCCCATATTATTGTAGAGGCCCGCAAAACGGTAATCGCCGGGATCCAGCAGACGGTTATACACTGCCTCTGCCTTCCGGTACCAGGTCATGGCTTCCTCTGCTCTTCCGAACGCTTTCATGGTAGTAGCCGCATTCAGAAATGTAGTCCCGCCGGTAACCGTTTTTTCCATCCCATGGCTTTCTGCCAGCCGGATTCCCCGTTCTGCCGCCTCCAGGCCCTCGTCCCGTTTTCCCATACTCCGATACAGTCCCGCCAGCTCGTTGAGTATGGTAAGCTGCGCTCTCCAGTCGCCCTCCCGGTCTGCCTTTTCCAGCCACTGCAGCAGATGCGTTTCTGCTTTTTCCGTCTGATTTTTTTCCAGAATCCGATCCAGCTCCCCGATCACCTCCCGGACAGGGATCCGGCCAATCTCATGAATATCTGTTTCCATCCCTTTCTCTCCTGTTCCTTCCGGCAGCCTGTTTTCCGGAATTTTTAATGGGTTACCGCCCAGGAAAGAACTGCCGCCCAGACCTGTTCATTCTGCGGCCACACCCGCGCCCATTCGCTTCTGGGCATGGGGCAGGCCACGGATCCCACCTCCACAGTAATGCTCGGCACCGGGGATTCCTTGATCTGCAGCCAGTCTTTATAGCCGCCGCCACCGCTGGAAGCGATCTGACGGTAGCCCGTAATTCCTGCTACCAGTTCAGACAGCTCCGCAGACTGTTCCTGTACCTTATTTCCCTCATAATCCCAGTAGATTACTTCTCCCATGGAATGGTAATTAAGAACCAGCGACCACTGGTACCGGTTGGCCAGATTCGCCAGCGCCATGCTCTCCGGTTCCGAGCAGGCTGAGGGCCCCTTATATCCCGCATAGGAAGGGTGTCCCAGATCATTGAGTCCCTCCCATCCTGCATCAAAATTGCTGTTCAGGTCCACGCCCCGTCCATTGGCCTTCCAGTAATCCAGATATCGGTCCAGAGACGCTTCCGTCCTTCCTTCTTCCAGATCCTTTCTGTATGCCTCCTCAATCGTCTGTCTCAGCTCGGGGGACCGGATCCCCTGAAGACCGAACTGGCTGATGGAAACACCGTCAGGATTCACCATAGGAAGGAAATGCACCGCTGCCCGGTCGAACAGACTGGCGTAGCTGATTCCGCCGTATCTTCCCGTATCATACTGAGCCAAGGCTGTCTCCAGCTGCTTCATTACCAGCAGAGGCGTCATATATTCCCTGCCGTGAATGGCGCCCTGTATCATTACATGCTTTCCCGCATTCTGATTGCCTACCACGATCTCATACAGATTTCTTCCATCCAGAGAAGTGCCGATCACGTTGACCGTCATCCTGCTCCCGTACTGAGCCTGAAGTTCCCGGATGTCCTGCTCCATATCCGAATAGGAATATTTGTCCGCGGTGCGCACCACTCCCCATTCCTTCGGCATCTCGCTGGGCGTAGCCGTACCTGTCAGGAGAGTCTGTCCCGGCCCCACCGTGACCAGCCCGCTTCCCGGGCCTGCCGCCATACCTGTTCCCGGCACGGACAGCGTCAGGGCCAGAACGGCCGCCGCTGTTCTTATATATTTTTTTATCCTGTCTGCTTTCTTCATATCCTGTCCGCCTTCCCGTCAAAACCGCCGGCCGGAATCTTATCCGGCCGCTGGTCTTTAGGATACCATATTTTCATGGAAAAAACCATTACGCTTCTCTTAAGAATCCTTTCCGGAAAAAAAGAGGCAGTCCGGTATTTCACCGGAATCTGCCTCTGTCATATCTTGTTTTAATTCTCGCTCTTGGGCGCCAGATCTGCCGGACGCATGCTCAGGTTCACTCTGCCCATCTTATCGATCTCGATTACCTTTACGGTTACTTCATCACCGATATTGACCACATCCTCCACCTTGCCTACTCTCTTGTCAGACAGTTTGGAAATATGCACCATGCCGTCCTTTCCGGGAGCAAGCTCCACGAATGCGCCGAAGTTCATAATGCGGACAACCTTGCCCTCCATTACCATTCCCGGTTCCAGATCGGTCACGATGTTGCGGATGATGGAAATGGCCTTGTCGATCATTGCCTTATCCGTTCCGCATACATTTACGGCACCGTCATCTGTAATATCGATCTTCACACCGGTCTCCTCGATGATCTTGTTGATCACTTTGCCCTGCTTTCCTACCACATCGCCGATCTTGGACGGATCGATCATGATCTGCTCGATCTTGGGAGCATAGGGGCTCAGTTCCTTTCTCGGCTCAGCGATCACCGGCTTCATGATGTTGTCCAGGATATAAAGTCTTGCCTCTCTGGTACGGGCAATGGCTTCCTCAATAATCGGACGGGTCAGGCCGTGGATCTTGATATCCATCTGAATGGCAGTAATTCCCTTATGGGTTCCGCCTACCTTGAAGTCCATATCTCCGAAGAAATCCTCAAGCCCCTGAATATCTGTAAGCACGATATAGTCATCGTCCGTCTCTCCGGTCACCAGTCCGCAGGAAATTCCTGCAACAGGAGCCTTGATGGGCACGCCTGCTGCCATCAGAGACAGCGTGGATGCACAGATGCTGGCCTGAGAAGTGGAACCGTTGGACTCCATGGTCTCAGATACCGTACGGATCGCATAGGGGAATTCCTCCTCCGTAGGCAGTACGGGAACCAGAGCTCTTTCTGCCAGAGCGCCGTGTCCGATCTCCCGGCGTCCCGGACCTCTGGACGGCTTGGTCTCTCCTACAGAGTAGGACGGGAAATTGTAATGGTGCATATATCTCTTGGACGTCTCGTTCAGATCAAGACCGTCAATCTTCTGTGCCTCAGACAGAGGAGCCAGGGTACATGCGTTCAGGATCTGGGTCTGTCCTCTGGTAAACATGCCGGATCCGTGCACTCTGGGCAGGATATCGATTTCTGCTGCCAGGGGGCGGATCTCCGTGATGGCACGTCCGTCAGGACGCTTGTGATCTTTCAGGATCATCTTCCGGACCGTCTTTTTCTCATACTGGTAAATGGCTTCTCCTAAGATTGCCAGCCATTCCTCATTTTCTGCAAAAGCCTCTTCCAGTCTCTCGGTGATGGCTGCAATATTGGCTTCTCTGGTCTGCTTGTCATCCGTAAATACGGCTTCTTCCATCTCCTCCTGGCTCACCAGTTCTCTGATGGCTGCAAACAGCTCTTCCGGAACCGCGCAGCTTTCATAACTGTGCTTCTCCTTGCCGCACTCGGCCACGATCTGATCGATGAAGCGGATGATCTCCTGGTTTACCTCATGGGCCTTGAAGATTGCATCGATCATGGTCTGCTCCGGCACCTCGTTGGCTCCGGCCTCGATCATGATCACTTTTTCTCTGGTGGAAGCCACCGTAAGGGCCATATCGGAAACCTTTTTCTGGTCTGATGTGGGGTTGATGATAAACTGGCCGTCAATCATGCCCACCTGCGTCATGGCGCAGGGACCGTCAAAAGGAATGTCGGAAATGCAGGTGGCAATGGCGGATCCCAGCATGGCAGTCAGCTCCGGGCTGCAGTCCGGATCCACGCTCATCACCAGGTTGTTTAACGTCACATCATTGCGGTAATCCTTCGGGAACAGCGGCCGCATGGGGCGGTCAATGACTCTGGAGGTAAGGATTGCATTCTCGGAAGCCTTTCCCTCTCTCTTGTTGAAGCCTCCGGGGATCTTGCCCACGGAGTACATTTTCTCCTCATATTCCACGCTCAGAGGGAAGAAATCGATTCCTTCTCTGGGCTTTGCGGATGCGGTGGCTGTGGAAAGCACTACCGTATCACCGTAATGCATGAATGCGGCGCCGTTTGCCTGAGCCGCCACTCTGCCGATATCAACTGTCAGCGTTCTGCCTGCCAGTTCCATGGAAAAACTCTTATACATGGTCTGTCTCCTTTTCTGTTTTTCTGCCGCTTTTATCCTCCGGCAGAAGACGCCGAAACTACTGAACAGCCTGGGATCTTTGTCTCCCCGGTTCTTCAGCGGTCTCGGACCATGCTTCTGCCAAATGCGGTCTTTCCTTCCCGGAGCGTCCCGGCTCCGTCGATCCGTTCCGTACAAATAGTCCTTTATACGAAACGTAGGGTGGAGTCATTCTCCACCCTAAGCCTTTGTTTCATTACTTTCTGATGCCTAACTTCTCGATCAGAGCACGATATCCTTCCAGATCGTTCTCCTTTAAGTAATTTAAGAGACCACGTCTCTGTCCTACCATCTTCAGAAGACCTCTTCTGGAATGGTGATCCTTCTGGTTCTTCTGCAGATGCTCGGTGAGCTCGCTGATTCTTGCGGTCAGCAGTGCGATCTGAACCTCCGGTGAACCGGTGTCTCCCGGGTTTCTTCCATACTCTGCAATGATTGCAGCCTTCTTTTCCTTTGAAATCATCGTGATTTCCTCCTTAATAAAATATTAATCTCTTACCGCTTACCAAGCCTCCGGTTGGAGCATCCAGGAAACCGGGCAGACGGCGTCTGCATAGTTGCATACTCTGTGAGTGTAGCATAGGCGCTGAAATTTGTCAATGTAAAATCTTTCGTCCCATGAAACATCCTCTTACGGCTGCCCAACGCTCATTTTTTTATTTTGACATCCATGCTTCCGGACCGGAATCCCTCCAGATCCAGGGTAATGTAGACAAATCCCAGTTTTTTCAGCCGTTCCGTCAGCTCCGGTCCCAGGCTGACCGCCCGGATCAGTTTTTCTCTGTCTGCCTCAATTCGGACCACATCGCCGTGGAGGCGAAGCCTGACGTTTCCCCCAAGAAGCTCTCTCAGGACCGCCTCTCCCTTTTCGATCCGTGCCAGAACCTCATAATCCAGACTGGCTCCGTAAGGCAGGCGGGTAGCCATGCAGGGAGTGGACGGACGTCTGGCCGCAGAAATTCCGTACTCCGCTGCCATCCGCTTTACCTCTTCCTTGGTAAATCCTGCTTCCGCCAGAGGGCTTTTCACTCCCAGTTCCCGAACTGCCCGAATCCCTGGACGGTACACATGAAGGTCATCCTCATTGGTTCCTTCCATGACTGCAGAGGCCCCTTTTTCTGCGGCAGTCTCCAGCAGCCGGCCAAAAAGCTGTTTTTTGCACAGATAACACCGGTCTGTGGGATTGTTCCTGATTTCCTCCATTTCCAGTTCATCTATGGTCTCTACCAGATGGATCCCTCCCAGCTCCGCAGCCACTTTTCTGGCATTGTCCAGGTCACAGGCAGGATGAAGCCTGCTGTCAAAGGTAACCGCATACACTCTGCGCCCGTTTTTTTCTCCGCACTCCACCGCAAGCTTCAGCAGCAGGCTGCTGTCTACTCCCCCTGAAAATGCCAGACAGACATCCTGCTGTCCGTACTTTTCCATAACAGAAAGCAGTCTCTGTTTTTTCCTGTCCCATTCCGTTTCTCTCATTCTTCTTTCTCCTGTCCCTGCGCTGCTTCTGCCAGGTCTCTCACCATCCGGTATGCATCCTGGAAGGAAAGTCCTCCCGCTTCGCAGACGGCTTTCACTCCTTCATATTCCGGGTAAACATACTTCCGCTCTCTCCGGCTGCAGATTTTCACTCCCGCTCTCCCCCATTCCGTCTGCACCGTTTCTTCTCTCCGGTCCAGCACGGTCCGCTCCACTTTATATCGTCGGATCCCTATGGTGGTCGTATGGAGGAAGATCAGGTCTTCCAGTCGTTCCCGCTCTCCTTCCCGGCATATCACGGAAAGTTCACAGGCAGGGCGGTTCTTCTTCATCTGAATCGGGGTAAAATAAACATCCAAAGCTCCTGCTTCCAGAAGTTTTTCCATGGTATAGCCCAGGGCTTCTCCTGTACAGTCATCAATATTGGTCTCCAGCTTCCACAAAATATCTGACCGCTCAGGCTCCGGGCAAAGGATCATCGCCCGCAGAATGTTGGCATTCTTAAAATCCTTGTTTCCCGCTCCTACTCCGATTTTTTCAATGGTATAATGCTCCGGAAGCTCTTCTCCGCAGCTCACGGCCGCAGCAATGGCCGCACCGGTAGGGGTGACCATTTCTCCTTCATTGTCCGTCAGGCGCAGATGAAGACCGTGAGCCGCCGCAATATTGGCTGTGGCCGGTACGGGAACCGGCATTACACCGTGCTGGCAGCGGACGTATCCCCGTCCTTCTGATAACGGAGAAACAATAACCTTTTTTATGCCCAGATCGTCCAGAAGGACTGCTGTGCTCACAATATCCACAATGGAATCTACCGCTCCCACTTCATGGAAATGCACGTTCTCCACCGGGAGTCCGTGAGCCTTCGACTCCGCCTCCGCCACAATCTCAAACATCCGGCGGGCCAGCGCCTTTACCTCCTCCTTTTCCTGAAGACGGCCGATGATCTCATAGATATCATACAGATTGCGGTGAACATGGGAATGTCCGTGGGCATGCCGGTGATCATGGCCGTGAGCCCCGTCTTCATGCTCATGGCTATGGAGGTGCTCATGGGCTCCGTCGCCCTGGTCATGACTATGGTGGTGATCGTGCGTCCCGTCTTCATGCTCATGACAGTGGTGATGGTCATGGGCTCCCTGTTCATGGGAATGTTCATGAGTATGCTCATGTCCGTCATCCTCCAGATGAACATCAAAATCGTAGGCATCGATCCCGCATTTCGATTTTCTTCCAAAATGCAGATGGTATCCGTCCACTCCCAGACTTTCCAGCGCCTGTTCCAGACGGTTCCTGTCCGCCCCCAGATCCAGAAGCGCTCCTACTGTCATATCTCCGCTGATTCCTGAATAACATTCCAGATATAAAATTTTTTCCATCATTATTTCACCGCCAATCTGTTTATTTGTGTACTGAGATACCCTGCTCCGTAACCGTTGTCTATATTGACCACGCTGATGCCGTTGGCACAGGAATTGATCATGGTAAGAAGAGCGGACAGGCCGCCGAAATTTGCTCCGTATCCTACGGACGTGGGAACTGCGATTACCGGATTCTCCACCAGGCCTGCGATCACCGTGCCGAGGGCACCTTCCATGCCGGCCACGGCCACCACGCAGTTGGCTTTCTGGATTCTTTCTCTCTGAGACAGAAGCCGGTGGATCCCCGCTACCCCCACATCATAGATCCGATCCACAAAGCACCCGAAAAATTCTGCTGTCTGGGCGGCTTCCTCCGCTACGGGAATATCCGCTGTTCCTCCGGTGCAGACCGCTATGCAGCCGGTCCTTTCTTTTCCCTCTTTTTCCACCTTCAGGATCCGGGACACCGGATCATAGACCACTTCCGGCACGGCAGCGCGTACCAGTCCGTACTGCCGTTCATCTGCCCTGGTTCCCAGCACCTCTCCGTTTCTTTCATAAAGATTCCGGAAGATCTGCACCAGATACTCATCCGGTTTCCCCTGACAGAACACGGTTTCCGGAAACCCGGATCTTAATTTTCTGTGATAATCCAGCTTGGCATAGCCCAGATCCTTATAAGGCAGATCTTTCAGCTCTTTTTCCGCCTGTTCCAGGCTGATCTTTCCCGCCCGGACCTGCAGAAGCAGTTCCCTTGTCTCCATTTCTTCTCCTCCTATTTTCCATTCTCTCTGTCCAGACGGACCTGCCGGGTGCACACCCGTTTCAGCAGCCCCTCCGAATGACTTACCACCAGAATCCCGATTCCCCTGGAGGATGTTTCCTCCAGCAGAAAATTCCACAGCTGGCTCTGGGTGATCAGATCCAGCATGGCACTGATCTCATCCGCCAGCAGAAAACGGGTTCTCTCCCCCAGGGCCCTTGCAATACAGAACCTCTGCAGTTCCCCGCCGGAAAGTTCTCCGGGAAACCGGTTCTCCCAGTCTTTTTCGATCCCCAGCCCCCGGATCACCCGCTCCGGGATCCGATCCCCTTCCTTCAGGACCGTTTTCATCTTTCTCCTGGGATTGACTGACAGCTCCGGATGCTGCCAGATCATCTGCACCGGACAGTACGGTCCGTACTCTGACAGCTTTTTTCCGTCCAGCAGCACCCTTCCGTCATCCGGCTCTTCGTAGCCTGCTAGGATCTTGCAGAATGTGGTCTTTCCAAAACCGCTGGGTGCGGAAAGTCCTACCCGCTCTCCGCTGCTTACCGTCAGGCTTACTTTGTTTAATATCTGTCTGTTTCCGTTATCATAGCGAAATGATATCTGATCTGCTTCCAGAATCATACTTCTGCCTCCCTGTGTATACAGCGTACAAAACCTCTGTCTGTCTTTCGGAGCGGTACTTCGCAGCTGCACTCCGGCAGGGCCATTGTGCATCTTGGCCGGTAGGGACAGCCGGCAGGAAGCTCCTTCACATAAGGCTGGCTTCCCGGTTCACTTCTGAACCCATGTTCCGGCATGGCACGGTACAGTGCTCGGGTATAGGGGTGGTACAGGGTATCTTCTCTGTCAAATGCCCGGCTGTCCGTCTCCTCCACCGCAGTTCCCGCATAAAGGACCACTACCCGGTCCGCCGTCTGAAGGGCCAGTTCCAGATCGTGGGTGATCAGCAGCACGCCTGCCCCTTTCTCCGTCATCTCCCGGAAATGTCCAAGAACCCGCTTTGCCGCATCCAGGTGAAGCCCCGGAGTGGGTTCATCCGCGATCACCAGTTCCGGCTCCTCCATTACTGCCGCAGAAATGAGCACCCGTCTGGTCATTCCGCCGGAAAGCTGAAAGGGGTACAGTGCTTCCGTTTCCGGCCCCAGTCCGTAGCTTCCCAGAATCCGGCGGCATTTCTCCCTCCAGGACGGTCCCTTCCTTCCGTTTTTCACCTGCTCTCCCACCTTCATCAGCGGGTCCAGGTAGGAAACGCTCTGAGGAACCAGCACAATTTCTTTTCCCCGCAGCGCCTTCTGCCGTTCCTCGGTCAGAGGTTCCCCTTTGTAAAGTATCTCCCCCTCTGCCGAGGCATTATAGGGAAGAATTCCCATGACCGCATGGGCCAGCAGGCTTTTTCCCGATCCGCTGGATCCGATCACAGCCACCATTTCTCCCCGGTCCACCGTCACTCCCAGGTCACGGATCACCGGAAGGCTTACCTGATGCAGTCCTCTGTCATACTGAATAAAAGAAATGGACAGTCCCTTCACTTCCAGCAAATGTCCGTTCATTCCGTTCTCCTTTCTATCGGTGAGCATTTTCCGGATCCAACAGAAGGGCAATCCCCTGTCCCAGGAAATGGAACAGCAGCACCGCTGCCGCCAGAAACAATCCGGGAAATAATGCCAGCCACCATTTTCCCATAACCAGATACTTCATGCTCTCCGACAGGATAATTCCCACGGCCGGTTCCTCCGGAGGCAGTCCGAAGCCCAGAAAGGTGATGCTGGCTTCATGAAGGATCGCGTGGGGAAACATCAGCACCAGCCCTGTGATCAGCTGAGGAAGCAGGTGAGGCGTCATGTGCACCGCTGCCGCCTTCAGTTTTCCGTGTCCCAGTCTGGAGGCGATCTTTATGTAATTGCTTTCTTTCAGCTGAAGCACTTCTCCCCGGATCAGTCGGGCCAGCGACGTCCAGTGAGTAAGAGAAATTCCCACTGTCACTCCCCAGAATCCCTTTCCGCAGGCATAGGAAATCAGAATCAGCAGAAGAATATGGGGAATTCCCATGATCAGATCAATCAGACCGCTGATCAGGGCATCGGCAGTCCTTCCCAGCACGGCAGACGCCATACCCATAAAAAATGCGATCACCGCACTCACAGCCGCCGTGATCAGCCCCAGTCTTATGCTGGAGGAAATCCCGGCCAGGGTCCTCAGAAACATATCCCGGCCCATAAAATCCGTCCCGAACGGGTAAGCCAGACAGGGAGCCAGATTTTTTCTGGAAAAATCCGTAACGGCGGCTTTCTCCCCCACAAGCCATCCGGCTACCGTCACCCCAATCAGAAGGAGGACTGTCAGAACCATCCACAGCACCATTTTCCGGCGCCGGTTTGTTATTTTCATCTTTTCTTCCTCCCCTTTCTCATTCTGGGATCGATCAGACCGTACAGAATATTCGCCGCCGTATTCCCTCCGAATACTACCGCCGCAGTGATCACTGTAATCCCCATAAGCAGGGGAACATCACTTCCCAGCCCCGCCGTCACTGCTGCCTGCCCCAGTCCCGGATAGGAAAAAACCTGTTCCACCAGCACGGAGCCTCCGAAAATTTCACTGACAGACGCAAACTGCAGAGTCAGAGCCGGCAGAGCAATATTCCGAAGGCCGTGGCGGATCAGGACAGACCGCTCTGTCTCCCCTCTTGCCCGGGCAAACAGCACATAATCGCTCTCCATTACCGCCGCCAGCTTTTCCCTGGTATGGAGCGCGATATTGGAGATGCCGGTCATGCTGAGCGCTAGGGCGGGAAGAATCATATGGGCAATCCTGTCGCTCAGACTCACATCCGCAGAAGACATACCGATGGGAACTGCAAGCCCGATGGGCAGCCATTTCAGCCATACGGCGAATACCATCAGAAGGACCATGGCGATCCAGAAAGCCGGCGTGCTGGCTGTGATCAGACAATATCCCGTTACCAGTTTATCTGCCGTTCCTCCCCGTTTCCGCCCTGCCAGCACTCCCAGGAAAAAACCAATGAGTCCGGACAGGATCCAGGCAGCGGCCATCAGCCAGACCGAATTGAAAAAGCGCTCTCCGATCACCTCGATCACCGGCCTGCGGTACAGCAGGGAAATTCCCAGGTCTCCGCGGAGAAGGTCCTTCGCCCATCCCAGGAACCGGACCGTGGGAGGTACTCCCACTCCCCAGTATTCCTGCAGTTTTTTTACCTGTTCTGCGCTCATGGAGCCCAGGGCCGTCTGCCCCACATTCGTGGTAAGAGGATCTACGGGAGAAAGAGACAGCAGCGCAAAGACCGTCACGGTTACCGCCGCCAGAAGCACTGCCATACGCAGAATCTGCATCCCTACCCATTTTGCACTGTCCATTCTCTTTCTCCTCCCTGATCATTGTTCCAATTTCTCATTCCCAGCTCCACTGGTCCACATTATTTACTATGCTCCATCCATGCCCGTGAGGATGGATCTTCTGCTCTGCCACCTGAAGATCGGTCCGGCTCCAGTACAGATGATCGATATTCACCAGCCAGATCCACGGAATATCTCCCTGCTGGGTCACTCCCGTCTCCCCGTTCCACTGAGCCTTTTTCCAGAGCTCATAGGATTCTTCCAGATCGCTGCAGGCCAGCGCCTGGTCCATAAGGCTGTCTACAGTCTCATTGGAATAGGGGGAATATCGCGCATACGATCCGCCTGAAGCCGTATGGTAAATATTGTAAAGCTCCATGGGAGTATGGGCCCCCCATCCCCACATGACTGAATCGGACTGGGCGCGGTCATAGGCCACATCCCATCCAACTCCTTCCACCTTTACGTTGATCCCCAGCTCCCGGAGCTGGTTGGCAGTCTCCTCTGACAGAGCCTGGCGGACAGAATCTCCGGCTGCATACATCAGAGTAAATCCGGCCTTTGTCCCGTTCTTTTCCCGGATTCCGTCACTGCCCGTTATCCAGCCCGACTCATCCAGAAGGCGGGCTGCTTCTTCCGGATCCCAGGAGATTTCCGATTCCTCATTATACCAGGGCATCTTGTCACAGACACTGTAGGCTGCCGTGCCATATCCTCCCAGCACATTCTGGATCATCCTCTCCCTGTCAATTCCCATATTGATGGCCCGTCTCACATTCACATCGCAGGTAAAGTCGTTTCCAAGAGGAACCCCGTTCTCATCCGTCTCTCCCGCCGGCACTGCCGGAAGATTGAATCCTCTGTTATCCACCGTATCAAAGGCCAGCAGCTCATAACCGTCTGCCTGCTGGTCCGCGTAGGAGACTGCCGTATAAGCCAGATCAGCCTGGCCGGCCATGACCGCCGCAAAAGCTCCGTCCTCTTCCATAAACAGAACCGTCACCTGTCTGATCACCGGCTCTTCTCCGTAATAATCCGGATTGGCTTCAAAAATGACCTGCTGTCCTCTGTCCCACTGCTTCAGCATGTAGCGGCCGGATCCAATGGGGTGATCTCCGTAGTCCGGCCCATAGGCATGCTCCGGAACAATTCCTACCACTGCCATCGTATACGGCCAGATGGAGTAGGGACGGTTCATGTGAAATTCCACCGTGTCTCCGTCCACAGCCACCGCCTCTTTAAGCATGGTGAAATCGTTAACGGAACTGGTATCTCTCAGCGTGTTGTAGGTAAAGGCCACATCTTCCGCTGTCAGGGGTTCCCCGTCTGTAAACCGCACATCATTTCTGATATCCACAGTCCAGGTCATCCCATCCTCACTCACATTCATGTCCGTAGCAAGGTCATAGTCGATTTCCAGATCGGCCGTGGTCACTGTCAGTGTACTCTGGATCAGCGGTTCGTGCACGTGTTCTCCTGCCCCCCATCCGTAAGCCGGGTCAAACCCCGCTGCCGGTTCGGATGCCGGATCCATAACTACCACCACAGATTCCCGGTCTCCGGTCCCGCGGCTGCCGCCTCCTGCATGCCCGCCGGCCTCCGGCGGAGCAGAGATCTCACTGCTGCTCCCCTGACTGCAGGCTGCAAGCATACCTGCTGCAAGCAGGACCAGCCCTACCATTATTTTCCTGTTTTTCTTTTTCAGCATTTTTCCTCCTGTTTTCACATCCCGCTTCCTGTCCGCTTCCGAAAAAGCCGACAAAAAAATACCAGAAATAGGCCTCTCTTCCTGAGATGCTTCCCTTCCTGGTACGATTGGTTTCCTGTGTATTTGTCACTGTTTCTGTTTCCTGCTTGAGCGTTCGGCTCTCTCTGTCCTACTGGACCTGCGGTCTGCTTTTGCAGACGAATTGTTTTTATTATATGTTAAAATCTGTCAGTCGTCAATCAATTTCCCATTCTTTTCCGGCGGTTCATAATCTGCTCAGCTCATCCTCCAGGTAAGAGCGCAGTCGCTCCCTCTGTTTTTCATCCACGGTAATCTTTCCCCGGTTCAGGGAAATCAGCTCCCTTTTTTTCAGATCTGCCACTGCCCGGTGACAGGTCCTTAAGGAACAGCCCATTCGGGCAGCCAGGCTTTCCCTGTTGATCGGCAGCACAAACCTGCCGTTTCCGGCCGGCACAGCATACTGAAGCAGAAGGGATGCGCAGCGCGGCACATAGTCCAGGAAAAAATACTGGCGGCCGGCCGCCGCCTGTCCGCCCAGCTGATTCATCAGCAGGCTGGTCCGATAAAACAGGGCCTTCCCATCCCCGGAAATCCACCGGAGGTACAGATCCGCAGGCATGGCAACACATTCGCAGTCTCCAGCCGCCACAATCGTCGCATAGGAGCCCTCCATCCGGGAAAAAAGCTCATAGTCTCCTATGATCTCCACCGGAGTCAGTTCCGTAAACACATAAGGAAGACTCTGTACCCGGTCTTCCACCGCATAGACTCCTCCCTCCATCAGAAAAAAGACGCTCTTCGACCGGTCTGATGACAGGATCATGGTTTCTCCGTATGAAAATTTTCTTACAGACAGATAAGGCATCAGCGGCTGCGGAATACGGCTGAAGAATTCTCTGTAAAACTCCTGCTGTTTTGGAGATCCGTATTTCTGCTCAAATTCTTTTTTTAACATAAAATCCTCAGATTGTGCCATTTGGCATTTTTTTATTCCTGTACTAAGTTTAATATGAAATATAAATCTGTGCAAGTAGTCCAATACCAATAAAATAAGGAGGAAATGATGTTGAAGGAACGTTTCAAAAAAGCTCTTCTGATTTTCGCTGCCATGAATCTGGTAGGTGCTGCTGTAGCCCTTTTCCTGGCCAACGGTCTTGGCAGTGATTCCATCGGTCTTCTGTGCGATGGTATCAGCCGTACTGCGTCCATCTCCTATGGAAATGCGTCTCTGGTGTACAATCTGACCATTATCCTCATTGCCGCCTGCTTTGCGCGCCGCAATCTGGGAGCCGGAACAGTTGTTTACGCGCTCTGTTCCGGATACTTTATTGACTTTTATCTCTGGCTGCTGGAACCTCTGACATTGGGAAGCAACTCATTTCCGCTGCGGTTTCTGGGCTTTTCTCTGGGCCAGATCTTCTTAAGCTTTGCCCTGGCCCTTTTAATCCAGCTGAAGCTGGGCATGAATGCTCTGGACGCCCTCCTGTGCAGACTCAGTGATGCGACCCGGCTTCCTTACGCAGGACTGCGGACTGCCGCTGATCTCTCCTATGTGGCGGCCGGCACTCTGATGGGAGGCGTATTCGGAATCGGAACGATTCTCTCCGTTCTCCTCACCGGCACCATGATCCGTTTTTTCGGAGGGCTGATCTCCTCTGCCTGCAAACCGTCCGAACCGGAGCACACTACAGCAGTCAGTCCGGCAGAACTTTCCTGATCCTGCAGTCTGAAAAAGGCGTTTCCTGCCGTTCTTTTCCCGAAGGACAGCAGGAAGCGCCTTTTTGTCTTCCGTATTCTTCCCAAGCCATATCCCTGCCTTTACCGAGTCTCTTCTTCTCCCTGATCCTCTTTCAAAGCTCCAAACACATGCTGGAGATCTTTTTTATTGTCCAGCTTCAGTTTTTTCAGCACCTGAGTCTTCTGATTGGCAATGGTCTTTGTAGAAGAGCGGCATCGGTTCTCCTCTCCCATCATAATGTCAAATACCGACCGCTCCGCAGCAGTCAGGCAGGCAAGCGCCGACTGGAGCAGGATTCTTTCCTGTCCCGTTCTTCCCTCTGCAAGAGCATAGATATTTTCCACCAGCAGCGGAAGCTGATCTTTCATAATATATCCGGACGCAAAGGACTGAGCCAGCACATTCTCCAGGATCTCTCTGGAGTACAGGGCCGTCAGGATCAGTACCTTGGCATCCGTCCGGATCCGGATCTCTTTGGATGCCCGGATCCCTTCCTCATAGGAACTGCCCAGATGAAGATCCATCAGCACGATATCCGGCCTGAGCCTGCATGCCGTCTCCACCGCACAGTCTCCGTCCGGGCATACGCCGACAATCTCCAGGCGCTCATGCTGCTCCAGTTCCTCCCGCAGCAGCCAGGCGTAATCCTGGTCATTCTCCACTATCTGTATTTTTATGATCTTTTTCATACCTTTTTTTCTCCATAGTAGCTGACGGAATCCCCCTGCCTGCGGGTATGCAAAGATTAAACACCGTGCCGCGTCGCTCCTCTTCCGTACTGCTCCTGACCTGAATATATCCTCCATGAGCCCGCAGAACATTCTGGCAGTAAAAAAGGCCCAGCCCCATATGATCCGGATCGGAATATCCGCTGTGATACATGTCAAAAATACGGGAAACCTGTTCCTCCGGAATCCCCTTTCCCGTGTCTGCCACTCCGATCAGTCCGATATTTTTCCTGGGCATCCGGTAGGAAAGAGTCAGCTTTCCTTCCTGTCCCATGGCATCCAGAGCGTTTCTCACAAGATTGTTCAGAACCTCCTTCATATGATCCCTGTCACATATCAGGACTGCCCCCGGCCTGTCCACAATGATCTCTACCGTCCCGCTCCAGCCATGGGTTCCTTCCCTTGCCGCTTCCTTCAGGAGGACTTCCACATCCACCTGCGACAGGTGCAGAAGGATCGGCTGTGTATAGCTGCTGCTCTTTCTGACAAATTCCCGGATATGTCCGATGCTCCGTTCCATAATTTCCAGTTCTTTCTCTGTTCCCGGAATCTCCTTTCTACTACAATATAAATATGGTTAATATCCCTTACAGCCAGTAAGGATTTATCCATCTTGTTGCTTAAGCT
>CALWRQ010000025.1 GCA_944383965.1 uncultured Lachnospiraceae bacterium
CATCCGGAAAAAACAGACGCGGAAAACTGCACCTATATGAACAAGGGCGTGGTGATCAAATTCTCCGCCAACCAGAAATACACCACCGACGGCATCAGCTCCGCCGTATTTGCAGGAATCTGCCGGAACGCAGGAGTGTCGGTCCAGTACTTTGCAAACCGCAGCGATGCGGCAGGCGGCAGCACCTTAGGCAATCTTTCTTCTCAGAAAGTTTCCATGCACACTGTGGATATCGGTCTGCCCCAGCTGTCCATGCACTCTTCCTATGAGACCGCCGGCATCCGTGACTCCCAGTATATGGTCGACGCTCTGACTGCTTTCTACAATACGGACCTGCGGATCACAGACAGTGATTCCTTTGAACTGGCCTGAGCGGGAGGATTATGAAAAGCGTTCACATCGACAACCTGTATCTGGCCAAACGGCTGCCTTCCGATTACCGGAAGATATTCGACGGGATCTGCGAAAGGATTCTGGCAGATTCCTCCCTTTCTGCTTTTGACAAAAGCGCTGCCGTCAATGCAGTGCTGGAACACTGTCAGAAAAATGCCCGGGACGGCGTTCCCGCCTCCCGGGCATTTCCCGATTCCCCGTCCCGCTACGCAGTCCGCTTCTCCGGGGGACCGGCATTCAGGGATATGAAAGAAAAACTGTGCCGTCAGGACTATGAGAAGTTTGTGATCAGCTCGATCTGGACCGTATTTACTGTCAGCATCGTTCTGCTTTTCCTGAACAATCTGGTCACCGGCCGCTATCTGCTGACTTACTGGGCGGATGCGGCCGTTGGCTGCATTGCCGGAGCCGTAGCCATCCAGAATTACCGGGTGCGGCATCGGATCGTAAAGCGGTATCAGCTGGGAAGCCTTTATCTCCGCCTGGATCTGGTCACTCTGGGCGCCTGTGTATTTATCAAGCTGGTATCCCGCTCCAATTTTGACATCACCTATCTGCTTCTGGTGATCTCCTTCTTTGTGAGCAAGAAAAACGCCTCTCCTCAGTTTGAGCAGATCCTGTCCTCCTTCTCCGGGAAGAAGGCCTGAGTTCCGGCCCCTTTTCAGGGGCCGTTTTTTCAGCTTCTCTTTTCCCGGATGGGAAATTCCAGCTCCAGCAGGAACTGTTCTCCTTCCCTCCGGCAGGAAAATTTTCCTCTGTGGCAGCTCATGATCTTTTCACAGGTCTTCAGACCGATGTTGCTGCTCTCTTTCTGTTCCGCCTCTCTGCACACCGAATTGGCAAACCGGATGATCAGAGCCTGTTCCGTCTGCCTGTATTCTACCCGGACCGGCCGGGACCGGTCCGCATATTTCAGCAGATTGGAAAAAACATTGCCGAACACTCTTCTCACCAGGCGGATATCCGTCATCAGCCGGCAGCTGATCTCGTCACTCTCCCTTTCTATGAGAAATCCTTCATTCTCCAGGTCAAACAGGCTTTCTTCCACGATCTGGCCCAGAAATTCCGCTCCGTTCACCTCCGTCAGCTCCACCTCTTCTTCATCTTTTCCGTATACGATGAAATACTCAAACATCTGATCGGACATCTCTTTGATCTGATATGCCTTATCCTTTACAGCGGAAAGGCACTTCTTCATCTGCTCTCCGTTTCCGCACCGGTCCATCTGCAGAATATCCACATAGCCAAGGAGAGAGGTAAGGGGCGTACGCAGGTCGTGGGACATGGCCGTGACCAGCTCCCGGTTGGCATTTCTGGCCCGCTCCTCCTGCTCCTGACGTTCCTTTATGGCCAGACGCATGGCATTCATCTCCGCAGCCAGAGATGCAAGCTCATCTCTGCCGCTCACAGTAATCGCATAATCCAGGTCTCCGCCCTGGAGAATCTGGATTTCCCTTTCCAGCTGCGCAATATACTGTACCTTTCCGTGAATGAACAGCAGCAGCAGAGTCATGGATACCAGCACTGCAACCAGTCCGCTCACTGCATTGACCGCTCCATAGTAATAAGGATCAAATAAAAAGCTGAACACTGCGTCAGCCGAACCGTCGGAAAGCTGCAGCCGGTAGACCCAGGGAATGGCCGTCTCTCCGTTCTGCCCGCTCTCCTTATGATCGGAATCCGGTTCCGGGTTTTCCCCTTCCCAGTTTTCCGTATGGGAAACCGTCACCGCCACTCTGCCGTCATTGCAGTAGATCATCGTTCTGTCTTTATACAGGGTAACAATAAAATTCTTTTTTTCTCCGGCCCATTCATCCAGTGCTCTGATGTTTTCTGAGGATATGCCGTGCTCCATCACATAGGTCTGGAGACTGTCCGCATATTCCTGCTCCTTCGCCGCAAGAACATCCTCTCTCATCAGATTCTGATCCAGAAGTCCGTATCCGAATGTGTTCAGGCCGATATACAGGGCAAGTCCTGCTGCCGCCGAAATCACTGCTGCCAGCCCCAGTTCAATTCCCAGCCTGCTGATCTTCCAACCTTTACTCAACCCGGTACCCCTTTCCCCATACATTCACCACATATCTGGGATTTTTCGGATCCTCTTCCAGCTTTTTTCTGAGATTCCGTATGTGAACCATCACCGTATTGTTCGCACTGTAGAAAAAGGGCTCCTCCCATACATTTTCATAAATGGATTCTATGGTAAAGATCCTTCCCCGGTTGGATGCCAGAAGCAGCAGGATCCTGTATTCCAGGTCTGTGAGGAAAATCTCCTCCGTTCCCTTCATGACCTGCTTTCCCGCTTTCCTGATCACCAGATCCTTGACTGTAATCATCTCTTCCTCTTCCTCTTTCTGTTTCCCTCTGTACACATGGTAGCGCCGGATCATGGCCTTCACACGGGCCGCCAGCTCCGTATAGGAAAAGGGTTTGGCCAGATAGTCATCCCCTCCCGCCCCGAACCCCATGGTCTTATCCGAATCCTGGGTCCTGGCCGTAAGAAAAAGAATGGGCACCACAGACCGCTTGCGTATTTCCGCACAGGCTGAAAATCCGGAACGCCCCGGCATCATAACATCCAGTATGATCAGATCATAGCTGTCATCTGCCAGTTCCACTGCTTCCGTTCCGTTGGAAGCTTCTACCACCTCATATCCTTCTCCTTCCAGAAGGATCCTTACAACCTCTCTGATCTCTCCGTCATCATCTGCAAATAAAATTTTTCGTTTGTTCACATCCGTTTCCTCCAACAGTACATTTCCATATCTGCTATTATATCTCATTCCATACATCCCTTCCACAGAAACCTGACGTCAGGGATCTATTCCCTCAATCGTGCCGGATTGCCTCCAGTGCCGGAATTCCTACCGCCCTGTTGGCCGGATAATACCCCGCTCCCACACCGATTGCCACGGAAAACAGAACGGCAAACAGCGCCAGCCACCACGGGATAATCGACAGGCGGGCAGCTGTTCCCGCCGGAAGATCGGCAGACAGACCGGACGGAGACCGGGCTGCCGCAAAATTCATCAGTACGGAAATCAGATAGCTGACCGCCGTTCCTGTGATGCCTCCCAGCAGACCGATGCACCCTGCCTCCAGGAGAAAGATCTTCCTTACATCTCTCACGAAACATCCCAGAGACTTCATGACTCCGATCTCCCTGGTCCGTTCCGATATGGACATGATCATGGTATTGGTAATGCCCAGAGCCGCTACAAACAGGGAGATGGTCCCCAGTCCTCCCAGCATCAGCTGTTTCTGTCTTGCCTCCTGCTCCATGGGTTTTCTGATGCTTTCCATGGAACTGGTCCGGAAGCCCATCTGCTGGATCTCCTTTTCCGCCTGCGCTACAAAGCGGATATCCTTTACCTTTACCAGAGCTCCCTGATATCCTTTTCTGCCATCCCGCTGCTTTCCGGACAGACGGGCCTGCTGCTCCAGCAGGGAATCATAGGTTTCCAGGCTCATGATCAGCCCCATAAACGTTTCTTCCCCTTTGCCGTAATCTTCCTTCAGGCGGCCTCCCACCTCCAGTTCTCTGGCCACCTTCTTTCCGTCCTCCTTTCCGCTGTCCAGTTCAAAAATGAGCGGCGTTTTCATCACCTCGAAGAACGGCGGCGGCGCATCCAGCGTTCCGTCTTCCGTCCAGCTCCCGCTGTACATATCTACCGTATTTCTTCCCTCCGGACGTTTGGTATCCTCAAACAGATAGGCAAAATTCTGTCCCACATACACCCGGTCTTTTTTTCCTGTCTTCCATTCACCTTCCATAAGCCGGTAGCCCATGGTCTCTGCCACGCTCAGATCGATTCCCACCACCGAAGCGTACGCCGTCCGGTACCTTCTGTCCCTTCCGCCGTATATTACAAGAGGAATTCCCTCCTCTGTAAGCTTGGGAGTCGCGGCTTCCACCCCCTTCAGCTTTTTCATCTGATCCACAGCCTTTTTATTAATCCTGGCAGACTGTGCTCCTTTTCCTGAAGGATATACCTGTATGATGGTCAGATCTCCCATCTGTGCCAGAGCCTCCTCCTGCGCCTTTTTCATTCCGATTCCGATGGAGATCATGATCACCACGGAGCAGCATCCCACGACCACTCCCAGTACGGTAAGCAGGGTTCTGGCCTTATGGCGGAGGAGATTCTGCAGGCATACCCGAAGCAGATCTCCGGTTCTCATGTATCCTCCTCCTCTGATTCTTCTGTCTCATTCTCATCTTCCTGCTCCTCCCATTCTTCCGGTTCCGGGAAGAGGTCCTTTTTCTTCCGTTTTTTCAGGCTGTAGGCCGTCCAGGCCGCTGCCGCCAGACCTGCTGACACCGCGGCGGGAATCCTCAGCTTCCTCCACAGTCCGCCGTTTTCTTCCCCGTCCGTTTCATCCGGCGCGAAGAGGTCTTCCTGTTCTTCTTCCTCTGCTTCAAACGATACGGAAACCTGTGCGGTCTTTACTTCAGCCGCTTCATCCTCATAGCTTACATACACCGTTCCCCGGAACTCTCCCTTCTCTCTGGGAGTCACGATAAAATCTATGGTTCCGCTCTTTCCGGCTTCAAAATTCCCCAGATTTACTTCTCTGGCAAGAGCGTCGATCTCTCCTTCCAGCCGGGCCTCCACATTGTAGACCTGCCCCCGCCCCTTATTAATATAGGGGATGGAAATGGTCGCTTCCTCTCCCTGGCGGATATGTTCGGAAAATGTCGGTTCTCCCAGCTGAAAACGGTCGGGCTGATAGACGGGAATGGCAATGGTCTCGCTGGAGGACGCCTGCTTCCTCTCATCCCGGTCCACATATTCATATTTACAGGAAATGGTGATCTTGGGGGACTGGAGCTTTGACTGAAAAAGTGCCTGCATCTGCACTTTCTGCTGCCTGCTCTCCCCCGGTCCCATCCTGGAAACATAAAAGGTGTTGGAAGAAGAACTGATGGAAATCCCCTCTCCTGTGTCCAGAGACATCACCACATTTTCCACTGCTGCCGCCGTGCTGGTATTGCAGAATTCCATTTCCAGATCGAATACCTGTCCCGCTGTTACCCTCTCTCCGTACGTATAGTTTTTTATGATCACATTGGGAGTGGCGTTTCCCGGACCGTTTTTTCTTCCTTCCGTGGGAATGACCAGCCTTTCTCCATAGGTTCCCTGCGTCGGTCCCTTATCAGAATCGTAGTCAAACTTCAGCGTAATCCCGATCAGCTGGGACGCGGCTGCCGAGAGCTCTGTTCCGGCTCTCAGCCGTATGGGGATCTCTGCCGACTCTCCGGCCTTCAGTTCTCCGATCTGCTTCGTATCAGTATCCTCCAGAAGAGAAATCTGATCGTTCGGTTCAAATACTGCCGCCAGATTCCGCACGTCCTTATCCCTGCTGGTATTCTGCAGGGTGACCGTCAGCTGAAATTCCTCTCCCTTCCTGACCGGCCGCTCCAGACCGCTGCGGCTGATCCGGATCACCGGCTGACCTGTGGCCGTCCCTCCCTTTACGGGTATGAGGACTTTCTGAGTGGATGTTCCTCCCACGGTCGTTCCTCCCGAAGAATAATTATATTTCAGTTCCAGATCCACTGCCTGCGTGGGACCGCCGATCTCCGTCCCGGCGATCAGGTTCAGCCTGACCGGCACCATCCTTCCCGCCTCCAGGCGTCCGATGATTGTGGAATTGGTATCTTCACTGATAAATACGGAGCTTCCCGGCACCACACTGAGAACCATATCCTCAATATCCGCATCCTGGCTGGTGTTCTGCAGTTCCAGCCCCAGCACAAACGGTTCTCCCGGTCCCACGGGGCCTTCCGGCGCCGTTCGCTTCACCCGGATGACCGGCTGGCCTGTACTGTCATCCCGGCTTCGTTTTCCTCCGGAATCCGATTCCTCACATTCCGTGATCGGAAGTTCCAGAACCTGCGACGGGATTCCTCCCTTCTTAAATCCGGTACGGAACTTCAACCGGTTTCCCCTGCCCAGATAAGTCGCCTTGGAAAACGTCACCGTAAATTCCAGATCGTCTTCTTTTTCTGAAGTGATCTTCACCTTCGGCGATTCCGATGTCTTGAAACTGTCTGCCAGTTTGGAAACAGAAATTCCTTTTTTGGCCGCATCCCCCGTGCGGATCCCCTTTCCTTTTACGTACACCACGATCTTCGCATTCTTTCCCTTTTTCAGACTGCTCAGAAGGGAGGAAGAATCTCCCTGTCCGTAGATCTCATAACTGTCTGTCTTCAGAGAAAAGTCCGGTATCTTTTCGTTTTCCTCTCCGCCTTCCCCTCTTCCATCCGGTTTTCCAGACGGCGGAACCGGCTTTTCTGCTGCTGAAGAACTCTCCTGCGCTTTTTCAGGCTCTTTCGGAATTTCACCTTCCGAAACCGCGGCAGGTGCTTCCGCCTCTCCGCTCCCCCACGTCCCGGCTTCTCCCGCCGTTTCTGCCGGCTGCTCCCTGATTTCCTCCGCAGAAGCCCATGCCGCTGTGCTCACAACAAACACTGCAGCCAGCACCAGGATTCTTTTTCCCGCTCTGCTCCATCTTCTATTCATATCTTCCATCCTCATCCTTTCTTTCGTCTCCGATGATATTTCCATCCTTCAGCGTCACAATCCGGTCGGCAAAACGGGCCATTCCCGGATCGTGAGTCACCAGAATAATGGTCTCTCTGTACTTCCTGGCAAACCCCATGATCATTTTCATGATCTCCTCCGTCGTTCTGGAATCCAGATTTCCCGTGGGTTCATCTGCAAATACGACCTGAGGCCGGGTCACAAAGGCTCTTGCAATCCCGGCCCGCTGCTGCTGCCCTCCGGACATCTGGCCGGGATAGTGATCCATCCGGTGAGACAGTCCTACCCGCTCCAGAAGTACCCGGGCCTGTCTTTCCCTTATCTCCTTCCCCACTCCCCGGAACATGAGAGGCATGGCCACATTTTCCACTGCAGTCATGGATGGAAGAAGATTGTAGGACTGAAAAATAAAGCCGATATTGCGCTGCCGGAACGCGGCCAGCTCTTCCTCGCTCATGGCCGATATGTTTCTTCCCTGGATCAGGACCCGTCCTGACGTAGGCTTTTCCATTCCGGCCAGCTGATTCAGAAGCGTACTTTTTCCCGAGCCGGAGGTACCGAAAATACAGCATACCTCACCTTTATATATCTTCAGGTTGATCCTGTTCAGCGCCACTACCTCCTCTTCCCCCATCCGGTAAACCTTCCGGATATCCTGAACGTGTATTATGGGCCTTTTCTGTGCCATTGTTTCACTCCTTTTTCCGATATAGAGCGATCATACAGCAGAAAACCGAATATTCTGCCTGATGAAATCCTTAAGAATACTTAATTTTTCTCTTTGACAGAACCATGAAAAAACGGCAAAAAAAGAGACCTGCATACACAGGTCTCTTCCTTCTGTCTGTTATTCAATTTCCTTTCGGTCCGGAATGGACGGAGCAGCCCCCGCTCGGGACACTGCAATGGCGGCCGCTTTCGCCGCATGATCCAGAGCCGTCGCCGGCTCTTCCCCGCGCATCAGGCCTCCGATGAAAAAGCCGGTAAATGTATCTCCCGCCGCCGTGGTATCCACCACCGGAACCCGGTAGATCGGCTGTTTCAGCACCAGATCTCCATCCTTATACATGGATCCGTCTCCGCCCAGAGTCAGGACGATCTTCGCTCCCGGAAAACGGGCGGACAGTTTTTCCAGCAGCTCCTCGCCGCTTCCCTCACAGCCGCAGATATCTCCCGCCTCAATCTCATTGAGCAGGAAGTAGTCCACATACTCCAGCGGATAGCCGGCAATCTTCTCATCCATGGGAGAAGGATTCAGGACGATCTTCATTCCTTTTCTGTGTGCCGTCTCCATAATATAGGCAATCTCATTGATCTCATTCTGCAGGATCAGGAAATCTCCCTCCTCAAAATGCTCCATGGCCTGATCCACCTGCTCTCTGGTGATCTCCTGATTGGCGCCTCCGTATAATAAAATGCAGTTCTGGCCTTCCCGATCTCTCTGGATAATGGCATGGCCGGTCTTTCCGGACGTATGAGCCACAAGACTCACGTTCACCCCTGCCTGCCGCATCATATCAAGCAGAAATTCGCCGTCGCTTTCCCCCACAGCTCCGGCATGCCAGACCTCAGCTCCGCTCTTTGCCAGGGCAATGGACTGATTCAGTCCCTTTCCGCCGCTGAATATCTCCATCTTTGCTGAAGACAGCGTTTCTCCCCCTCTTACAAAATGGTCCACACTGTACACATTGTCAATGTTCAGAGACCCATAATTCAGTACCTTCATTTGCTGTTACCTCCCGCTCTACTCTTCTGAAAATATAATGTCATTAGCCTTCAGAAAGGCCTTCACTGTCTCGTCCCACTCGTGCTCCAGGGACCTGTCCATGGTAAATACTTCCAGGGACAGGCCGGTAACGCAGAGCAGCTCTCCGTTTTCGTACCGGACCCCCAGGTAAAGCCCCTTCACCGTATCCGGCCTCCAGCCGCCTCCGGCTCTTTCCAGCACCTTCGCCGTATCCTCCGGACCCAGAACAAATTCCATCCGGAAACTTTCCGGCAGCTTTTTCCCCCGGATCAGAGAATAGCACACAGGCCTGATCTGTTTCCAGGAAGAAAACAGACCGATCTGTTCGGCTTCCCGCTCGTCCCTGGTATAGTAACCCGGACGGATGTGCCCGTCAATGACAAAGGAATTGAACGTAACTACCTGGGCTTCCCGAAGAAAAAGCCCGTCAAATGTATCTTTCACAAACAGCCTGGATGTGAAAGTCTTGATATCCCCGATTTTTAACGCTACCATGAAGCCCTCTCCGATGACAGATTATCAGACAGGCGGACGCTCCCCGCCCGTCAGATGTTCCCAGTATATCACAACGGGGGCAAAATGTACAACCTTACCGCCTACTCTTCCGGAAAATACTCCCGGTACAGTTCAAAGAAATTGGTGGTAGTGCAGTCTCCCCCTCCTGCAAAATCCATATTTCCCCAGAAATCCTCTCCGAAGCTCACCGGATGCTCCTTGGCAAACTCGTCATAGATTCCCTGGAATACCTGCTCTTTTTTCAGCATCTGCAGTTCTGCCTTTCTCTCCTTTGTCGCCTCCTCATCATAGGCGCTGATGCATTTCACAATATAATAGACCTGACCGGACTGGATCACAGTGCTGATCTGCCCTTCCTCCAGAGCGAATGCAGCCTCCTCCAGGGCCGCTTCCCCTTCGCCTCTGGCCAGCTTCCGGTCAATCTCCGGATTTACGGAATACTGTGCCGCAATTCCTGCAAAATCCGCTCCTTCCTCCTGAGTCAGAGCCCAGACTGTATCGGCAGTTTCCTGATCCCATACCTCGATCTGCTGAAGATCGATCACCTTTGCCTCGCTGTCGCTCACCTCCAGATCCATATCCTTCGTCAGCTCATACACCGCTTTATTCGCCAGACGGTAATCGCCGTACATCAGCTGCACGTCTTCCTGGGTGACTCCCATATAGGCAAGGTCCTCTGCCGTCAGCCCTTCAAAATACTCCTGAGAAAGCTGGTTGATACGGCTCTGTTCCTCACTGTCCAGCTGAATATTTCTCTCTTCTGCCAGCAGACTGACCGTTTTCATTTTTCTCAGAAATTCTTCCACCTGGTCCAGAAAGAAGGTCTGGACCGTCGTGCCTTCCTCATCCAGGCTCACTGTCCAGAGCTGGTCCGTATAGACGTCCCTGTACCGGTTTTTCTCCGTTGCCGCTACCAGCATGGACTGGGGAAGGGAATAACCCTCAATTTCCTTTATCTGGGATACAATGGGAATTCCCCCGCTGCAGCCGGTCAGAACGGCAGCCGAAACCGCCAGAGCTGCCCATGGTTTCCATCTCTTCAAAATTCTCATGTAAAAACTCCTTTTCCTTTAAAACAGGGCCTGCAGTACCTTCAGCACTCCGCGGCGCTCGTTGGTGTCCGCCTGGAATCTGGCAGCGCGCTTCACCTCTTCCCTGGCGTTTCCCACCGCAAAACTGTAATATGCCTGATTCAGCATTTCCATATCATTAAGCTGATCTCCGAACGCCATGGTCTCCTCCGGCAGAATTCCCAGGCTTTCCTGAAGTTCCTTTACGGCGGCCGCTTTATTCACTCCCACGGGAATGATATCCAGCCACTTCTCCCCGGATACGGCCATTTTGGCCTTGTCACCGAATTTCCTGTCAAATTCCGCTGCAATGGCGTCCACATTTACCGGGCAGTCCAATGCCAGCTTCAGAATTCCTTCCTCCACGCTGGTAAGATCCTCCGTAAACCGCAGATCATACCGGTAGCCCTCTTCCAGCCATTTCCAGCACTCTCCGTTTTTATCTTCCATATAGATCCAGTCCGCACAGCTGGCTGCAATCTCCACTCCCGGTATTTTCCTGGCTTCCCGGACGATCGCTGCCGCCGTATCCTTCGGCAGGGTACGAACAATCAGGTCCCTGTTCCAGGTTCCCAGATAGGCTCCGTTATCCGCCACATAGAAAATTTTTTCTCTCACCGGTGCAAACAGCTCATCAATGCTCTTCCAGTGACGCCCGCTGGCTGCCGCAAACTGCATTCCCCTGTCCCTGAGCCGGCGGATCACATCAAAGTACTCCGGATCCAGGGCATGGGTTCCCTCCGGAAGAAGGGTCCCGTCAATATCTGTCACAATCAATTTTATCATTTTTTCTGCCTCCCAACCAATCCTTTTATTTCCTGAAACAATCTTCCCACCGGAAGGCCGACCACATTGCTGTAGTCTCCCCGGATCTTCTGCACATAGGCTGCAAACCTTCCCTGGATCCCGTAAGCACCGGCCTTATCCATGGGTTCTCCGCTGCGCGCATATTCCCGGATTTCGTCTTCTTCCATAGGATATACGGTCACATCCGTTCTCTCAGCAAAGGAAGTTCGTTTTTCCGTTCCCTCTGCACTCCGGAAAATAAGCGTTACTCCCGTATAGACCTGATGGGTATTTCCGGAAAGCATCCGGATCATATCCTCGGCTTCCTTCTCTGATCCGGGCTTTCCCAGGATCCTCCCGTCTGCCCAGACCACCGTATCCGCACCGATCACCAGGACGTCGCGCCCCTCTGTCTCCGCAGCCACAGCCTCGGCTTTCAGCCGGGACAGCCCCATGACCGTTTCCTCCGGTCCGGATGCCGTTATATTCTCTTCCACTGAACTGGGATGGATCTCTGCCTCCATTCCGATCTGCCCCAGCAGCTCTTTTCTCCTGGGAGAAGCAGATGCCAGCACAATCCTCATATTTTTATCCTCCGATTTTTCTTTTTCCATGACGAAAGCAAAGGCCGTGGATCCATTCCCCTCCACAGCCTTTGCGTTTTCTTACACGTACAGATGCTCCATCCACACAGCGATAACGATTCCCAGAACTGCTCCTGCTGCCACCTGCAGAGGCGTATGCCCCACAAACTCCTTCAGTCTTTTCTGGAACAGTTCATTGTCAAATTTGAAAAAGTCCTGTTCCATGAGCATGTTCAGCAGCTTGGCCTGTTTTCCCGTCTCTCTGCGCACACCCATGGCATCATACATCACCACAGCCGCAAGTACAAAACTTATGGCAAACTCTCCCGATCCCAATCCGTAGCGGTATGCCGCCGCAGTAGTCAGAGCGCATACCGTAGAAGAGTGGGAACTGGGCATCCCCCCGGAACCGTACAGCCGTTCCGGAGAAAACTCTCTGTTCAGCGCACAGTCAATGATCGTTTTCAGTGCCTGTGCGATCACCCACCCCAGTACTGCACTCATCAGCACCTGATTGTTCAATAATTCCATCCAAAATGTCATGCTCTTCTCCCGTCGTATCTTATTTCCGGTCAGGAATCAGAATACGGTCCTTCTTCCGAACAGATCGGCAAACTTTCTCCAGAAACCTTCTCTGGTTTCATGAAATCCGCAGACCTTATCCGCCCAGACCACTGCCATTCCGGCCATAGTCGCAGGAGGAACCGGCGTCAGCGGCCACATATGGCGAAGGATGATCTGTCTCTCCTTTCCGGTGATGGAAAAATATTTTTCCGCGTTTTCCGCCGCCGTCCGGGGATGGGTAAATCCATGCAGGCGGTGTCCTCTTTCCTTCACAGGCGCATGCCAGTCATACAGAAACAGGTCATGGAGCAGTCCGCCTCTGGCAGCCGCCTTATAGTCCCATCCGTTCTCCCGGCAGATCCGGTAGGCCATATAGGATACCTGTATGCAGTGTTCCCGGCAGGTAGTCTTCCCATGCTGAATGTAACCGTCCATAGACCGGAAAACAGGATGGATCAGAATATCCTCCACGCAGGCCAGGTATTCCTGATCCTCTTTATAAAGCTGTCTTACATCCATGCGTCATACTTCCTATCGATCAATAGCCGATCAGCCAGTCGTAAAGTTCCTGATATTTCTGAGCGGAGGTATTCCACGAGAAGTCCTTCGCCATGGCACGGTCAATGATCTTGTTCCATTCCCGTTTCTTATTATAATATACATATTTCGCATACTGGATGCTTCCCAGCATTTCATGAGCATTATAATTGGCAAAAGAGAATCCCGTTCCCTTGCTCTCATATTCGTTGTACGGTTCCACAGTGTCCTTCAGTCCGCCGGTTTCACGAACGATCGGAACCGTGCCGTAGCGCAGAGCCATGAGCTGGGACAGGCCGCAGGGTTCAAACAGGGAGGGCATCAGGAATGCATCGCAGCCCGCATAGATCTTATGGGACATCTCATTGGAATAGTAAATCTGAGCAGACACTCTGTCATGATACTTCCAGTCATAGTGGCGGAACATGTTTTCGTATTTTTCATCTCCTGTTCCCAGTACCACCAGCTGCATATCGTCCGTACACATCTCGTCCATTACGCACTGGATCAGATCCAGACCTTTCTGGTCCGTCAAGCGGGATACGATACCCACCATGAATTTCTTTTCATCCACCGGCAGACCCAGCTGCTGCTGAAGCGCCGTTTTGTTCTTTCCCTTCTCCTTACGGAAATTCTTTGCATTGTACTTCTGAGCAATGAAGGGATCTGTCTCCGGGTTGAACTCATCGTAATCAATACCGTTTACAATTCCTCTCAGACTGCCCGCCCGGGCACGCATCAGTCCGTCCAGACCTTCTCCGTAAAACGGCATCTTGATTTCTTCCGCATAGGTATTGCTCACGGTAGTGATGGCATCCGCATATACGATGCCGCCCTTGAGCATATTGCCGTCCTTATAGGCCTCCAGCTTATCCGGCGTGAAGTAATAATCCGGCAGCATGGAGAACCGCTGAATGGTCTTCACGTCCCAGACTCCCTGGAACTTCAGATTGTGAATGGTAATAACGGACTTCATATTCCGGAAGAACTCTCCTCCGTGGAAGCGGTCCTTCAGATATACCGGAATCAGGCCGGTCTGCCAGTCGTGGCAGTGAACCACATCCGGCTGGAAGCCGATCACCGGCAGTGCGGACAATGCCGCGTTGCAGAAGAAGGAAAACTTCTCCAGATCGAAATACCAGTCCCCATACGGCTTGGGTCCGCAGAAATAGCTTTCATTATCTATAAAGTAATAGGTAATCCCATCATATACGTACTGCAGAATTCCCACATACCGGCTCTGTCCCAGATAATCCATGTAAAAGTGGTTTACATAGGTCATCTGATTGCGCCACTCCTCCTTGATGCAAAGGTATTTGGGAATCATCACCCGCACGTCAAAATATTCCTTGTCAAAGCATTTCGGCAGTGATCCCACAACGTCTGCCAGCCCCCCCGTTTTGATAAACGGAACTGCCTCTGAAGCAACAAATAATATCTTCTTCACAAGATAACCCTCCTTTTACCCAACCCCCGTTCAGACCGTGGGCTACATACCTATAGTATACAATAACAGTTGGAAATTAGGAAGTGATTTTTTGTGAAATATGCCTTTACGGTCGGTCAGGGAAGGCGCTTGTAGTCCAGGCGGATCTTGTCGGCAATCAGGGCAATGAATTCCGAGTTGGTCGGCTTTCCCTTTCCGTTGCTGACCGTATAACCGAAAATTTCGTTGATTGTATCCATTTTTCCCCGGCTCCAGGCCACTTCGATGGCATGGCGGATCGCCCGCTCCACCCGGCTGGACGTAGTACGATGCTTTTTGGCAATGGTCGGATACAGGATCTTTGTCACGGATGTCAGCATATCCTGCTCCTGAACAGAGATTGCAATCGCATCTCTCAGATACTGATATCCTTTGATATGAGCCGGTATTCCGATCTCATGAAGCATCTGGGTCACATCCTGTTCCAGATTCTGAGCTATGTACTCTTCCCTGTTCACATAGGGCTTTACCTTGCGCAGGCCGGTAAGGGGAAGTTCCTTCACGTCTGTGCCCATTCCCAGCCTTCTTACCTTATCTACTACTGTCTCCCTGCTGAAGGGCTTCATGATATAATAATTGGCTCCTTTTGCAAAGGCCTCTGTTGTCACGCTCTCGCTCCCCGCTGCTGTCACGATGATAAAAGAAGGCATTTTATCCAGTCCGCTCTTCGTCCTCACCCGCTCCATGACGGAAATTCCGTCCAGCCTGGGCATAATAATATCCAGCAGCACCACATCCGGTCTGGTTTTCAGGATCATATCATAGGCGTCCTCTCCGTTTTCCGCCTTTCCCACTACGCGGAAGTCCTCCTCCTTCTCCAAAATTTCTCCCAGCAGACGCAAAGTCTGCGGATTATCATCGGCAATCGCTACATTTATTTCTGCCATATTCCCTTCCTCCTCTTAATTTCCTCTTCCTGGTGTATTATAATCTTCATTTTTTTGCTGTTGCAACGGAATTTCACCGCAACTTTCGACACCTCCCTAAATATAAAGACGAAAAAAATCGTTTTTTGTTGCAGCTCTGCTGAAGGAATTTCCTTCCCAGCAAAAAAATAGCAGAGTGATTTTCTGTTTCTTTCACATACTAAACTCGGAGCGTTCCAAAGCTCTGCAGTCATCAAAGGAGGTACCGTACATGAGCGGAATGAGGAAATTCAAAAAACATATGTTGCGCATATTCGCCGCAGCCGTTCTTGCTGCTGCAGGATTCACCGGCTGGTATGCAAACCGCATGATTCCGGATCACTTTTCCATCGGAGAAAATCAGTCGGAAGCCTTTTCCTTTCCCGGTCTGATCAGCTCCACCCTGATCTCTGAAAGTGAGGAAGTAGCCCTGGGAAACGGCTCCAACATTCCTGCGGATCAGATCCGCATTACAAGAAATGAGCCATTTACCCTGTATGCCAGGGATAAGGGCAGCTACCGCCTCAGTCTCCGGCTCTTCGGCCTTTTCCCTCTCAAGGATATCCGTGTGGATGTGGTGGATGACCGTTATGCCGTTCCCTGCGGACTGCCTGTGGGCATATACTTGAAATCCGACGGAGTCATGGTCATCGGCACGGGAGAAGTGGAAGGCTCAGACGGAACCATATCCGAGCCGGCTCTCGGCATTCTTCAGACCGGGGACTACATCCAGGCCGTAAACGGCAGTCCTCTGAATACAAAAGAAGAGCTGACCGAAGCCGTCAACCGCTCTCACGGAGAAGAAACCATCCTGACTGTACGCAGAGCCGGCTCAGAAATTGATGTAAAGATTGATCCCGCTTCCGCCTCCGACGGCTCCTACAAGCTGGGCGCCTGGGTCCGGGATGACACCCAGGGCATCGGAACGGTAACATACGTTACTCCTGACGGCAGCTTCGGCGCTCTGGGACATGGGATCAGCGACAGTGATACCGGGGAACTGGTACAGATCCAGGACGGATCTCTCTACGAAACTGCCATTATGGGGATTGAGAAAGGAAGTGCGGGAAAGCCGGGAGTCCTGTCCGGGGTGATCTATTACGGACCCGGATCTGTGCTGGGGGAAATCTCCTCAAACACAGGGGAAGGTATTTTCGGAACCGTCAACAGTGAATTTTCCGGCCGGCTGGACAGCACTCCCATGGAGATCGGATACCGTCAGGATGTGAAGGAAGGACCGGCCATCATCCGCAGCAGCGTTTCCGGGGAACTGAAAGACTATGAGATTGAGATCCAGCGAGTAGACTACAGCTCCGGAAGCGGAGGAAAGGGAATGATTCTGAAGGTGACGGATCCGGAGCTTCTGTCTCTTACGGGAGGAATCGTCCAGGGGATGTCCGGCAGCCCGATCATTCAGAACGGAAAGCTGGTGGGCGCGGTGACCCATGTTCTGGTAAACGATCCCACACGGGGGTACGGCATATTCATTGAAAATATGCTGGAAGCAGCGAAATGATTCTGATGATCTGCAGAGTTTTGTGCACTATTGCCATATACGGATACAGGAAATTTTGTATGATTTGAGGATTCCAAAATCCGCAAAAATCGTGTATCATAATCAGCGCGATAAAAACATTTGAAAATTCAGGTTGTAGCCGAAGATCCCGTAAGTGATGACCACCCCGAAACTCACTTCAGGATCTTCGGCTTTTTGTTCATTTCGGAGGTTGAAACAATATGAATCAGAATGCAAACAGATATCTGGCAGAAGAGAAAATCGGAAAACTTTTATTAAAGTTTTCTATCCCCTGTATTATGTCCTTATTGGTATCTTCCCTTTACAATATCGTGGACCAGATTTTCATCGGCCGGGGAATCGGTTACTGGGAAACGGTGCCACAAATGTGGTATTTCCCATTACGGTTATTTCCTTGGCAATCGCTCTTATGTTAGGCGACGGGGCGGCAGCTTACTTAAGCCTGTGTCAGGGAAAACAAGATGCGGAGGAAGCAAGGAAAAGTGTGGGAAATGCTGTAACCCTGCTGGCCTTTTCCGGAATTCTGATGACGGTCCTTTTTGTCATCTTCAAAACCCGGATTCTCTGTGCCTTCGGCGCTACAGAAAATAACATTTCCTATGCCAGTGAATATTTTACATATCTTGTAATAGGAATTCCCTTTTTTGTAATAGGAAACGGATTGAACTCCATCATCCGCGCAGACGGCAGCCCTGCCTATGCCATGCTTACAACTTTGATCGGCTGTATTATCAATGTAATTCTGGATCCTGTGGCCATTTTTATCCTTGAATGGGGGATGATGGGGGCCGCTGTTGCTACGATTATCGGTCAGATCGTCTCTGAGCTCTGCGGTATATTCTACTTAACAAGAGCAAAATCCTTCCGTCTTTCCGGAAATACGTTTTTATTATCCGGAAGAATCATAAAAAAATTCGTTCCTCTGGGCATCAGCAGTTTTCTGACTCAGATTTCCATTGTGCTCATCATGGGAGTCATGAATAATGTGCTGGTAACTTTTGGCGCACAGAGCAAATACGGTGCGGATATTCCCCTTACAGTAGTTGGAATCGTCATGAAAGTATTTCAGATCGTAATTTCTGTCTGCATCGGAATTGCAGCAGGCTCTCAGCCGGTAATCGGATATAATTATGGTGCCGGTGAATTTGCCCGTGTCCGTAAAATATTCAAGACCATCTTGACGGCAGAGGCTGTGGTCGGCTTTATTTCCCTGATCTGCTTTGAAATATTTCCCCTGCAGGTAATCTCCATCTTCGGAAGCGAAGACGGATTGTATAACGAATTTGCAGTATTATCCTTTCGGATTTTCTTATCTATGATCATATTTACCTGCATACAGAAGGCTACCAGCGTGTTTCTGCAGGCACTGGGAAAGCCGGCATTGTCCATGGGACTTTCCCTGTTAAGAGATTTTGTATTAAGTGTTCCGTTTACGATTCTCTTCGCCTTAAAATTCGGCGTGACCGGCGCTCTGTATTCCGCACCTGCGGCGGATCTGATTTCCATGATAGCAGTGATGTTCATCGTAAAGTCCATCCTGAAGGAGTTAAAGGAAGCGGATCAGCAGAGCAGAGCGCAAAGAATCCCGGTAAAGGATTCTTCCCGGAAATAAGTGATTTTTGCAGAAAACAAACAGGAATCCGCAGAACAAAGTTTTATTTTACTTATTCTTGATGTTCCATCTTCCTGAGATGTGCTATAATGAAGATAATAAACACTTTCATAGGGGGATGATGAATATGATCACATATGAAAACACAAAAACCATCTGCGATCTGGTTCAGAATGCCGGAAACGAGCATGGAGACCATGTCTTTATCCGGTATGAAATCAACGACGTGATCCATGACGTCACGTTCCGGCAGTTTGCCGCAGACGCCATGGCAATCGCCGCCTGGACCAGGGAGCAGAGCACGCAGGCGGGACGTCCGCTCCATGTGGGCCTTATGGGCAGCAGCGGCCATCATTATCTGGCTGCTCTTCTGGGCGTAATGAGTGCCGGCAGCGTAGCCGTTCCTCTGGATATCCAGGCCAATCTGGATACCTTCTGCGACTGCCTGACCCGGTCGGATGTGGATATCCTGTTTTATGACTGGGAGCACCGGTCTCTGGCCGACGGCGCAAAAGAACGCTGCCCCGGAATCCGCACCTTCATATCTCTCCAGCACGGACGCCATGTGCTCTGCGCCGACAATATCATCAGGGATTATGCCGGCCAATCCGTACAGTCGGAAAGCTCCCCGGATGATCTGGCCCTGATCCTGTTCACCTCCGGCACCACCGGCCGCGGGAAAGGAGTCATGCTTTCTCAGGGCAATCTGATCGATAATGTATTCTGTACTTCTGAGACGGAAGATTTCAGCAAAGAGGTCTACCTGAACGTCCTTCCCATCCACCATGTCTTCTGCATCAACGGCGACGTTTTTCTGGTCATGCGCTATGGCGCCACTCTCTGCCTGAACCGGGATCTTTCCAAGCTGGGAGACCATCTCCGCCTGTTTGAGCCTACCATGATGCGTACCGTTCCCATGATTCCCAAATCCCTTTACAACCGTATGATGGTCCTGTCCAGGCAGCAGCCGGACCGTCCCTTAAAAGAAATCCAACACGAGGTGCTGGGCTCCAGGCTCCGCCGTATCATCTGCGGAGGCGGATACCTGGCTCCTGATCTGGCAGAAAGCTTCCACCGGCTGGGCATCGAAATGGCCCAGGGCTACGGAATGTCCGAATGCTCTCCCAAAATCTCTTCCACTGTCTGGGACCGCCCTGACAAGATGGCTTCTGTGGGAAAGATCGTAGACCGGTGCCAGGTTCGTATCAAGGACGGCGAGATCCAGGTAAAAAGTCCCTCTGTCATGATGGGCTACTATAAGGATCCGGAGCAGACCGCAGAAGTTCTCACTGAAGACGGATGGCTGTGTACCGGAGATATCGGCTATGTGGATGAGGAAAATTTCCTGTATCTTACCGGGCGGAAAAAGAACCTGATCATCTTAAGCAACGGCGAAAATGTGGCCCCCGAACAGCTGGAGCATCTGTTTGACGGGGACAAGCTGGTAGAGGAAATTCTGGTCTTTGAGGAAAATGACTCCATTACCGCTGAAATCTATCCCAATTACAAGTATGCGGAGGCTTCCCATATCTCCGATGTGGAAGAGGCCGTTTCCGATCTGGTAAACCTGCATAACCAGGAACTCCCCTCTTATAAGAGAATCCTGCGCTTCCGGATCCGCGAAGTTCCTTTTGAAAAAACCTCTTCCAACAAAATCATCCGTTCCAAATATTTCAGCAAAAAGAAAGCTCAGGAAGAAGAGCTGGCCAATCTGCGTCTGCCTGAAAATGAGCTGCAGACAAAGATCTGGGATGCGGTAGCTGCCTGCCTGGGACACCGCCGCTTCGGCATCGATACCAATCTCTATCAGGCAGGGCTGGATTCTCTCGGCAGCATCATGCTGCTGTCAGACCTGGCTGCCGGCCTGAAATTCTCCCTGACCCTGGACGATCTGATGAGCCACCCCACTGTGGAGCAGCTGGAAAGCTTTTACAAAGAGTCACAGAATGACAATTCTGTGGATTACAGTCCCCGTCCGGTATATCCTCTGACAAACCTTCAGCTTTACTTTGCCTATGTGATGCGGGGCAATACCACGGCCAACCTTCCCTTCCTCTTCCGTCTGGACCGGTCCGTCAACCTGTCCCGGCTGCAGCAGGCCACAGAGGACCTGTTTGACATCCATCCCGGCTTAAAATCTATCATCCAGCTGGACGAAGGAGCCTACAAAACTTTCCGTCACGATGAAATCCGGGTACATATCCCCATTATCCGGGTCAGCGACCGGAAATGGGATCATATGAAGACAGAGCTGTTAAAGCCCTACACCTATGAGAAGGACGAGCCCCTCTACCATGTGGGCATCTATCAGACCGACTCCGCCAACTACTTCTTCTTTGATATTGCCCATATCGTAGGCGACGGAATGACCATGAATGTGCTGTTTGAAGATTTAAACTCCCTGTATCGGGGCGACCGGGTGGAAAAAGAAGAGTATACTCTGTTTGAATACGTTCTGGACGAAAAGGCGCGGGAGCAGAAGGGAATCCGTGCCAGGGATATCGGCTATTTCGGAAATCTGATGGACAACTTCCGCGTGAGAAAGAGCATTTTGAACCGAAGGGATTTCCACGATCTGGACCGGGGAGAAAATGCTGCCATCCGGAAACGGTTCACCCAGCTGAACCGCAAGAATATCACCGCCTTCTGCCGGGAGCACGGCGTATCGGAAAATGTCATGTTCCTTACTGCCTTCAACTACTGCATCGGTATTTTCAGCAGTGAAAAGGATACCATCAGCACCAGCATTCACAGCGGAAGAACGGACGGACGCTGGACCAGGCTGGCCGGCCCCTTATTCCTCACCTATTTATTCCGTCTGGTTCAGGAGCCCCATGAAACCGTGCCTCATCTGTTAAAGAAGGCAGGAAATCAGATCATGGAGACCATGCGCTGCCATACCTCCACCCTTCACGGAGATGAAATGTTCTTCCAGTATCAGGGAGATATTCTGAACATCGATGAGATCGGCGGCGCTCCTGCCGTGAAAGAGCGGATGCAGCTGGACTCCCTGCCCTTCCATCTTCAGGTGATGTCAGACGCCAGCGGCTATTACTATGAGCTCCGCTACTGGAAGAACCGTTTTGATGAAAAACAGCTGGAAATCTTCCTGTTCTGCCTGGAGCGGATCGTGGAAGCCATGCTGACCGAACCGTCTGTACGCCGCTTAAAGCGTCACCTGCCGGAGGAGCTGTTCCCCAAGCATTATTTCATCTCTGCCGGAACAGTGAACCGCACTGTAGGATACCGGCTCATTGAGGATGCGGACGGAGACACTCCCGTAAAAGCTTATGTAATGGATGATGGCTGCCGAAAGCAGCCCTTCGGCGCCTGGGGCATGCTCTATATCATGGATCACCCCACCGCCGGCTGGACGGATAAGGTAACCAATCCCTACGGAAAAGGAACTCTGTACCAGACCGGCATTTACGCCAGAATCCTTCCCGACGGCACCCTGGATCTGCTGGAGCAGGGCGGACGCACCATTATGATGGAACGTCTGAACGGACGGGATTTTGTGGATCTGGCCCGTCTGGAGCGGATCTTGTCCAACCGCAGCGACATCTCCAAAGCAGAAGTCTACGTGTACTGGGGCAAGGAGCACCGACTTACCCTGGCGGCGGATATTACCTCCCAGACTCCGCCGGATCCGGAAGAACTGAGTGCTTTCCTGGCTGAGTGGTGGGAGAAGAATCCTCTTCCGGTGGAATTCCGCTTTATTACGGAAAAGGAACCGGCTGCAGATAACGGCTGAGTCAGATCCCCGCAGATATGAAAAAGCCCGGGCATGTGCCCGGGCTTTCTGTACTTCCGCCGGATCCGGCTCTTACAGCCGCCTTCCCTTTTTCAGTATGCAGCTCTCACCGCAAAGCTTCTGTCCATTGAGTCTGCGTAATAATATTTGATCTCATCCAGGATTCCTTCTCTTTCCAGCCGTTCCGTATCCAGGCGCATGGGTATGCCTTCCAGATCAGGCAGATACAGCCTGCCGTTCCGTTCTTCCGGCTTTACGGACAGGCAGTCCCCGATGGGTTCTGTCATCGGTTCATGATTTTCCAGCAGTTCCTCCTCCCCGTAGAGAGCACCGAACGCCGCATTCAGCCACACTGTTCCTCCTGAGGAAAAACGCAGTCCTTTCTCCCTCGCCAGCTGTCTGATCGTCATCAGGTCACTCATACGGCTCATACGGCCGACCAGGGGCATCAGGTGATCCACTCCTTTTTCTGCATAGGTTTCAAAGGCGTAGGCATTTCTCATGGATTCTCCGTACCCGATGGGCATGCGGATCCGCTCCTTTAAGGCCTGAATACCGTTCATATCATGGGAATGGATGGGCTCCTCAAACCAGGCAGGATGGTACGGTCTCACCATATCCGCAAATTTCAGGGCATCTTCCACGCTCCATACCTGATTTCCGTCTATGGCAATTTCTGTTTCCGGCCCCACGGCTGCCCGCACCTTCTCCATCCGGCGGGCATCCCGTTCCATATTCTTTCCCCAGTCACTGCCCACTTTGAACTTTACCGTGTGATAGCCTTCTTCCACATACCGTACCATATCTGCCACCAGATCTTCATCATCTGACAGCAGAGAGCCTCCCCCCTTGTAGGATGCTGCCCAGTCCTTTTCTGCTCCGAGGAACCGATGCAGCGGCATCTTTCTCCGTCTTGCCATCATATCCAGCATGATCAGATCCAGCTGCCCCAGATCCACGATCTGGCCGCTCTGGAAGCCGAAATTTCTCATTTTCCAGTAAATATAGTCATACCACTCTTCATAAGTCCTGCTCTCCCCCGTAAGAATCAGAGGCAGGATATTCGTTATGACTCCTTTGGAACAGAAGGTCTCTCCGCAGACTCCGTCCCGGTCAAAGATCCGGATCCAGCCCTGAAGAGGAGCGAAATTCCCAAACCCTCCCGTGGCATCTCTCCATGGTTTTTTTACCGGAACCGGATTGAAATTGTAATACACTGCTTTTGCAAACGTAAATTTCTCCTGTCTGTCAATGGGAAACATCCTTTTTTCCTCCTTGTCGCATGATTATTGGATTCCTTAACCTGATTGTAGAAAGAATGGCCGTTTCCGTCAATTTTTCCTGTTGTTTTCCCTGTTTTTGTTTTATAATTGTTCTTATATATCAGAATGTTTCAAAAATGTTTTATTTACCGCCCGGTTTCTGAAAGGAACAGATTATGTCAAATATCGTTATGATCGCATCCGGCTCTGCCATGGCTTCCTACGGAGAACAGCTGAAAAATTCCATTTCCTGTCCCCACCGCCTGATCATCGCAAACGTGTGGATGGAGGATGCGGTAAATTATGCAAAATATCATCTTCCGGAAGACACGGATGTTATTATGGCCAGGGGAAATACGGCAAAACTGCTGAAAGAGGCCCGTCTTCCCGTACCCGTGGTCTCCATTCCCATATCCGACGCAGAATTGATCCGGACCCTTGAAACGGCCAGACAGCTTTATCATGCAGAAGACTCTTCCATTGCCTATATCGGAATCGAAGACACCATTCACTCCGTCCGCTCCTTTCTGACGCTTCTGCACCGGTCCATCCGTTTTTATGCCGTAAAAAGCAGTCAGGATATCCGCGACTCCATCCGTCAGGCAAAAAAAGATCACGTAAACGTGGTGATCGGCGGAGTCTACACCAGGCAGGCTGCCAAAGAGGCTGGCTTAAGCTGCGTTCTGCTGGAATCTTCCCTCTCTTCCGTACGGGAGGCCTACGAAAGGGCTCTGGAAGTCCAGAAAGGAGTCCTGCAGCAGAAACGGAGGTTCCAGGAACATCTTACCGTCATTCATTCCATATCCGACGGAATCATAAGCATAAATGAAAAAGGATTGATCACTCTGGTAAACCGTTCTGCAGAATCCCTCTTAAAACTCTCCGCAAAACGGCTTACGGGAAAACCCTGTTCCTCCTTCCTGTCCGATCCGGAACAGGGACTGGTCAACCGGACGCTGATTTCCGGTACTTCCGTCTCAGGGCACATCTGCCGTGTGGCAGAAAAAGACTGCGCCATAAGCGTTCATCCCATTCTGGTGGGAAAGCATTCCAAAGGCGCGATTCTCACTCTGCGTCCGCTTTCCGCTCTTCCGGAAGCCTCAGCTCCCGGTCCTGCATCATCAGAATCTTCTGACGGTTCCCTGGATGCAGTTCTTCCCCGGCCTCTGACCCTTTCCCGGCTTAAGGGAAGCCATCCCGCCTTTGCAAATACCCTGGCCGCCGCCGGCCTGTGTACCTCTTCCTCCATGCCGGTTCTCCTGATCGGCCAGTCCGGTACCGGACGCCGTACCCTTGCCCGGTGCATTCATAACGGAAGTTCCAGAAAAAATCATCTGTTTCTGAGCGTGGATGCCTCCCTTCTTCAGACCTCTGATTTTCTTTCCGCTCATATGGGCAGCCTTTTTATTCATGAAACAGGGAATCTGTCCCCTGAAATGGCTGTCCGGTTGGAGGAATTTCTGAAAACCGGTCTTCTTACCTTGGAAAACGGGGAGCGAACCGCTCCGGATGTGCGGATTTTTGCCAGTACCTCCTGCCCGCTGAACGGGAAACTCCCTGTCAGCCTCTGCTGCATTCTGGAAGCTCTTTCCCTGTCTCTTCCCAGCCTCAGTTCCAGGGGCAGGGATGTCGGTCTCCTGGCCGACTGCTTTCTGGAACAGTACGGCAAAGAGTTTCATCGGACCTGCACCCTTTCTCCGGATGGCCGGGAATATCTTCAATCGCTTCCCTGGCCCGGAAATCTGACCCAGCTGCAGAGTCTCTGCCGGAAGCTGTCTTGTTTCGCCCCGGAAGACGGGATGATCACTTCCTCTTTCATCCGGCGCGCCGCGGACCAGGAGTCCTGCTATGGAGTCTTAACGGGACAGCTTCCCAATCCTCCGGAAAAGACCGTGCTTCTGAACGGGCGCCCTGTCACTCTCCAGCAGCTGAAAGATCTGGAGACGCTCTGCCACGGACGCAGAAAGCTCATGGCTCAGCAGCTGGGAGTCAGCCGTTCCACACTGTGGCGGTGTCTGAAGGATCTGGAAGAACAGGCATAAGAAAAAGCAGCCGGGAACGATTTCTCTTTCCTGGCTGCTCTTCTCTGTCTGCTGTTTTCGTACCCTTACCGTACCGACTCGCCCTGAATCACGTACCTGGCGATCTCCTTCACTCCTCCGTCCTCTTCCTTGCACATCCGGTTGTAGAAGTAGCGGATGATCTCTTTTCTTGTAATGATCCCGATGAAGTTCTTCTGATCGTCCACTACGGGAACAAAATTCTGCTTCATGGCCCGATCCAGCAGATCCTCCATCCGGGAATCCACCCTCACAGGCAGATAATCCGATCTTCTCGGAATGGACGTGACCGGAGTATGCTCTGCCTCTTTCAGGCTTAAGTTGAATTTGTTCTTGATCCCCCAGAGCATATCCCCCTCCGTAATCGTGCCTATGTATCTTCCCGTCCGGCTGATCATGGGAACAGACGAATACTTGTGGTGCTCCATCTTCTCCAGCGCCTGTCTCAGGCTTTCATCATCATAGATAAACGCGACGTCACTTTTCGGTGTAAGAAAAAATAATATATTCATGAAAAACCCTCCTGCTATATGTCCCATACTGTCTGTAGTATAACACCTGTCTGTGAAATCACTATGAAGAAACTATTATTTTTTTATAACATTTTTTACTAACTTTTCATAAAAAAAGATGCTGACCGCTGCAGCATCTCTTTTTTCTGTTCCTATTCCAGATAGTCCAGCGGATCTACCGGGACACCGTTCTGAGTCAGCTGAAGGTATACATTGGCCCCTTCTACGGAATAATACTTGGTGGGTTCTGCCACATAGCCCAGCAGACTTCCCTTTTCCACATAATCATTTACTGCTACGGAAATCTCCTTGAGCTGACCGCAGGTGACCGCATAGTCATCTCCCAGGTCCAGAACCACATAATTTCCCAGCTCTTCATTGCTTCCGATTTCTGACACCCTGGCTGCCGCCGGAGCATTTACCGGAGTGCTTACCTCACTCTGCACCACCATTCCAGGACTGCATTTGTACTGTTCCAGAGTCGGAAAATAGGTAGTGGTATCCATGCTGTAACCGATCAGCACCTTTCCCTGCACCGGCCAGCCAAGGGACGCCGCTTCCCCAAAATGAAGCGCAACGGCAGACGCCGCATTGTTTCCCGCACCGGCCTGAGCCGCCGGATCTTCCTGCTTTTCCGTCTCCGGACCGGATCCGGTCTCAGATACACCTGCTGCCAGCTCTGTCCGTTCTTCTGCTGCTTCTGCAGGCAGTTCTCCGGCAGAATCCCCGGCTTCTTCCTCCAGTTCGGAGGCTCCTGCCAGACGGCCGCCTTCTTCTGTTTCCTCTGCTGCGGGTCCATTCCGGTCTTCCATGGATAGATAAGGATTTTCTTCCTCCAGACCGCTTCCTCTCTGAATCGTAACAACTCCTGCTGCGGCTACAATAGTCAGCAGGCCCAATACCAGCATGACAAGAACCAACTTATCCTTGAACATCTGCCTCACTTTGTTTTTCACGTTTATCACCTCGGTACTATTCTTGCCAAACCGGGGATAGTTATACAGAATCCGTTCAATAATTTTCTCTGTCTTTTTCTACCGTCACATTCTTATAAAAAAAACACAGGATTTCCTCTGCTGTCCACCCCTCCTTCGCCTTTCTTCCGGCTGTATACTGGCTCAATCCATAGCCATGTCCGATCCCTTTTGTCACCGCCCGGATCTTTCCGTCCAGCTCTTCCAGCTCAAAGCAGGGGGATGCCAGCCCGAGAGCAGCCTGCACCTCTTCTCCCGTATAGGTTCCGGTACCGATCTGAATTTCCTCCACATATCCGGCCTCATCCGTTCTGAGGACCTGTACGGAGCCGGGCAGGTCCTGTGCCGTCACCCGGCCTCCTCCGGAGATTTCCATAATCCGCTCTGCGAACTCTTCTTTCTCAAAGCTCACTGCCTGAAGATACCCTTCTGCCTCCAGATCTTCTCCGCACTCCGCCGGTTCCAGATAGGGGTAACCATCTCCGCCTCTTCTGGTCTGCCCGGCACTGGCCCTGTGAAACAGCGGTTCAATCAGTTTCCCTTCAAAACAGATCACCTGTCCGGCCGTCTGTGCCGCCGCGTTCTTCAGCCTTCCGTAGTTTTCCGCTGCCTGCTCTCCCCAGAGGGAAGCCAGCTGTTTTCCTTCCAGATAGTCCAGATCCAAAGCAGACTCCGGAATCTCCATCTCCTCTCCCATTCTGCTGCAGATATACGTCCGCGCAATGATCGCCTGCGCCTTCAGCGCCTCCTCTTCATAATCAGCCGGTATCTGCGCCGCCAGAACACCGGCCAGATATTCCTCCAGCTCCATATAAGCGGAGACTCCGCCTCGATCCAGCAGGATCTTCCTTCCCTCCCAGCCTTCCTCTCTCATATTTTTTCCTTCCACGGAGCCTGTCCAGGCCAGGGTAACCGCATAAGGAAACAAAAGAGCAAACAGAAGGACTGCCGTCAGCTTTTTCATAAAAAATCCCCCTTTCACAAGCCGCTGTTAACAGCATATGAAAGGGGGAATGAATTTTATTACTTCAGATTCTCCGGTTTTTCCAGATTTACGGTAATCTTGTTCAGATGCCAGATGTCTCTTACGTACTCCTCAATGGTACGGTCGGAGGTGAACTTTCCGGAATGAGCTGTGTTCAGGATAGCAGCCTTCGCCCAGGCTGTCTCGTCACGGTATGCCTTATCAATCCGCTCATGGGCTTCCGCATAGGAACGGAAATCCTTCAGAATGAAATAGGTGTCCGCACGGTCGCTGCTTCTGGTGTTCAGCAGAGAATCGTAGATGTCTCTGAACAGCTCCGTATTCTGAGGCGCATAGTAGCCGTTGATCAGCTGCATCAGCACCCGACGGATATCCTGATCGTTGTTGAAGATATCCATGGGATTGTAACCGCCGTTCTTCTCATAATTGATGACTTCATCCGAACTCATACCGAAAATAAACGCGTTCTCCTTGCCCACTTCCTCTACGATCTCCACGTTGGCCCCGTCCATGGTCCCCAGAGTCAAAGCTCCGTTCAGCATAAACTTCATATTTCCCGTACCGGAAGCCTCCTTGCTGGCAGTGGAGATCTGCTCGCTCACATCAGCAGCAGCAAAGATGATCTCCGCATTGGA
>CALWRQ010000026.1 GCA_944383965.1 uncultured Lachnospiraceae bacterium
TCACGAATCTGCTCGTTAATCATTAAATCGCTAATAGCCGTGCACCTCCAAAGTGAAATGGACACAAAAAACAGATGGGAAATTTCCCATCCGCCGTAGATACGCCGCAACGCTCTCTCCTTCCGGAGCTGCTGTCGCCCACCGGCCAGCTGTCTGCCGGGTGCTGCGTAATATAAACCCAGGTCACTTGCTCGTGCCAAGGTGAGGCGGATTACCTGCTTTCCTGTCAGTCGTTATCACAACTTTTTAAATGATAGCACACCCTTTTTTAATTGTCAACTGTTTTTCTTTCTTTTTTTTACTTTCCTTTGTACGAAATATGAATTTTTCCAGGCGGGAACTTCTCTTTCCCCTGTTTCCAAATAAATCTTATAAATTATATAGGAAGAAACAGCAGAAATCAACCGTATTCTCAAAGTGATCCTGAGCAGAGCAGACTCAAAGTGTAAAAGTTATGCCAAAATCACAAAATGACAAAAAACAGGTTTTTCCGCCGGACCGGCAGAAAAACCTGTCTTACTGTTTTCTTTTCTTCTTACGCACCGGCCTTACTGATTTTCCAGACCGTCCGCCACTTCTTTGATCGCCTGATAGGTCGCCTCATCATTGGCATAGGCGTCTTCCGGATTCAGATAATAAGGAATCACGTCCAGATCTGTCAGCGCCTGCTGTACTTCCGGGTCATCAAGCAGTTCTTTTGTCAGTTTGTCAAAGTATTCCACAGCCTCATCCGGCGTTTCTTTCGGGAAATAGAAGGAATAGTCCGTATCAGGGAAAGCCAGGTCGATTCCCTGTTCTGTAAAAGTGGGAATGTCTCCCAGCATTTCATACTTTACTGCCGTAGGCGCTCCCAGGCAGACAAACTGGCCTGCCTCCAGATAGTCCTTGTTCAGCATATAGGTTCCGGGCATCAGATCAACCTGGCCTCCCAGCATTGCGGCAATCTTATCGGAAGCAGATCCCGCATCTACCAGATCAAGGTCAATCCCTGTTGCCTTTTCAAAAGCAAGAAGTTCATAATACGTATACGCACCAACTTCCGTACAGGCCTTCAGCGTTCCCGGTGCAGCTTTCGCAGCCTCCAGAAATTCATCCAGATCAGCATATTTGTCTGCATTTACATAAAACTGCTGCGCCGGATTTTTCGCAAAATTAGGGCCTAATTTAAAAGCCTCAAAATTGTAATCCGTTATTCCCGCAATATTGGCAACACTCAGCAGGCAGTGTCCGAACAGAGCTGTCTGTCCGTCAGGAGCTGCTTCCAGCACCTGATTGGCCGCCACAGATCCCGCCGCCCCGTTTGTATTGACCACTACGAAGTCATGGCCGGTCTTCTCCTTTGCGTATTGCGCAAAAATACGGGCTGTAAGATCCGTATCCCCTCCTGCTCCCGCGGGCACAATCAGAGACACTGTTCCGGACGGTTCCCATCCGTCGGTCTGACTTGCGCTGCTCTCTGCCGTCTCTCCCGAAGGGGTCTCTCCTGTCGAAGAACCTGCCGTTTCCGTCTGTGCATTCCCGCAGGCCATCAGCCCTCCTGTCATTGCCAAAGCTGCAGCCGTTAACAGAATTGTCTTTTTCATGCTTTTTTCTCCTTTATGTTTTATTGTAAGCTCCATTGTAGTTTTTCGAAATATTGTATTTGTTCATTCTTCTCCACAGAGTCGTAGAACTGATTCCCAGAACCCGTGCTGCTTCCGCCTTATTTCCCTTGCACTGATTCAGTGTGCGGACAATCATCTCCTCTTCTGTTCCTTCCGTCTTTCCCCTGTGTTCTCCGCTTCCCGGAACCGGATAAAGCGTTCTCAGCAGCTCCTGCACAAATCCTGATCGGATCTTTCTTTTTCTGGCAGAAAGCACCAGACATTCACAGAAATGCTGAAGCTGTACAAGGTTTCCTTCCCACCGGTAATTCTGCAGAACCGTATAGGCTTCCGCTTCCAGCTCAATATACTGAGAATACTGTTTTCGGTAACTGTCTATATATTCCCGGGCCAGCTGGGGAATCTCCTTTTTCGTATGTCTTAAGGAAGGGATCTCCAGTCTCAGCGTCAAAAGATAAAACAGCTCCGGAATAAGGGCTCCATCCGAAAGAATCTCATCAGACGGAACGGAGGTATCTGCCAGCAGCCTGCTGCTCTGTCTTCCGGGAATCATCACCGCTCCGTTCCAGCATGCCTGATGTTCTATTACATCTGCCAGCATATACTGGCTTTTAGGCGACAGCTTTTCCAGCTTTCTGAGATAAATAGTTCCTCCGGTGTTCTGCTGCCACAGGCTGACCTTTTCCCATTCCCCTTTTCTTTCGTTATAAACTCCCTCAAACAGCTGTTCCTGCTCCTCTTCCGTCAGAGTTCCGCAGTTAACCATATAGAATGAACCATCTTTCTGCGGGCTGTTGTTATGGATGGCTGCTGCCAGCAATTCTTTTTCCGTTCCGGATTCCCCGCATATCAGAATCGGATTGGAAGAACACGCATAGGACCGGGCCAGCTCCAGACACTTCCCCATTTCCGCTCCTGTCCTCCGGAACATGGAAAAGTTTCCTCTTGCGGCGCAGTACCTGAAAGAAGGCTCTTTGTTTTTTCTGTTTTCCGGTACGGTTTTTCTTATCTTCTGAAAGGAAAGGATCGCTCCCCCTATTCCCTGTTCAAACCGGATCGGCGCGCCGGTTACGATCATCAGCTGATCTCCGGCAGCCATGGATCCGTAAAACAATTCCTGCTCTCCCGTCAGGATCTTCAGGATTCCTTCCCGGTCAATTTCAGGGAATACCTGTTCCAGGGACATTCCCGCTATGCTGGAAGCAGTTTTCCCAAGGACATCTTCAATCATGCGGTTTGCCGCCACGATCTCCATAGATGTGTTCAATTTGATAATACCGTTATAGGATGTATCCAGAATGGTGGACAGCTGTGCATTGCTGCTGCGTTCCATATCCGCCATTTTTCCGATATTTTCCGCTTCGTCCAGCGCGTTCCGTATGGAATCCTCGGATGTATCAGCAAATACTGCCGGAAATCCCCGTTCCATTGCCGCCTGGTTGGCTGTCAGTCCTCCTACCACGATATCTGCCCCTTCCCTGATGGCCAGGTCAACTTTTTCCGGCACCTCCTCCAGATTTTTCAGGAAATAGGTGCGCAGTTCAAAGTTGAACAGTTCCTCCAGATGCTCCGTGTTCGGAAGCATATTTTCCATATGGACAATTGCAACAGAGGGATGCTCTTTGTGAAGCTGTGCTCGGATCTTTCGCACAAGAAGGCCGATATCCTGCACCGTCAGAGAGATTTCCACCACCGGGATTCCAAGGTTTTCCTTAATAAGCATAGCCTGGTAGCCCCTGGCCACCAGAATCTGGACCCCGTTTTCCACCGCCTTTCTGGCCGCTGCAACCGCTTCTGAATTTTCGATCAGCTGAACCAGCCGGATTTTCCTTCCGTCCTTTGCGATAACCTGATTTGCGCAGTCCAAAACATTCTGCCTTGGAAGCAATACTTCGATATTTGCCATAGGCGGTTTTCCTTTCTCTTATAAATTCCCCAGATCGGTCAGATTTCCCATGTCGTCAAACTTCATCGGCTGCGGCCGGTCAAGGATTTCCAGCTGAGGATTCCGGCTTGCTTCCTCATAATAGCTTTCTGACAGCAGGATTCTTTCCATCTTCAGAGTATTGGAAATCCTTACCATCCGGATTCTCTCCCGGTCCGCATCCGCACATGTCCGGATGCAGAGCTGAATCGCCTGCCTGTCATTTTTCATGACCATGGGGATCCTTGCATTTTCGATAACCATAGAGGTGATCAGGTTCGGATAGGTCAGTGAAAAGTCCATTTTTTCAAAAAACCTTCTGGTAGTGGCATGTGCCATACCGATTCCCACTCCGCTGTGATGGCTTTCTTCGCTCAGATCCAGCACAGCAATCCGCTGGGACTTCAGCCCTCCGGAAGCATACGGGGTCACAAAGCTGCCTGTAATATTGGGATCCATGCCGCTTCCGCTGAAGTTCTTTCCTATCACATCGCAGATCAGCACATCGCATTCCGGAACACAGATGCGGGGAAGCAGCTGCTTCGCCTTTTCCAGGAGTCCCGGTTCTTTTTCTTCGATCTCATCGTGATTCAGCACCACGATCCTCTCTGTTTTATCGTACGCGTTTTCCAGAACCGCTACTGCAAACAGGATCGGTGCCTGCTTTAAAATAGCGCGCCCGAACATGGGAATATACTTTGCCATATATTTAAAGCCGGCTTTATGGCATACGGACGCTCCTGCCTGTTTTCCCAGGCCGATGGTAATCATTTTCATGATTCCGCTTTCATAAGGTCCCCGGAAACAGGTATGAGGTTTGATGCGGCAATTGATGATGATCCCGTCAGCTTCCGCCGCATCTTTTCCAATGAATACGTCCGTTCCTTCTTCGTTGACACCGATTTTCACCACCTCCATCGATGTTTTGACCGGACATCCCATGGTTTCCTCTGTCACATGAAACTGCCTCAGAATTTCTCTCTGTCCCTGGCTGGTCGCTCCCCCATGGCTTCCCATGGCCGCCACAATAAAAGGGTGTGCTCCGCGGCTCTTCACAAAATCGACGATGGTTTTGGTGATAACCGTGATATTGGCAATCTGACGGCTTCCGACCGTGATGGCTATGTTCATTCCCGGCTGAATCTGGGCGGCAATTTCCGGTCTGCTCATCCCGTTTACCAGGTTCCGGGGAATCTGGTCTGTTTCCATTCCGTTGTCCGGGAAAATCTGACGGACCGGAAACATTCTGGGAATCGGGACATCTTTCAGCAGACTGTCAATCACATCCTCCATTATCATCACCTCTTTTCTTATGCATGTCCCCATTATAGCCGGATGAATCGTAAGAAATCTATTGACATTTAAACCAAGATTTTCGGATATTTTTGATTATATTCTATTTTTTTTCAAATTTTGAAACACTTCTTTCAGTTTTTATTTTTCTCCGAGCTCTGTCAAATCAAAAAAACTCCCTCGCCGCACCGGTCACACAAAGACACGGTACGGCAAGGGAGGGGAATGGGCTGATTTCTGTAATCTAGTGTCCTGCCTCTGCACGTTTTTTCTTAAATGCTTTGAATTCCTTCAGTGAGGACCAGACCAGGATCACCACTGCAATAAAGAAAAATGCGTCAAAAATCGGTCTTTCAAAAAAGGCTCCAAAGCTCTTATACTGCATCAGTCCCCGGCGGAGATAGGTCTCCATCATCTCCCCGATCAGGAAGCTGAGCACAAATGGTGTAGTGGGAATTCTGAATTTGTGGAACAGATATCCCACAACGCCGAACAGAATAATGGACTGAACATCAAAAATACGGTTATTGGTGGCATAGGCTCCCACACAGCAAAGCACCAGGATCAGAGGCATGAGAATATGCTTCGGGATCTTTAACAGCTGAACAAAAATACGGATTCCGCCGAATTCAATGATCAGCATCATCAGAGAGCAGACCATGCAGGCTGCAAAAATGCCGTATACCACATCTGCATTCTTTACGAACAGCAGCGGACCTGCGGAAAGTCCATGGATCAGGAAGCCTCCCAGCATCATAGCTGTCACGCCGTCCCCGGGAATTCCCAGCACCAGAAGAGGAATCATTGCGCCTCCGATCGTAGCATTGTTAGCCGACTCTGTCGCCACTACGCCGTCCGGACAGCCTTTTCCGAATTCCTCCGGATGTTTGGACATATTTTTCGCTGTCACATAAGCCAGCATGCCGGACGTACTTCCGCCGATTCCGGGAAGAATACCGATTCCTGTTCCGATCAGGGAAGAGCGGAAAAAGTTTGGCAGCTGCTGAACAAATTCCTGCCAGCTGAAGCCGAAGCCTTTCGCTTTTTTGATCTGAATAATGTTGACCTTTCCCGTAGAAATTTCTTCTGCCGTGATCAGAATCTCAGAAATAGCAAAGATACCGATCAGGGTAGGAAGGGTGTCAAATCCGGCCATCAGCTGTGTGCTTCCGAATGTAAAGCGGGGAGTTCCGTCAATAGGAGCCATTCCTACCAGGCAGAACATCAGGCCCAGCATGGAAGCCAGCAGACCCTTCAGCATGTTTCCGGAAGACAGGATAGCAACCATAGTCAGCGCGAAAAAGCAGATTCCGAAGTTTTCCGCCGGAGTGAATTTCAGCGCGATGTCTGCGAGAAGAGGCGCTCCGAAGGTAAGGATGATAAAAGAAAATACCGATCCCAAAAAGGAGAATACGATTCCCAGTCCGAGCGCCTTGATTGCTTCCCCTCTCTGAGCCATAGGATGACCGTCAAAGCAGGTGGCAATGGAAGAAGCCGTTCCGGGCATATTCAGAAGAATGGCGGAAATCAGTCCGCCGGAGATTCCTCCTATGTATACAGCTACCAGCGTATTCATACCCATGGACGGCGTCATTCCGAATGTCAGCGGCAGAAACAGAGCCACAGCCATGGAAGCGGAAAGTCCCGGTATGGATCCGAAAATAATACCTACAAATACCCCGAATGCCATTGTTAAAAGGGATCCGGGCGTACAGATAGCTACAAACGCATTTCCCAAATTAGCAAGCGCAGCCATAATAGTTCCCTCCTATAAATTAATTGTAAAAATACCGGCCGGAAGCACGATTTTGAATCCGTAGCGGAACAGTGCGAAGACCACCAGCGTGAAGATCACAGAAATAACTACAAGAATTACCGGATTCCGCTTCCCCACAGGAGCCAGTATCATCATCTGAAGCGGAAGATACACGATCGTGGAAATAATAAATCCCACGGGCTGCAGGATCAGTACATAAACGACTGTCACAACAAAGCTATAGGCCACTCTTCTGTAATCACACTCTTCCGGCTCTGCTGATTCCAGCTCCTCCAGATGGAGCTTGAAATTTTTCACATTCAGAAAGGTAAGAAGTGCTGCGATTCCAAGAGTCACACAGCCAATGACCAGCGGCATGAAATCAGGACCGATGTCCATCACCGCCGATTTGGGGAGCTGCAGCGCCAGCGTAATCAGAGCCGCCGACAGCAGCATGAAAAATACCCCTACAATAATGTTTCCATACTTCCTTAAAAACATACCATCCCTCTTTTCCATGGTTATTTATGCTGATATGCAGTACGCATTTAGCATCCGTCGTATTTCTTCGAAATGCTGTATTTGTTCATTCTTCTCCAGAGCGTTGTAGGACTGATACCCAGAAGCTTCGCCGCCTCCACTTTGTTTCCTCCGCACTGGTTGAGTGCCTGTATGATCTGTTCCTCTTCCGTCTGTGTCTGATCCGTTCCGGTTGTGTAATATTCGGATGTGGAATACAGTTTTTCCAGCATCTCCCTCACAAGGCCGGCGCGAACCTTTCTTCTTCTTGCCGAAAGGACCAGACATTCGCAGAAATGTCTGAGCTGCTCCAGATTTCCTTCCCAGCAGTATTCCTGAAGCACTCCATAGGCTTCCGGATCCAGTTCAATGTATTTGGAATACTGTTTCAGATACTGATTCAGATAACTGTGCGCCAGCTGCTGGATCTCTTTTTTGTTCTGTCTCAGAGGAGGAAGTTCCAGACGAAGACTCAGAGCATAATAAAGTTCCGGAATCAGATAGCCTCCTGACAGAAGCTTCTTCAGCTCCACAGAGGTATCCGCAAGAATCCGCCCTCCCTTTCCTGCAGGCATCATCGCCGTTCCGTTCCAGCAGGACTGATTCTCCACGGTTTCCACCAGCAGGTGCTGGCATTTTCTTGACAGATTCTCTATCCCGTGAAGGTATATGGTTCCTCCCGGATTCTGCTGAAGAATCCCCGGCTCCTCCCAGATCCGTTTTCTGCCATTGTAGGTCCCGGAAAACAGCTTCTCCTGCTCTTCCTCCGAGAGCGCCCCGCAGTTGATCCGGAAAAACGGTCCGTCCTTCTGAAAGCTGTTGTTATGTATGGCACTCGCCAGAAGTTCTTTTTCCGTGCCCACCTCTCCGTATATCAGAATGGGATGAAAAGAGCAGGCATAGGACCGGGCCAGTTCCATGCATTCCTCCATGGCCGGCCCGCCTCTCTGAATCATGGAAAAATTCCCTTTTGCAGAATAAATGCTCCGTTCCGGAATCCCTCTCCGCTCCGGCCCCTGCATGGACCGTTTCACCTTCTGGAAGGTAAGGATTGCTCCTCCTACCCCCTGTTCAAAGCGTATGGGAGCTCCGGTCACCAGCATCAGCCGGTCACCCGACGTCAGGGAACCGTAAAACAGTTCCTGTTCTCCCCCAAGGATCTTTGCCACACTGTTTTTGTCAATTTCCGGAAAAACCTGTTCCAGCGGCATTCCTGCAAGGTCCGTCACCGCCATTCCCAGGATCTCTTCGATCATCCGGTTTGCCGCCACGATTTCCATGGAGCTGTTCAGCTTGATGATCCCGTTGTAGGAAGTATCCAGAATCGTCGCAAGCTGGGCATTGTTAATATGCTCCATGTCCAGGATCCGTCCCATGCTTTCTGCTTCATTAAGCGCAGTGCGTATGGAATCCTCAGAAGTTTCTGCAAACATTGCCGGAAATCCCCGTTCAAGAGCTGCGTTATTGGCTGTCACCCCTCCAACGATAATATCTGCTCCTTCGCGGATGGCCTGGTCTACCTTTTCATCCGTTTCTTCCATATTTTTCAGGAAATACGTATGCAGGGTAAAATCAAACAGCTCCTCCAGCCGGTCCGTATTTCGAAACATGTTTTCCGAATGCACGATCGCAACCGTTGGATGCTCTTTCCCCAGACGCCTCTTGATCTTGCGGACCAGAAGTCCGATCTCCTGGACCGTAAGAGAAATTTCCACTACAGGAACTCCCACATTCTCCTTGATCCTGGACGCCTGAAAGCCTCTGGCAATCAAAATCTGAATTCCTTCTTCCACTGCCTCTCTGGCCGCTTCCACTGCATTGGAGTTTCCCACAAGCTTCACAAGACGGACTTTTCTGTTTTCTTTTTCTATCACCCGATTTGCACAATCCAAAACGGTCTGTTTTGGAAGCAGCATTCCAATCTCCGCCATGAACGGCTCCTTTCTGTTTCCTTCCGTTTCTTCTGCCATTATAGTCTCTGCTTTGACAGAAAATCCATCGGCATTTGCCCCAAGAACATCTTAAATTTTTATAATATTTTTTATTTTTTCATGTTTTGAAATGTTTTTTTCAAATGAAGAAGCAATATATATTTCTGTGCTAAAAGCTCGTTAAACTTTGATTATTAACAAAAAATTAACGTCCTCTCTTTTTTCTGTCTGACATTCTTTTGCCCTTTGCCCATCTTCATTCCACAAAAAAAGAGCGGATCTCCTGTTTCTGATTTCCGCTCTCCGTTCTGCACGTTTCTTACAGAAAGATACAGGATCCCACTGACAGCCGGATATAGGAAATATCCGGATCCCGGCTGATCCGTTCTTCCGCCGCAGTGCCTGAGCAATGGTTCATGCCGATCTTTCTGATTCCCATCCGCTTCATTTCCCCGATCGTCTGTTCCATCCGTTCTTCCTCTGCTTCTGCCAGATGGGTGCCTCCCAGTACCACCGTCACCTGCTTCTTCTGCCGTCGGGAAATCTCCTTGAGCATGTTGAGAATACCCGGATGGCTGCAGCCTGCTATTACGGCAAGTTCCTGCCCCAGATCGATCACAAGGCACTGTTCGTCTTCAAACAGGTCTCTGCACATTTCTTTTCCGTCCCATTTTACAAATCTGGACGGGACCTGCTCAAACGAACAGGTCCGGGGAAATCCTGTCTCCAGAGTGCAGTGTTCCGTCAGGACAATGCTCCTTTTGTTCACTGTCACAGATCGGGAATGTTCCTTCAGAAAAGTCTCCCCGAACCCACATCCCAGATAGGTATATCCGCCTTCTCTGTACGCATATTTTTCTTCAAAAAATCCTTCTCCGATATATGTATCTGCACAAAGTCCCTTTTCTGCCAGGGTCAGAAACCCGGCTGCATGATCGTAATGGCTGTGGCTGAATGCAAGGATATCTGCAGAATTCATATCCACGTTCAGCTTCCGGCTGTTTTTCCACGTATTCTCCCCTGCGCCGCAGTCAAACAGAATTTTCTTTCCGTCTGCTTCAATCAGAAAGGACAGGCCGTGCTCCGCTATCAGGCCTTTGTTCCCTCCTGCCCTGTTTTCCATAAGTGTTATGATCCGTATCATGATTCCCGTCCTCCTTTGTTCCCGTTTATTATAACCGGTTTCTGCCTCTGAGGAAACGGGAAAACCGGTCTGAAAATGCAGACCGGTTTCCTGTTCTTTCCGCAGAGCAGGCCATTATCTCGCCTTGAACGTAGAACACTCCGTATCTCCCGCTTTGCTTGCTCCCAATCCGGTGATTCCTACCTTTGAGGCTGTGCAGCGGCTTCCCGCATTATACACGCAGTTTGTCGCCTCGCACTCGATCTCCAGACGGCTCTCCGGAGATTTAAACAGATTTTTGAAAGCGCTTCCGCCGCTTTCACTGAAACTGCCGCAGCAGGTATCGCAGCTCTTGTTTGCCGTCTGCCCTTCCACAACGATTTCTCTCTTACAGCAGCAGTTTTCTGCGTTGTGTACACAGCTTGTCACATTACAGTCCAGCTTCGTCATCGCATATTCCTCCTTTGATGCTTCTGTTTGTATGAAACATCTTTAGAATATGCAGAAGCGCCCGTTTTATACGCGGGCGCTTTCCGGCAGATATTTTACTTTTCTTCTTTCGTAACAGGACGATTGATTCTGGAAGAAATTTCCTCTTTGATTTTTGCAATGAATGCATCCAGATCCGCGCTTCCCTCGTCTCCGGCAAAGCGGCTTCTCACGGAAACGGTCTTTTCTTCCTCCTCCTTCTGGCCCACCACAAGCATATAGGGGATCTTCATAGTCTGCGCCTCTCTGATCTTGTAGCCGATCTTCTCAGAACGGGTATCCACCTCCGTACGGATGCCGGCATCAAACAGCTTTCTGTTTACCTGCTCTGCATATTCCATGTACTTGTCGGAAATCGGAAGAACCTTTACCTGAACAGGAGCAAGCCAGGTGGGGAATGCTCCGGCAAAGTGTTCGATCAGGATACCGATAAAACGTTCAATGGAACCGAACGCCACTCTGTGGATCATAATGGGGCGGTGCTTCTCACCGTCAGCTCCGGTATATTCCAGTTCAAACCGCTGGGGCAGCTGGAAATCCAGCTGAATGGTTCCGCACTGCCAGGTACGGCCGATGCAGTCTTCCAGATGGAAATCGATCTTCGGTCCGTAGAACGCTCCGTCTCCCTCGTTCACCACATAGGGAAGCCCCAGCTCGTCCAGGGCATTTCTCAGGCCTTCGGTGGCCATCTCCCAATCCTCGTCGCTTCCCATGCTGTCCTCCGGTCTGGTGGACAGTTCCACATGGTATTTGAACCCAAACAGAGAATATACCTGATCGATCAGATTGGCGACTCCCTTGATCTCATCCTTGATCTGCTCCGGTGTCATAAAGATGTGCGCATCATCCTGCGTAAAGCAGCGCACACGCATCAGTCCGTGAAGCTGTCCGGATTTCTCGTGGCGGTGCACCAGACCCAGCTCTCCCATACGCAGAGGCAGATCTCTGTAGGAACGGGGCTCAGAAGCGTATACCAGCACGCCTCCCGGGCAGTTCATGGGCTTGATTGCATAATCTTCTTCATCGATCACTGTGGTGTACATATTCTCTTTGTAATGATCCCAGTGTCCGGAAGTCTCCCAAAGACTCCTGTTCAGAATAACCGGTGTGGAGATCTCCACATAACCGGCTTTCCGGTGGATCTCTCTCCAGTAATCCAGAAGAGTATTTTTCAGAACCATTCCTTTCGGCAGGAAGAACGGGAAGCCCGGACCAGCCTCATGCATCATGAACAGTCCCAGCTCTTTTCCGATCTTTCGGTGATCTCTCTTCTTCGCCTCTTCCATCATGGTGATATAGGCTTCCAGGTCTGCCTTTTTGGCAAATGCCGTAGCATATACGCGGGTAAGCATCTTGTTTTTCTCGCTGCCTCTCCAGTATGCGCCGGCCAGGCTCATCAGCTTATAGGCCTTGCCCAGATCCTTCGTATTCATCAGATGAGGTCCCGCGCACAGATCGGTAAACTCTCCCTGGCGGTAAAAGCTGATCTCCTCCCCTTCCGGAAGATCTTCGATCAGTTCCACCTTGTAGGGTTCCTCCTTTTCCTTCATCAGTGCAATGGCTTCCTCCCTCGGCAGAGTGAACCGTTCGATCGGGAAGGCTTCCTTCACAATCTTTTTCATTTCAGCCTCAATCTTTTCCATATCCTCGGCAGTAAGGGGATTTTCCGAATCCACGTCATAGTAGAATCCGTCGGAAATGGAAGGGCCGATTGCCAGCTTGGTAGACGGATACAGACGTTTGATCGCCTGAGCCATTACATGGCTGGCCGTGTGGCGCAGAGTGGAAAGTCCTCCCTCATCTGCCGCTGTAAGAATATTCACCTGAGCATCCCGGTCAATCACGGTGCGCAGATCCACTACCTCACCGTCTACCTCACCGGCACAGGCCACTCTGGCCAGTCCTTCGCTCAGATCTTTTGCAATGTCAATGACAGCCATCGGCTGTCCGTACTCCTTTACGGAGCCGTCTTTCAATGTAATCTTCATCTTCTTCTCCTTCCCGGCGGAAGCAAACAATAAAAAAATCCCCTGCCGAAATCCATTCGGCAAGGGACGATATCTTATCGCGGTTCCACCCTGATTGCCCGACGCTCTGCTGTCCGCCGGACCACTCTCATGATGATAACGGAATCACCGTTCCCGATTAAGGGACACTCCGGGGTGGTCTTCCAGAACTGCTCCCATAAAGCGCTTCCACCTGCTGCGCTTCTCTCTGTATGGCCGCCTGCCCTGTACTCTTCCCATCTTCGTTTTTTCTCTGTTCACGTTTGATTATAGCCAGGGGGCATGCGTTTGTCAAGTCATCTTTTTCCCTCTGTCCTTCCTATCTCAGGAAGGGAACCGCTGCCGCAGACAGCAGGGGAATCGTCACAAGGGACAGCAGCGTGGATACGGCAAAAAGCTCCGAAGCATAATTGCTGTCCCGGTTATACCGAAGGGCAAACATGGTTCCCATCGCTCCTGCCGGACAGGCTGAAGCCACAAATATGGTAAGGGACACATTGTAATCGGGAGACAGGAAATAAAGCAGCAGGGTCGTCAGCACAGGTGCGACCAGAAGCTTCAAAAAGCTGATATAGTACACCCGCACTTTTTTCAGACTCTCCAGCAGATTTCCCTGAGCCAGATTTGCTCCCGCCACGATCATGGCAACAGGGGTGTTCATATCTCCCACACTGGCGATGGGTGAAGCCAGTACTTCCGGAAGACGGATTCCCGTAAGAAACAGGAACAGTCCGATGATCACCGCCACCACAGCCGGGGTCACAAGATTCTTCCACATATCTTTCAGGCGTACCTTCGTTCCTCCTCCGCTCATGAGGAGAACCCCATGAGTCCATACCAGGATGTTGAATACGGTAGTATAAGCCGTCATGCAGAATACACCTTCCGCTCCCAGAATTCCGTTGATCAGAGGGATTCCGATAAAGCCGCAGTTGGAATAGATCACTGCCATTTTTTCTACCGGGCTGTCTGTTCCCGGTTTTGGGGGAAGAACAAAATGGCAGAAAATAATCGTAACTGCAAAGCTTACTGCCGATAGCGCGAAGGTGAGCAGCAGAGCCGTCAGCAGCCTTGGTTCGAATTCCATCTGATAGGAGCTGATGATCAGCGCCGGAGAAATCACCATCAGGAGAACATTGGACAATTTTTTGTTTGCCTCCGAATCAATGATTCCCGCTTTTAAAACTACCGCTCCTAAAAAAAAAAAAAAAACCATTTCCATGATCTTTTCTGTTATTACCGCCGTCATTTCCATTCCTTCCACTCCTCTTTTTTCTCTCTGTACTCATCCCGATTCCAACATAAGGAAATCCCGATTCCCGCGATGCAGAGAACCTCTCTGCGTCCCGGAACCGGGATCCTTTATATATTCCGGCTTTCTGACGGTCCTATTTCTGTCAGTCGCCCAGAACCTTCTTTACCTGATCGATGACCTTCTTGCCGTTCATGGTTCCGTAAGCCTGCATATCAATTGCCTCAACCGGTACATCCGGGCAGGATTTCTTCACATTTCCAAGGCTGAAACGCACCTGCGGTCCTAAAAGAATGATGTCCGCATTTCCATGCTCCTTCGCACTTGCCAGCGGATAAGCGTTGATCTCGCACTCGTATCCGCTCTCCTCAGCAGCTTTTCTCATCTTATTTACCAGAAGGCTGGTAGACATACCCTGAGCACAAAGTAAAACAATATTTCTCATTATTTCTTCTCCTCCTTCTTCATTGCAATAATCTCTCTTGCCAGATCCATCACGGTCATGGCATTCATCAGATGATCCTGAGCGTGAACCATGAGCAGACTTAAGGGAGCAGATTTCCCGTTGATCTCATCCTGAATCAGATTGGTCTGATATTCATGAGTCTCCAGAAGGGTCTGATCTGCCTGGTTCATCTTTTCATCCGCTCCGTCAAAGTCTCCCTTGCCTGCATCGCGCAGAGCCTCTATAGAAAGACTTCTGGCAGCCCCGCTGTTTACGATAATCTGCATGATTATCTCTTCCAGTTCTTCCATCGTCATCTTTTCATTATCAGCCATACTGCCATCTCCTTACATTTTCTTTTATTATAGAACAATCGCCTGAATCAGGCAAGCCATATATGCTACAAACATCATGGTCCACACGTACCGTTCCGCTTTTCGGAACGGGGAGTCCTTCTTCCAGAACCGATACAGCCCATAAGGGGGCAGGAAAAGAAAGGCCGCATAGGTAATGATCTTTTCCTTCGTAAAGGCCTGGAGAACCTCATCCTCTCTGATTGCTTTTTCCACCTGTTCTTCCGGAACAGCCGGTACGGCTCTGAGTTTTTTTACTGCAAGCTTCATTCCTTTTTCTCCTTTCTGTCCTGCTCTTCCTTATTCTTGTTCTTTTCTTCTAGTCCTTATTCAAAAGTCAGTCTTCCTGAGGAACCTCCTGTCTGTTGGCCATCAGCACAAACGGTGTATAGATTGCAAATGCAATGGCTACACAGATCAGCTGTGTGATTCCGGCTCCGATATTTCCTCCTGAAGAAAGGAATCCCATCAGTACAGGCGGCGTCGTCCAGGGAGCGTTTACTACCATTCTTCCGCAGAATCCGATGGTTGTCATGAAGTAAGCAAAGGTTGCGGAAACTGCCGGAGCCAGCATGAACGGAATCGCCAGCACCGGGTTCATTACGATGGGAAGTCCGAAAATCAGCGGCTCGTTGATGTTGAAGATTGCGCACGGGATTGCCAGCTTTGCAATCGCCTTGTAATCGTCTCTCTTGGAGAACAGCATGATGGCAATCACCAGTCCGCCCGTGATTCCGGCTCCTGTCACTGTGGAGAAGCAGGACATGAACGGAGTGTTGATAATGTTCGGGATTGCGGTTCCTGCAGCATATGCAGCCTCATTCTCTGCAAAAGCAGCAAGCAGGATCGGCTCATAAACAGCTTTCAGTGTCTGAGTTCCGTGAATACCAAAGGACCACAGCAGAGTAGTCATGAATACCAGAAGCAGATATCCCGGAAGTCCGGTAAGTACATTGGCCAGAGGCGCCTGAATGAATGTGGTGATCGCGTTGAACAGCGTCATTCCCGTGATCATCTCAAATACCATTCCCACTGCTGCTACGATCAGGATTGTCAGCAGAGACGGGAACAGAATCGTGAAGGATCTCGCCACGTTGCTGGGAACGCTTTCCGGCATTTTGATCTCCATCTTTCCGCTGTTAACCAGGCGGCAGTAGATCTCTGTAGCGCCGATGGAAGCAAACAGACCTACGAACAGACCCTGGGCATTTGTGAACTGTCTTTCCAGTACATTGGCGATCTGATGAGCCTCACCGGCTGCATCTGTAAATACGGTAAAGGTAGAGCAGAGAGCAATGTAAGAGCCAACGGCTACTACCGGAAGTACCTTATCGTTGATTCCGTAAGTTTCGCCCAGTTCCATGGAAAGCAGAATCACAAGGCCAATGGCGATAAAGTTCATGGTACCGTAGTTGGCTGCCGTAAACATCGGATTCAGATTTCCCAGCCAGGACAGTCCCGGCACATTGGCAAGGCTGAAATAGCCCGGAGTTGTATTGCAGATTACGTTGGAAAACAACGTACAGAATGAACCCACGATGATGATCGGCAGCAGAGACGCAAATGCGTTTTTGATTGCCCTGAAGTGTCTCTGGTTCTGCAGAAGGGTAGCAAATCCCAGCAACCCATTCATAATCTTATCTTTCATAAAAACCATACCTCCTGTATTCCCGTTTCCTTTGTGCCGCGCGCGCACCCGTTTCGGTTAATTGCATAATATCACTCCCCCTTCTGCGCTTCAATGAGTATTTTTTCTTTTTTGAAAGTGGCAATTCCTTCCGGATGATTGTGCACATTTGTTATTTCCTATTGAATATCAGGCCAATAACTGTGAAGTTTTTACCATTGAGGAAACGGCAATTTTTCTCATAGAGTCTCCTATGAATCTCTGCTATAATGCTGCTAGAATGAAAACATTCATAAAACAAGGAGGTATGTTATGAGCAAACGGACATTTCCCGAAGGATTTCTGTGGGGAGGCGCTACTGCCGCCAATCAGGTAGAAGGAGGATGGAAAGAGGGAGGAAAGGGCATTTCCGTATCCGATTGTGCCCGCTCTCATCTGGATGTGGATGTAACTGATTATCACGCCCAGAATAAGGTGACTTCCGCGGATGTGGAAAAGGCTCTGGCCACCGATGACGAGGTTTACTATCCCAAACGTCATGGAGCAGATTTCTATCATCATTATAAAGAAGACATCCGGATGTTTGCGGAAATGGGCTTCAAGGTATATCGTTTATCCATCGCCTGGTCCCGGATTTTCCCCAATGCAGACGATCCGGAGCCGAATGAAGAGGGACTCCGCTTCTATGACAATGTCTTTGATGAGTGTCTGAAATACGGCATTGAACCCCTGGTGACCATGTCCCACTATGAGCCCCCGATCAATCTGGTATTGAAATATAACGGCTGGTACAGCAGAAAGACCGTAGATCTTTTCCTCCGTTTTGTGGAAACCATCTGCACCAGATATAAAGATAAGGTAAAATACTGGCTCACCTTCAACGAAGTGGATTCCATCATCCGCCATCCCTATACCACGGGCGGACTGATCGAGGACCGTTTCCCGGGCAAAAATTTTGAAGAAGTGATCTTCCAGTCCATGCATCACCAGTTTGTAGCTTCCGCTCTGGCAGTAAAGCTCTGCCATCAGATCATTCCGGGATCCAAGGTCGGATGCATGCTTACCAAACTCACCTATTATCCCTACACCTGCAAACCGGAAGATGTTCTTCAGATGCAGCAGTCCATGCGGAGTACCTACTGCTACAGCGACACCCAGGTATTCGGCGAGTATCCTGCCTATCTGCTGGCCCGTTTCCGCAACAAAGGAATCCATATCGTCAAGGAGACCGGAGATGACGAGATCATGAAAGCATATCCCGTTGATTTTGTTTCTTTCTCCTACTACCACTCTTCCTGCGTGGCCGCCGATACCTCCTCTCTGGAGCAGACCGCAGGAAACACCATTACAGCCGTGAAGAACCCTTACGTGCCCTCTTCCGACTGGGGATGGCAGATCGATCCCATCGGCCTGCGGATTTCCATGGTAGATCTGTATGACCGTTACCGCAAGCCTCTGTTTATTGTGGAGAACGGTCTGGGTGCCAAAGATGTAGTGAAGGAAGACGGTACAATTGATGACCAGTACCGCATCGACTATCTGTCCGCTCACATGAAAGCCATGCTGGATGCCATCGAATACGACGGAGTGGAATGTATGGGTTACACCTCCTGGGGATGCATCGATCTCGTCAGCGAATCCACAAAGCAGATGAGCAAGCGTTACGGCTACATATATGTGGACTGCGACGATTACGGAAACGGTACCTACAAGAGGATTCCGAAGAAATCCTTCTACTGGTACAAGGATGTGATTGCCACCAATGGTGCCTGCCTGTTTGATGATGAAGAGGCCAAATAAGCGGCAGGTTCGCACATATGAGTGAAATATTACTGAAAGCAGGGGCGTTTCTTTTCCTGATCCTGCTGGGCTATCTGCTGAAGCAGGCAGGAGTTTTCCGAAAAGAAGATTTTTCCCTGATCTCCAGGATCGTATTCCGGCTCACCCTTCCGGCAGCCATCATCACAAATTTCAGTTCCATCACCATTGATGCTTCCCTGCTGTTTATGGCGGTGCTGGGATTGAGTGCCAATGTCCTCATGGTTGCTACAGGGTTTCTGATGAACCTGAAAAACAGCAAAAGCCAGCAGGCCTTTGAAATGATCAATCTTTCCGGCTATAACATCGGCTGTTTTGCCATGCCGTTCGTTCAGAGCTTTCTCGGCCCCGCAGGATTTGCCGCCACCGGTTTTTTTGATGCGGGAAATGCAGTCATGTGCACAGGCGGAACCTACACTGCTGCTTCCATGGCAGCAGGGAAAGAACGTCATCCGTCTCTGAGCACCTGTCTGAAAAGTCTTTTTTCTTCAGTGCCCTTTGACACTTATATAGTCATGACCGTGCTGGCTCTTCTGCAGATTTCTCTGCCGAAAGGAGTGCTGATTCTGGCACAGACCGCCGGAAATGCCAATCCTTTTCTGGCTCTTCTGGGAATCGGTGTTGCATTTGAACTGCATCTGGACCGTCAGACTCTGAAAGAAATCGGAAAAATCCTCATTCTGCGGTATGGGATCGCCATTGCTGCTGCTTTTGCCTGCTTTCTTCTGCTTCCCCTGGAGCTTGAGCTGCGCCAGACCCTTGCGATCCTTGTTCTGGCTCCCGTATCCAGCCTCGCTCCAGTATTTACTCAGGAAATCGGCGAAGATACCGGATTATCCGGTGCGGTCAATTCCATTTCCATTCTGATCAGCACGGCGCTGATGACGGCCGCCATGATCCTTGTACTGTAAACCGTCATAAAAAATGTCCTGCCCGGTCAGGTTTCCCTGCCGGCAGGACATTTTTTACTGTTCTTCTACATTTCTCAGACTGGATATGAGCTGTTCGTAGCTTCTGTGCCTGATCAGACGCTGAATATGTTTCTGACTGAGCATCAGCTGCGAAGTCACATCATAAAATTTCTGCAGTTCTCTTCCCACAAGCCCGTCCAGGGACACCAGGAATACTACCTGCACCTCTTCCCCCTCAAGGCTGTCCTCTCCTTCTGCCCAGAGGATCGGATGATCCAGCACAGCCACACAGGCAAAAGGGGTTCCCCATCCGGAAGTATAGGGATGAGGCATGGCTACCATGTTTCCGAACGCTGTTTTCGCCAGCTTTTCACGTTTTTCCACCGATGCATAGAAATCAGGGGACAGCCCTCTTTTTTCAATGACCAGACTGCACAGCTTCCGGATCACTTCCCATTTATCCTCGGCTTTCAGGCAGGGAATGAACAGTTCCGGATCATAGTATTTGTCCACCACATTCTCACTTTTGCGGAACAGGCGGCGGATATCGACCACCTCCTTATCCCCCATGAAATACTGAACCTCTCTTACCGGAACCGGAACACTGCAGGGCAAAGGAACCGTAGTAAATACATAATCGATCTGAGAAAAATCCACTTTCGGCACATGATTGACATCACAGACCTCCAGATTCCCCACATAGGGGCCGAATTCTTCCATACATTTATACTTCAGAAGCTGGGCACTTCCACGCCCGGAAGCGCATACCAGAAGAATATTTTTCTTAGGAGGCCCTGTTTTTTTCCGCTGCAGGGCCAGAGCGAACGCAAGGGCGATATAGCCGGTCTCATCGTCCGTCATGATCTTTCCGCTGTGCCGGTTCAGCACGGTTGACGCCTGGAGAGCCATGGCATAAGCCAGGCAGAATTTCTCCTTGATATCATCCAGCAAAGGATTGCGCATATTGATATTGTATTCCAGGCGGATGGACAGAGGCACAAGATGACGGCACAAAGACATCCGAAGCTCCAGATCTTCCATGAAATCCACCTGAAAAGCATCTTTCACCGACTGAAGCATCTCTGTCACGGCAGAGTTCACTTCCTCGCTGATCACCAGATTGCCTTCCTCCACCGCAGCTGCCGCGTCTGTCTTCCCGCTGAGATGAATGGCAATATAGCCGATCTCGCTCTCCGGAAAGCTGATCTGAAAGGCTTCTTCCAGTTTTTTCACAATTTCTTCCGCCACAGGGCGGGCGGCCTCATACATCTCATCCCTGCTCTGGGAAACCTCTTCTTCGTTCTGTATCTCTACATAATGGCCCTGACGGATTCTTTCCACTGCAATGCAGATATGCATGATCAGACTGTCCAGAACCACGCCGTTCACTTCATAACTGTTTTTCCGGAAAACTTCATCCACACATGCGGCAACGATCTCCGCCTCTTCCCTGCTGCCGCTCATGCCGCTTCGCTTTACCGCCAGTTCTGCGATGCACAGACGTTTGTCAAACTCTTCTCCCTCCACCCGGATCCCGTAATTTGGCTTTCTCACAATGGAGAGATGATGCCTGGAAAAGATCCGTTCCACCTTTTTCAGATCATCGGAAAGGATTCTTTTTGATACATAAAGGATCTCGCTGAGGCGGTCCATTTTCACAAAGTCTTCTGTCTGAAACAGATATTCTGCCAGATAATAAATTCTCTCCTCCGGAGTCTCCGGACAGTATGCCCCTTCTTCAGCCGGAAACAGCTGTTCCCTGAGCTGTTTCAGATCCTGTCCCTGAGCCAGCTCCAGCGCATAGCCTGATCCGTATTTGACCCGGATGCATGCCCCGCTTCCCTCCAGCTCCTTCTCCAGTTCTTTTATCGTATTCCTTACTGTTTTATTGCTTACTCCCAGCCGGTCTGCCAGTTCATCCGCGGTGGAGTATCCGCCCTCAGCAAGGATTTCAAACATCTGCTCTGCCCTTCTGCTTCGCACCTGCGCTCCCCCCTTTCTCATCTCTTCTCTATTGTATCGCAAAAAAAGCTTATTTCAAAGAACTTTTTATTTTGCAGGGAAGTTCCGCCGCCACAGCCCCCTGTTTTCACGAGCGCAAAAATGCCGGAGAGACCAGCAGATCCTCCTGTTGTCTCTCCGGCACCGGTCATATGAAAAAGCCGTCAGTGCGTTCCGCACTGTCCATGTCCGCAGGTTCCGTTTTCATGATGATGTCCGCAGGAATGTTCTCCATGTTCCTCGCCGTGATGATGGCTGCACTGTGTATCAGGATCATAGGAGAGGCTGCCGGCCAGAAATGCTTCCGCCTGTCTGTCTGCATCTCCCGATGCCCCTGGGTAAAGCCGGATTCCAGCTTCGGCAAGGGCATTTTTCGCTCCCATACCGATTCCTCCGCAGATCAGAACCTCCACTCCCAGGTCTGCAAGAAAGCCGGCCAATGCACCGTGTCCGCTGCCGTTGGTGTCCACCACCTGGGAAGACTGAATTTTCCCGTTCTCCGCGTTATAGATCTTAAACTGCTCCGTATGTCCGAAATGCTGGAACACCTGTCCATTCTCATAAGTTACTGCAATTTTCATCGCCTGATCTCCTTTCCCTGCCAACGGTCCGCTTTTCAAGGAGGAACCTTCGGAATCTCTGAGGACGAATTCCCCGCCTCCGATGTCCAGCCCGGCTCCTTCCACCAGAAATCTGGCCAGCTTTTTCCTGGCAGAGGCATAAAGACTCTGGATGGTGCCCCGGCCCACTCCCATGCGGGAAGCGCATTCTTCCTGAGTCAGTTCCAGATAGTCGATCAGACGGATCGTCTCATACTCCTCTACCGCCATTCTGATCTGATGTCTGTCTTCCCTTCTGGACACTGCACAGAAGCAGTCATATCGGGGCAGACGATCTACCTGTTTTTCCTTCACCGGTCTTGCCATCATTTCCTCCTTCATCCGCAACAGCATCTTTCCGGCTGAAACGGCTTTAATATTGGCATATGTTAACTATAGCTCTTTTATTAGCATATGTCAACTACATTTTCTCCCGTATGAAATCAGGGAATTTCTCCGGCCTTCCCTGCCGGAATCCTTTTTTCTCCACAGCTACCATGGTTCCTCCTCCGAACAGGACCAGCCAATAGTCCCCTTCATCCTTCAGTCCTCTCAGGCCCTCATAGCCGTACTCCTGCTGAATCTTTTCAGAGCGCACCAGGCAGTGATCCTCATACCAGTAAACCTCATCCTTCAATCCCATTTTCCCCGACAGACGCATCAGGCTTTCCGCCTTTGGCTTTCCAAATATGATGTACTCTTTTTTCTTTCCTTCCGGAAGTGTCTCATAAAGCTTCCGGTTATGAGTCAATACTGTACAGAATCTGGCTTCCATCTTTTCTCACCCCTTTATCTCCACATACTTTGTTTTCTGACCCGCAGCGCTCTCCAGGAACTGCCGGAATTCGTCCGCTGTTCCTCCGGAAATTTCCTGTTTCCAGAAATAGTAAACCGCACAGTTTTTCAGCACGATCATATACCCTTTCGGAAACTCCAGCACCCAGGAGATAAAATCATAGGAAACCGTTTCCTTTATATACCATCTGCTGATGACCAGAGCATCCGGATAAAATTCATAGGACTGAGACAGATTTCCTTCCATCTGTTTCACAATCTTCCTGTATGCCCGGCCGAGAGCAAAATTTTTTCTGCAGGTGCCCCAGACCATAAATCCGGCAATCACCGCAAACGCCGCACATACGATAATACAGATCCATCTGGGAAATCCCTGAAGTACATACGCGCCGCAGGCATTTCCTACCAGCATCATAAAAACCAGGGCCCAGACCGTCCAGGATCCCGGCGGCATCGTTTCCTTCTGAAATCCTTTATTGCTGTAGCGGTAAAGCTCTTCCGTCATCTTTGTATTCACCCGGAATTTCGGTTCATTCATGGTGATCTCCTCCCTTTTCCTCCGTATTTTTACGGGAGCTGACTGTTCAGCGTCCTCACGGCATCTGCCAGTTCCCTCTCCTGTCCGTCCGTTCCGTAAATCAGTCCCTCTGTTTCAAGATTGTAAAAGCAGATGTTGTCCACAGTAACCGGACCGCTGCTCAGAATGGACAGCTCCTCTCCGTTCTGTGAAAAATCCGCCTCCACCGTCTGCTTTCCATTCACCTGAACATATTTTTTTTCTGATCCGTAAGAAATGGTCAGAGTTACCGGCACATCGCTCTCTGCATCCAGGGCCAGAGTCCTGTTCCCGGAGCGCCCTTTTCTGCTCCTGCTTCCCAGATCCTGAGTGATTTTTCCTCCTGCAGGAAGACTGGCCCGGTTGTTCTCATCCTCTCTGATCACGCAGGCTCCGCCGGTAAAGGTCCACCCTCTTTCTTCCAGTCCGAACTGAGAGTTGTAAACCGAATTGTTTCTGTAATCCCGGTAAGCCCACACGCCATAACCTCCGGTCAGCCCGGACAGTACGGAAGAAGCACCCTCCAGAAATTCTGCCCGCTCTTCCGGCAGCAGCTGAGGATTATAGCTGAATTCCGGAGTGTCATCATAGTACAGAAACTGTTCCAGAAACAAAGGTTTTCCCCCATTCTGTGCCAGGACCGCCGACAGATTGCTCGTCATGGCAGAAAGAGCCTCTTCCGCAGTCATGTTCCCCATCTCCGCTTCTCTTCCCATGGATACACTGTACATGGCTGCCGTATATTCTGCCGATCCGCAGCCGAATGTAGCCTGATGGGATGCTCCGACCAGACTTCCGTCCGGTCTCGGAACAGGATCCACATCCAGCCGGACCTCCATGGACAGTCCCGGAAACACCGCCTGGCTTTGCTCCAGTATTTCGTTCATCATCTGGTCATAATACTGATGGAAGGTATAAAACATGGGGTCTGTAGAAAGCGGAAGGCCGATCTCCTCATACGATCCGGCCTCAAGTCCATATTCCTGCTTCAGCTCTTCCAGAGAATAGTTTTCTTCCAGAAAGTTCTGATACCCTATGGCATGAGCCAGTTCGGAATCGTCTCCGCCTGCAGTTCCGTTTCCCGTGTCCTGAAGGAAATTCCAGAAGTCCTCCCAGGTAATAAATCCTCCCGCAAAGTTTTCGTATTTTGCCCCTGTTTCATACAGACTCTTTACATAATCCAGCCACTGCCGGCGTACATCCTCGTCATAAAGCAGAGCGGCAAAACGGCTGTTGTCCATTCCTTCTCCGCTGTAATCCCAGGTATAGCCTACCCGCAGAAATACCCACAATCCCTGACGCTCTGCTTCCTGCAGGACCCGCTCCAGCTTGCTGTACGCATACTCCTCATACCGTACCTGACCCGGTCCGGACACAGGCTGGAATTCATTCCACGGAACCACCAGTATGATGCTGTTGAACCCGTCCGCAGCGATCCGGGCTAATTCCTCTTCCATATCTGCACTCTCACTGTTCCAGAAATTCAGCACCCAGTCATCAGAATAATAAGTAGCCGCCTTCCAGTATGAGGGCTTTTCTCCCACAGCTCCCAGTGCAGCCGTCTGCATCTGCAGTCCCATCAGACCGGCCAGCGCCGCCACGGCTGCCCGTTTTCCATATCCAGTTTTTCTCATCAGCACTCTCCCTTCGCTTCTTTTTCCTTTCTTCCAAGTTCTCTCCATACGGTAAGAAGCATGGTCATATAGCAGGCCATTCCCCCGATAAAATTAGAAATCGGCTCTGCCAGAAATACTCCGTCAGTTCCCAGTCCCCACAGATGGGGCAGAATAACCGTCAGAGGAAACACTATGATCACTTTGCGGAAAACAGAAAAGAATATGGCATTTTTTGCCCTTCCCAAAGCTACAAAAACAGACTGTCCCGCCATCTGCAGAGACATCATGAAAAACCCGAAATAGTAAATGTGCATAGCCGGCACTCCGATTTCCATCAGTTCCGTCTCGCTGCTGAAAATGCCAATAAAAAATTCAGGAGCAAAGTAAAGTCCGGCCCACACAGCGCAGGTATATACAATTGCCACAATGGAGCTGAATCGGATCGCCTCCTGGACTCTTGCGTACTTTCCCGCACCGTAATTGTAGCCCATCACAGGCTGAGAGCTGTTGGTCAGGCCCTGAACCGGAAGCTGAACGACCTCCCTGATGGAATTGATCACAGTCATGGCTCCCACATAAAGATCTCCTCCGAAATCTCTCAGCGTGGCATTGCATACAATCTGCACCAGAGAATTGGTAATGGACATGGTAAAACCGGAAAGCCCAAGCCCCATAATTGCCAGAACCCGTTTCCGCTCCAGCCTCATGGCTCCTGCCTTCAGACGCAGGATCGTCCTTTTTCCCGTAAGAAATTTCAGGATCCAGGCTGCAGACAGCCCCTGGGAAATGACCGTAGCCAGAGCAGCTCCCTTTACTCCCATGGAAAAGACAAAAATAAACAGAGGATCCAGAATAATATTGGCTATTGCTCCCAGGAGCACTGTCATCATCCCGGTCTTTCCGAAACCCTGAGAATTGATAAAGCTGTTCATTCCCAACCCTGTCATTACAAACAGACTTCCCAGCAGATAGATCGTTACATATTGGCTTGCATAAGGATAGGTATTGTCACTGGCTCCGAACAGATAGAGCATGGGGCGTTTGAACATCAAGCCCAGAATCGTCAGGCCGATGCCGAACAGAATCATCATGGCGAAGGAATTCCCCATGATCCGCTCCGCTTCTTCCGTATTTCCTCTTCCTCTCTCAATAGAGCACAGTGGTGCACCGCCCATGCCAAACAGATTGGCAAACGCCATGACCATGGAAATGATGGGCAGGCAAAGTCCCACTCCCGTAAGCGGAAGACTCCCGGCTCCGGGGATTCTTCCTATATAAATACGATCCACAATATTGTACAGAACATTGATCAGCTGAGCCAGCGTCATGGGCACAGCCAAATTCACTATATTCCTGACAACACTTCCCTTTGAAAAATCATTCTGTGCTGCTGCCAATGTCATCCCCCCCTGTCTTATTCCGCTGTGCCGTCCCCGCCACAGCAAAAACCGGCGTATACAGCCGCAATAGAGCTATTATACACCAGTTCTGTTTTTTCTGTATAGTTTTTTCTCTCTAATTTTCTCTGTTCAGGTGAAACATTTCCTGCAGAGGATTTCTGTCATAGCTGTGATTATAGACCAGACTGTCATAGTCCGTCATCCAGCTGCGGAAGGCATCACTGCTCTTTGCCTCGTCTAAAGAGTAATAGTTTCCATCCCCGTCAAAGCAGCCCCGTCCATGGATCACCGGAAGCTGCTCCTTCAGCCCCAGCAGGAAATCCTGATAGGGTGTCGTCTCCAGGCCGGCCAGACGAAGCATCTCCGAAGACAGGTAAAAGGCACTCATATCTCCCGGTTCTTCTGCTTCCAGTGGATAATTTGTCCAGATCAGATAAGGAGTCTCATACCAGATCATGGATTCCTCACTGGTCACCGTAGACTCATCCAGACCGCTGATCTCATAGTAGAACTCATCTTCTACGCTTGGCTGGTGATCACCGAACAGCACCACCATCGTAGGCTCTTCCACCTGTTCCAGTTCTGTGAGGAGCCACTGGAGCGCATCATCCGAAGTCTTCATAAGAGAAAGATACTGATCCGCCATGGGATATTTTCCTTCCAGCTCTCCTGTAAGATAAATGCTCTGCTGGAAGTTGTCAAACAGCGTATCATAACCGCCATGATTCTGCATGGTCACATTGAACAGGAACAGTCTGTCCTGCGGATCTTCCTTATCTTCTATCAGACCCACCAGCTTTTCATAGTCCTGACGGTCCCCCACATAGCAGCGGGTCAGGGGGCAGTCCTCAAAATATTCCCATGCCAGGAATTCATCAAAGCCCATATTTTCATAGCATACATCCCGATTCCAGTTCTCAGCAGGATAAGGGTGCAGGGCCACTGTCTCATATCCCTGTTCTTTCAGGGTACTCACCAGCGTTCCTTCTCCTTCCCGGACGTTGAACTGGTAGGCTGTGGTTCCCGGAGCCATGAACGCCATGGCATCTCCCACAAGAAACTCAAATTCCGAATTGCTGGTTCCTGCTCCAAACACCGGCATATAAAGACTGCCCTTCAGCGTATTCTCCTCAAGGCTGTCAAAAAAAGGCATCACCTCTTCGTTGGTCTCCAGTTCTCCGGTAACCCGCAGGTCGGAAAAGCTCTCATTCATAATGCAGATAATATTAACAGGAACAATCACTTCTTCCTGCACCGTTCCCTTCTGTTCTTCCTGCTCCCGGCAGATTTCCTCCACCGCAGCCGTACTGTATCCGGCTGGTTTTTCCTTTACCAGGTAAGTCCCTGCAATGACGGTAGACAGCAGATAGCCTTCCGTTTCATAAGAAGAATTCAGATCCCACATATTGATTCCGAATCGTCCGGAAGACACCGGTCCTTCGATCAGCCACGTAAAACCGCTCAAAATCACAGCCGCCGAACCGGCCGCAAAGCCCAGATGGATCTTCCACCAGGGAAGGCGCACCGGACAGAAAAAAAGTCCCAGGTTCAGCGCGGCCAGACAGCAGCCGGAAAGAATCATTTCCCTGCTCACGGTATAGCTGTAATTTCCTGCCACGGTCATCGCCGTCTGAAATGCTGCAAAATCGGCAGGCATAATGGGCCTGCCGCGAAATTCCATGACAAAAGTCTCCCCCACCGACAGAGCAAACAGCACTGCAGAAACCAGCGGAATCGAGATTCTGCTCCGCCCTGTGACCGCAAACACCGTCAGATACAGCGCCGCGATCAGCAGCACATTTGCTGCTGCACACAAGGGATCAATCCCTGTCAGATTCCCGGTCACCCATTCAAACAGAACATATGATACTGCAGGCATGAATACCAGACCGCCGATTCCCAGACCCATGCGCAAATAGTTCCACCATTTTTTATCCATCTGCTCTCTCCCGTTCTTTCTGATTGCGTTATTTTAACACAATTTTTACACGCAAACAACAGGAAATGACAGGATTCGCCCTGGTTTCACAGAATGTTCACACTTTGTGCCCCTTTCTGCCTGAAAGCCCGTTCTTGACAGTCTCTGTAATTCGTGCTATTCTATTATAGCCTGTAAGCAGGCTGTGTTTCGGGGCAGTACTGGTTTCGACAGGGGCCATGCAGCTGGTGAAGCTATCCGCATGCAATGCGTCAAATGGCAA
>CALWRQ010000027.1 GCA_944383965.1 uncultured Lachnospiraceae bacterium
ATAGGTCACAGCTGTCACCGCTCCCAGCGTGTCTGTCAGAGTGATTTTTGCTCCCGCCAGCGGCGCAGTTCCTCCGGTGAGAAGATTGGCCGAAAGAACGCCGGCAATGGCACCCAAAGCCAATGTTGCATCCTTGGTCACAGCGAAGGGAACCTCCGTCACGCTGTCCGCGGCCAGGGTAACCGGCTGCAGATCGCTTAAACGGTAGCCTTCCGCTACCGCCCCCAGACTGTAGGTTCCGGCCGGAATGTCACTGAAGGTATAAGCTCCCGCCGCATCCGTCAGAGTATGCCTGTAGGGCTGTCCGGCTGCATCAAACATTTTTACTGTCGCATCCGCGACGGGAATCCCTCCGTCCGTTACCGTTCCGAAAACGGATGCGGACAGTACCGGCGCCGGAGGAAGACTCAGGTCCACATTCTCCTCCTGAATTCCTTCCACAAGAAAATTGCTGCTGTACTGCAGACTTAAAAGATCTTTCACCATATCTGCCATATTCACTCTCTCCTTTTCCCTGATTTTTTCATTTCTGCTCCGCAGGGCTTCCTATGAGAAAGCCCACACATCCTGAAACAAAGTCCCGGAGCTGAGCCGCCGCTGCAGTGGCATAGCCGCTTTCCCCGCCGGCTCCCAGGCTGCGGTACAGAAGCAGAATGATCAGGCTGATCAGTCCGATGGCGGCAGCCGTCAGGATTTGAACTTTGGCAGGATCTGTTTCCTGTTCTCCTCTCTCTCCTTCCCCTTCCACGCTCTGGGCAGAAACAGAATCCTGTCCGTTTTCACTCTCTCCCGTTCCCCCGCGCCTCTTTCCGCCCCCTGCAAAATTAGCGCTGAGAATATAGCCGAAAATAGAAGCCAGGGAGATTCTGACAATCACATCAATGTGCTCTGCCTCCGCGCCTGCATTCCCGCCCCGGAATATGCTGCAGGCCGACTGGAACAAAAGTACGGCAAAAAACAGAAGCAGGCAGCGATCCACCAGGCTCAATCCTGACCATAAGCTTTTTCTTCCGTTTTCGCCTTCTTTTTTCTTTCCCAATTTCCTTCCTCCTTTCCGCACTCCCTTTTCTCCGGATCAGTGTTTTTTCTCTTTTGTATCTGATATAAGGTATGTACCAATCGGACAAAGGGTTCCCGCAGCCAAAACGCCGGACCGGCAGTCAGTTCTGACCGCCGGTCCGGTTTTTTGGCTTTTCAGTCCGCATCGGGCAGGAGCATCCCCCTGAGCCGGGGCTTTCTGTCCGCCGTCATTTTTTCCTGTCATCTTTCCAAACAAAAAGAATGCCCTTTTCCGTATATTCTCTGATCTGATCTTCCGTGTAGCCCAAATCCTTCAGAATTTCCGGCCCCTGCTCTCCGATCAGGGGACCTCCTTTGTATTCCGGAACGCCCATCTCCCTAAATTTCACGGGAGGTCTCACCAGCGTTCTGGTATTTCCGTTGTCATACTCCATTTTATAGAGGCAGTCATTGGCCCAGGCCTGCTCGTCCTCCAGAATCTCTGTCCAGGACTGCGCCAGACTGAAGGCTACGTCCGCCTCTTTCAGAATCACCTGCCACTGAGCCGCCGTCTTCTTTCCCATTGCCTCCATGCAGATATCGTACATCTCCGTCCCCAGCCTGTTGTCCTGAAGGTTCCTGATCGGAAAATATCTTTCGTCATCGATCAGGTCCTCTCTGCCCAGAGCCGTCATAAATTGTTTGTAATACATATTGTAGTCCGGCATGCAGGTCTGAATAAACCGGTCATCCGACGTTCGCCAGGCTGAGTTAAAGGGATTGGCTCCCTCTCTTACATCAATCGGATATTCCCTTGCAATCCCTTCATAATTGGCCGCCTGAATCATCATTCCCATATTATAAACCGCAGTTTCAAACAGGCTGGTTTCCACCTTTTCCCCTTCCCCTGTCGCCTTTGCATGGTAGAGTGCGGCCAGGATGCCGGCGGCAAGATTCATTGCCACATTGTGATCCCCTACTCCGGGAACCACATTAAACGGTACGGTTCCTTTCTGGCGAAGGGAATCCAGATAGCCTCCCCGCGCAAAGAAGGCGGTAAAATCAAATCCGGGAAGGTCCTTATCCGGACCGTATTCTCCGTATCCGGTTACCAGAGCATATACCAATCTGGGAAAACGCTTTTTCAGCGAGTCATAGTCCAGGCCTGCCCGTTCCAGCGCCTGCACCCTCCAGTTGGTGATCAGCACATCCGCGTCCTCCAGAAGGCGAAAAAATGCTTCTTTTCCTTCCGGCGTTTTCATATTCAGTGAGATGCATCTCTTATTTCCGTTCTCCAAATCCCACGTTGTGTTCTCATACATATCCAGGGGCCTTCCCTCCGAAGGCGCCGTATGCCTCAAAGGATCTCCCTTTGCAGATTCGATTTTTATTACATCCGCTCCGCAGTCCGCCATAAATCGTCCGGCTCCCGCTGCCGCAATAAATGTGGCCAGTTCCACTACCTTTACGCCTTCCAGCAGTTTTTTGCTCATTATCCGTTTCCTCCTCTGTTCCGCCCGTTTTATTTATCCAATTCTTCTATCAGCGCCGGAATCACCTGATACAGATCCCCTACGATTCCGTAGTCCGCCACTTCAAAAATAGGAGCATTTTCATTGGTATTGATCGCGATAATCCGCTCCGAATCCTGCATACCGGCCACATGCTGAATCGCTCCGGAAATGCCGCAGGCAATATATATTTTCGGCTTTACGGTGGTGCCTGTCTGCCCCACCTGGTAGGCATGGTCAATCCATCCCGCATCCACCGCCGCCCTGGATGCAGCAATGATTCCCCCCAGCTTATCTGCCAGCAGCTTCAGCAGTTCAAATCCTTCCGGCTTTCCCAGTCCCATACCGCCGGAAACAATAATCTCCGCATCTGTAAGAGATACGCGCTCCTTTATATTTTTCACCGTCTCCAGAACCCTTGTGCGGATGTCTCCTTCACGGAAGTTCACTTCCAGACGGATCACCTCTCCCCTTCTGCCCTTTTCGTACGGCGCCTTTTTCATAACTCCCGGCCTCACCGTAGACATCTGGGGACGATGGTTTGGGCAGATAATGGTGGCCATAAGATTTCCCCCGAATGCCGGTCTTGTCTGCCTGAGTTTTTTATCCTCCGGATCAATCTCCAGTCTGGTGCAGTCTGCCGTCAGACCGGTTCCCGCCTTTACCGCCAAGCACGGCCCCAAATCGCGGCCGATATGGGTCGCTCCCAGCAGCACGATTTCCGGCCGATAGGCTTCTATGGCGTCATTTATCACCTTGGTATACGCATCCGTGCGGTAATTCTCCAGTTCCCTGTGCTCCGCCAGATATACCTTATCCGCTCCGAACGCAAACAGTTCCTCTGCCAAAGCCTCCACTCCGAATCCGCAGAGAACGGCACAAAGCTCACAGCCCACTTCATTCGCCAATCTTCTGCCTTCTCCCAGCAGCTCGGCAACCACAGGCATGATTTTTCCTTCTCTTTGTTCCGCAAACACCCAGACTCCCTGATATCGGCTTAAATCTTCCGTTTTCTTCTCCTGCTCTGTCTTCTCGATTGCCTTAAACGGACACTTATCCACACAGACTCCGCAGCCTGTACAGGCAGACCCGATCACAGCCAGCTTGTTTTCCATAGTGATCGCTTCAAAGGGACAGTTTTTTACGCAGATGGAGCAGCCTCTGCATTTCTCTTTCACAATATTTACCGCCATATCCGTACATCCTCTCTTCCTTAGATATAATGTTTCTCTCTCAGCCTGCTTACCAGCGTCGAGCACATTTCCTGCACGTTTCCGCCGAGCATCTCTCCTTTTCCCTTCGGCGGCGGCGTAAAGGAGCGAAATACCTGGGTGGGAGAAGCGTTCAGGCCGCAGTCAGACGGATCCAGACCTACCGCGTTGTGATCCCACACGGTAATTTCTTTTCCGCAGGCATCCACAATTCCTCCCACGCTCATATATCTTGGGGAATTTAATTCCTTCACTGCAGTGAGCAGACAGGGCGTTTCCACCTCTATCACCTCATAGCCGTCCTCCAGCTGTCTCTGAACAACTGCTTTTCCCTTCTCCAGATGAATCTTCTGTACATAGGTCACCACAGGAATCCCCAGCCTTTGTGCCACCTGCGGTCCTACCTGCGCCGTATCTCCGTCTATGGCCTGACGGCCTGCGAAAATAAGATCTGCGCCGCCCGCTTTCCTGATGCCTGCCGCCAAGGTTGTCGAGGTAGCGCAGGTATCCGCTCCTCCGAATACCCGGTCGCTCAGCAGATATGCCGTATCTGCTCCCATGGCAAGGCATTCTCTCAGCATATGGGCTGCCTGAGGCGGTCCCATTGTCAGTACTGCCACCTCCGTGTCCGGATCTGCGTCCTTAATCTGAAGGGCCGCTTCCAGGGCATTCCCGTCATCCGGATTTAAAATACTGGGCACACCGTCACGGATCAGTGTCCCTTTCACCGGATCGATCCTCACTTCGTTGGTATCCGGAACCTGCTTCACACACACAATAATCTTCATTCTGTCCGCCCCTCCTATTTCTTCAGCAATTTTCCAGCAATCACCATCTGCTGTACCTGAGAAGTTCCCTCATAAATGGTAAATACGCGGCAGTCACGATACATTCTTTCCACCTTGTAGTCCTTAATAAAACCGTATCCGCCGTGAATCTGCACCGCTTTGGCCGCAATCTCATTGCATACTTCCGATGCATAATATTTGGCCATGGATGCAGCCATGGATGCATCCTGATGAGTATCCATAAGGTAGGCTGCTTTGTACACCATATTTTTGGCCGCTTCCAGCTTGGTGGCCATGTCTGCGATCATAAAGCTGATTGCCTGAAAGTCTGCAATTCTCCTTCCGAACTGCTTTCTCTCTTTTGCATATCGGATTGCCTCATCCAGAGCTCCCCGGGCCACTCCGATGGACTGGGCCGCCACACCCAGCCGCCCCGTATCCAGCGTCTTCATGGCATTGATAAAGCCCTTTCCCTCTTCGCCCAGCATATCTTCCCCGCTCACTCTCACATTGTCCAGAATAATATCACTGGTGGCACAGCCGATAACTCCCATTTTATTTTCCGGTTTTCCGCAGGAAACTCCCGGAAGCTTCATATCCACCACAAAAGCAGAAATTCCTTTTGTCCCCTTAGTCCTGTCCGTTTTCGCATATACAACTGCCCAGTCGGCGAGCGGAGCCATGGTAATAAAGGTTTTCCTCCCGTTCAGAATGTAATCGTCCCCGTCTTTTTCTGCGGCAGTGGTCATGCCTCCGGCATCGGAACCGGCTCCCGGCTCCGTAAGGGCAAAGCAAACCTTCTTTTCTCCTCTGACCACCGGAGTCAGATACTTCTTTTTTTGCTCTTCCGTTCCGGAAAGCAGAAACGGCCCTCCTGACAGGGAATTGGGGGAGGAAACGTAAATGCTGGCCACACCGCTCACTCTGGCAATTTCCTCCATAACCAATACGTAGGAACGGGCATCCGCTCCCTGGCCTCCGTATTCCTTGGGAACCTTTATTCCGACGAATCCGGCGTTTGCCATTTTCCCAAGGATTTCTTCCGGAAACGTCTCCGTCTCCTCCACCTGGTCCAGAATCTCCTTGGTCAGTTCTTTTTCGGCAAAATCTCCGGCCAGTTTTCTGACCAGTTCATGCTGCTCTGTAAAATACATGCTTGCTCCTCCTTATTCTCTTTCCTTTATCATTGCCTCCGCCTGGGCCAGCAGTTCCCTGTACGCAACCTTACCGCTGGCATTCACCGGAAATCTGCGGAATGAAAAAACATATTTGGGAACTTTGTAGTCCGAAAGCCTGGCCCTCACATATTCCCTTACCTGTTCCTCCTCCGGCTGTTTTCCGTCTCTGCAGATAATGCATGCCGCAATCTCCTCCTGCATCACTTCTGCCGGTATTCCCAGCACCTTTACCTCTTCTATCTCAGGCATTTCCGAAATGCAGTTTTCAATTTCCACCGGCGAGATATTTTCTCCGCCCCGAATGATCAGTTCCTTTATTCTTCCCGTCACATGGAGATATCCGTACTGATCCAGATACCCCACATCGCCCGTATGAAGCCATCCGTCCCGGTCTATCGCCTCTGCCGTCGCTTGCTCCTGCCTGTAATATCCCTGCATAACATGGTATCCTCTGGTAAGAATTTCCCCTGCCCGTCCCGCCTCCGGCTCTTCTCCCGTTGCCGTATCCCGGATCCGAACCTCCACATCCCGGATGGGCCGTCCCACCGTATGAGCTTTTCGCTCCAAACTGTCATCATAATCGGAAATCGTGATGCACGGTGAAGATTCTGTCTGCCCGTAGGATACCTGCAGATGCCCTATTCTCAGTCCCCTGCAGATTTCCCCGTATTCTGCCGGCGAAATCGGGGATCCGGCCAGAATGCCGCTGCGCAGGGAAGATAAGTCATACTCCTGCCTGGCCGGGTTTCTCAGCATGGCCAGAAACATGGTGGGAACACCGTTGAGCACTGTGCAGCCATATTCCTGAACCTGTTTAAGCACCTCCAGGGTTTTGTAGTATTTCAGCAGGCGCGCCTCCGCTCCGCTGTGTATGCATGCCAGAATTCCCGCCGTTATCCCAAAGCAGTGGAATAACGGTACCGCTATGCAGAGCCTGTCATTCTCGTTCCACCTCATCTGCCGCACAATCTCAGCCGAATTGTTGACCAGGCTGAAATGGGAAAGCATCACTCCCCTGGGACTTCCCGTTGTGCCCGAGGTAAACAGGATGCAGGCCGTGTCCTCCGGCCGGACCTTGCTCAGCTCCTCCTCCATTTCCCTTTTTCTCTCTCCGTCCGGATTCTCTGTCCCCAAAAAAACACAGTTTTTCAGGCGCGGCACTCTGTCTTCGGGGATTCTGTTCAGAATCTCTCTCAGGTCCTCTCCCCGTCCAGATCCGTAAAACAGGTACTCCACATCATGATTTCTCAGCAGCTCCTCCATCTCTTTTTCCTTATAACAGGTATTAATCAGAATGGAGACGGCTCCCAGTTTATTCAGAGCAAAAAAACAAAATACCCAGTCCGGACTGTTCACACTCCAGATTGCCGCCCGGCTTCCCTTTCTCACTCCCATTCCCCAGTACCAAGCTGCAAGCCCATCTGACAGTTCGTCGATCTCTCTCCAGGAATAGGTCCTCCGTTCATCGCTCAGTCCTGTCCGATCCGGTGTCTCAGCCGCTCTCTCCCTCAGAATGGTTCCTATGGTTTTTGCTGTAAGGCTCATAAACCGTTCTCCTGCAATTGCTTTTCATTATATGGTATTCTAGTATACAACTTTACCGGCAGATCGTTTTCCTCCGTCCCTCTCCTCCGCTTACTTTGTGTCAAATCTCGTAACAATCATATGGATTACATACGGAATCATAATAACCGGAATGGTAAGGTAGCCCAGATAAGAATACCCCACCGATACGATTTTGTTCAGTCCCAGCTGCGCAATGAGAAATGCCACCGCCGTACAGAGCAAAGTTACCAGAATCACATGCTTTCCGGGCTTTGCCGTCGGGTCAAAGTTTTTATCCATTGCGGAGCATACTCGGTTTGACATGCCGGCGATCATATTCACTGCTGTGGACACGGAGCCCAGCACAATAAGAATCGAAATAATCGGTCTGAGAATGGACGGAGCCACTCCCTTATTTACCAGAATCAGAAGCGGAATGCTTTCTTTCCCAAAATTCGGATCACCGGCAGCTGCCATCAAGCCCAAAACCGCCATAAGCACAATCACAGCATTCACAAAAAATCCGTATACCATAGAAGTTTTCGCATCCTCCGGCTTCTCAAAAGGCTTCGCATGCTGAATCAGAAGGCCGATAGAAGCCAGCTGGAACGCTGCATAGACAAGTCCAGTCCAAAATGCCTTTCCGACAGGCGCGGGATTGGCTGCGCTGGCCGCAAGATTGGCAGATATATCTCCCCACTGTGCGGCGATATTCGGAATATAGACAACAAACAGGCCTGCAACAATCAGAACGGAAAGCGTTGCCGCCACTTTTCTCACTATATTGGTTCCGTATACGGCTACAGCAAAAATAAATACGCCTACAAACGCCGTTCCCACCCAGTGAGGAATGCCGAAAGCACTTTCCATGGTGCTCACTCCGGTTGCAAATGCCGCAGCCGGCGCCACACAGATGGTCACAATATACACCAGCTCATACAGGTTGGAAAAAATAGGAGAGTATTTTCCATAAAAGCTGTCATTAAAGCTTCTGTAGTCATATACCTCATGTTTTTTTGCATATTTGAGCGCATACCACTGGTAGAAGGCTCCTATGAACTGCGTCATAACGCAAGTTGCAAACGCCCAGATCCCAAACCGTACAAAATACTGCCTCAGCTGGTTTCCGGATGCAAATCCTCCTCCGAACTGTGTGGTAAACCATACAAAAGCAACGCCTATGGTGACTGACATCTTATCTTTACTAATCATGATTCATTCCCCTTTGCTCTTTGATTCTTTTTCATCTCTCAGTTTTTGCCTGCCCTTCCTGCCTGTCAGAGCATTTCCTTCAGAGCCTGCAGCATCGTATTGGCCTGTTCATAGTTGACCATCTGCCGATCCACTTCCACATTCAGGCTGATCAGTCCGGCGGCATCACAGGCTCTTTTTATAGGCACATAGTCAAATTCCTCCGGATCGCAGAATTTCGTCATCAGAACAATCACGCCTTTCGCGCCGTGCTGTCTGGCCTGCTCCACAATGTAGTCTATCCGCTTCTTATCTCTGTCATAAAGAAGGCTGCAGTTGTCCATAGCGGAAAATTTCCGTGCCAGAGCTTCCAGCGGATCATCCAGATTCGGCACGTCCGTCCGGTACTGCCTGGACTCATGAGCCACGTCATCCGCCGCAATTCTGATCCCGTTCTCGTCGAACGCCCTCAAAAGATTGGGAGAGTCTGCCAGAATTCCCGTAACCAGAACCTTCCGGTCTCCCTTCGCCCTCGGTCCCCTCTTCAGCTCTTCATTCAGTTCTCTCACAACTGCCGTATGCTCTTCCGGAAGCATAAACCAGGCGCTTTTAAATACGTCGCTTCTCTGCGCTGCCGTAATGTCCGCTTCCGCAGCAATTTCTGCGAAGGCTCTCATCACCGCATTATGTTCATTGTAAATCCTGTTGGATTCCTTAAGGGCTGCTTTCGAAAAACGGGCGCCAGTTGCCGCCTCCAGATCGCGGATCACCCTTTCGTAACCGGCCATTGTAAATTTCACTCCGTAGTCCGGTTTCCGATTCTGAGGATAGGTCATGGGAATGAAAGGAATGTCCTTTACCGCATATTTCCAGTTCTGTCCCAGTGTTTTCAGAGAATCACAGAGAGAAGGGATTATTATGGCAGATACCCCCTTATACTCTCCCCGAATCCCCAGCTCCAGAATTGTCTGCATAATGGAGCAGATAAACGCGGGATAGTATTTTTTTGCCTCACTGATCTCCATATCCGCTCCCCACACTCCCATGGGAACCAATCCCATGGAATGGACAATTTCCTGAGGCGTATAGGCAGGAGCCACAGCCACAGCCTTTCTGCCTTCCGCCAGATATCTTTCCAGCTGCCTTTTCGGTGACGCCGCCGCCTCATGAAGCTGCGCCAGTAATTCATTTCTGCCCATCATTCCGCTCCTCCTTTGTTTCCTTCCATAATTTCCATAAGTCCCTGCACCCTGGTATCGTACTGAGCTTCCGAGAAATTTCTCGGATCTGCCTGATCTCCGTCAAAAGATGCCACAGGGATGCCGCAGGCTTCACCGATCTGACGGCTCATTTCCGGCATAAATCCGGACCAAAGCTTGCAGGAACGGTTCGTATGGACCAGAATCCCTTCCACGTGATTATCTCGGCAGAGCCGAATCCGTTTATCTCTCGCATGCTCCAGATTCATAGCGTTGGGAACATCGGCGTAAGCGCGGCACATCCCGTCAAAGTCTTCGTAGATATACCCGAATGCGTCGGCATAGATTGTGGTCACCATATTGATTCCCCTGCTCTTTAATCCCTGGGAAGTCACTCTGAGCCACGGCCAGCAGGCAATTCCTTCAAACATAATGCGGTATTTCTCTTCTGCCCGAAAAGTAGAAATTCCTTTTTCATGGTTCTCCCTGTATTCCTTCAGCAGGGTCTCCATGGCTTCCGCCGCCTCTTCCTTTCCTCTGGCCGTAACCATAACGGCCATATGGTTCAAAAGGTCAAAACCGTTGAAGGGGGAAGGAATATGCTTTGCCTGAGAAGTGGCATCGATCCAGGCCCTGCTGGACCTTCCCGATGTCTCCATAACCTCTCTGAACCTCTCTTCGCTCCATTTCTTTCCCGTATAGTCCTCCAGCTGATGAATCGCGTCCCAGAACTGGGCCTTAATGTATTCCACCTGAGCGTCGGATACCTCATAGTCCGGATTGAAAGGAATGTCGATCAGAATCATGGGAATGTCCAGTTCCTTTGCAATATTCTCATACCATTTGATCATGCAGTTGCAGATATTGTTGCAGCAGAGCACAAAATCCGGCAAAGGCATGTCCTGCTCCGGGGCCTCCTTTGCCTTCATATAGGCAAGAGAAATTCTGGCATAAGCACAGATATCGTTGGAATAGCCTTCTCCCTCGCTGATGCTGCACATCCGTTCTCCGCCTCCCCGCGCCGCAATTCCGGCCGCCTGGTTTTCCGGATAGCACACATACAGACCCAGTGTCTCCGGAATCTCCACCGGAAAATTGCTGGCACACCAGCCTACCATCTCCCCCCTGGCTTTAGCCTCCGCCGCATCGGTGTAAGCCTTCGCAGCAATCCTGCCCAGCTTAAACTTGGCCGAATTAGGGTCCGGCGCCGGTCTGCTTTTCTTTCCCTCTTCTCCCATCATGAATCCTCCTTTGAATTTTAATCTATTGAACAGATGTTTCTCTGTCCCTTACCGCATCATACGCATACAGAGAAGCTCCCAAAGCTCCCATAAGCTGAGCCATGTCACTGAACAGAATCTTAACCCCCAGTTCCTTTTCCATGGCAGTTCTCACGCCTGCGTTTTTAGCCACTCCCCCGCTCATGCATACCGCTTCCCTTACTCCCACCCGTCTGGCCAGGGCGGCCGCTCTGACTGCCACAGACTGGCAGATTCCTGCGACCAGATCCGGAAGAGCCGTACCTGCCGACAGCTGGGAAATCACTTCCGATTCTGCGAATACCGTACAGGTACTGGATATGGAAGCCGGGTCCGCCGACTTTTCCGCTTCCCTTTCAAGCTCTGAAATATCCATCTTCAGAATACCGGCCATCACTTCCAGAAATCTGCCCGTACCGGCTGCGCATTTGTCATTCATAGCAAAATTCATCATACGGCCCTTTTCGTTCAGAGCCAAAACCTTCGCGTCCTGCCCTCCTATGTCGATCACCGTGCGCACATCGGGAAATACAAAATGAACTCCCCTGGCATGACAGCTCAGTTCGCTCATCTCTCCGTCCGCTCCCTGAAATTTTTTTCTGCCGTATCCGGTCGCTATTACATATAAAATATCTTTTCTGTCCGCTCCCGCCGCCTCCAGCACCATTTTCAAAGCCTGCTCCGGTCCGTCCGTTCCCGTTCCTGCCGCCACAACGGAGCTTCCCGCAATCTTCTTGCCGTCTCTCAGCAAAATACATTTTGACGTAGCCGACCCAATATCAATCCCCAGTGTATACATTTCTTTTCCCTCTTCGTTGTTTTTTTAACAATATAGATAAAAAAATAATACTGCCATACTTGTATACATATTATTTTCTGCTATAAGAATACTAGTATACAAGTTGCTTCAAGAAAAATGTTCATATCAAACAATATGAACACTCCTTTTCTATGGCAATATTCTATCAAACATTATACAAAATGTAAATAGTCTTTTCTGTTTTTTAAGTATTTTTGCGCAAAATGCCGAAAGGTCTATACAAAGTATTCCGGATACCTGGCGATTGCCCTGTCATACATATTGGAAATCGTTTCCAAATGCTCAGACATTGCGCGCAGAGCTCCTGTTAAATCATTGTCATGTATCGCCTGGTATATTTTTGCATGCTGCTCGATAATCTCCGGTACTCTCTTATCGAAAAGCACGTTGAAATTTCTCCATCTTGCAATATGAATCATATGTTCTTTCATCAGCTCCATCAGATTATGTCTCTGTACGCTGTCTACCAGAATCTTGTGAAATTCCGAGTCCAGAACTTTAAATTCGGCGTCATATCCGTCCGAGCGGCCGTAGGCTCTCTGCTTCTCCAGGTTCTGCTCCAGTTTCCGCTCCACCTCTTCTCTCTGTCTTTTGTCCTTCATAGTAAAGATTTCATAGAGAACCTCTTTTTCGATAGCCGTTCTCAGCAGAAGAAGATCCGAGATAAAGTCCAAATCAATTTTGCTGACGTAAGTTCCTCTCTGAGGATAAACCTCAATAAGTCGCCTCTGGTTCAGGCGGGTAAACACCGTTCTTATCACCGAGCGCGATACTCCGTATACCTCGCTCATCTGATTCTCACTGATTTTCAGGCCCGGTTCCAGCTCCAAAGACGTAATCCTGTCGCACATATCCTGATACACTTCTTCCGCCGTAGCCGGCTGATTTTTATACATTGGCATTCCAGTCCGAACCTCCATTTGCTTTCAATTTCCATAAAACGAAAACAGGAGCCGTCCACCTGTTTCTGTGTACAGCTCCTGCATCTGGCACTTAAATATATTCTGTTTTCTGATTTGAAACAGAAAGCTTAGTCTTCAACCTTAACGATCTCTCTCTTGTTGTAGCTGCCGCAAGCCTTGCATACTCTATGAGGAAGCATTAAAGCGCCGCACTTGCTGCACTTCACTAAGTTCGGAGCGCTCATCTTCCAGTTCGCTCTGCGCTTGTCCCTTCTAGCTTTAGAAGTTTTATTCTTAGGACAGATAGACATGGTTTACACCTCCTTAAACTGTTTAAAAATATCCTGGATTACTGACATCCTCGGGTCTGGGGTGCTCCTGTCGCACTCACAGCTCTCATAATTGAGATTGGCGCCACATCTATTGCAAATTCCCTTGCAATCATCCCTGCACAGAACCTTCATAGGTAAGTTCAGCAATAGCTCGTTGCGGACCAGTTGGTCTACATCCAGATAATTACCACTTATATAGGGCTGCTCGTCAAGCTCCTCCGCCCGCTTTTCCTCCGACTGATTCATATCGGCAGAGAAATCGACATCGAGGTCAAAATCAACCTTCACCGGCGTCAGACAGCGGTCACAGGGAATCAGCAGAGACAGCCGGATCTCTCCTTCCGCCTTCAGCTTTCTCTCTCCCGTATGGCGTATCGTCAGCCGCACCGGCTGCTTTTCCGCAATTTCATAAACGCCGTCAGGCGCCTGAAACTGCTCCATCTCCATATCAAGGCTATAGGTTCTTTCTTTTCCATCGCTGGAAAACAGCTCAGATAAGTTAATCTGCATATTCGTCTCCTAATACGCACTTATGCTATTATACATAGGTGACCTGGGTTTGTCAACCGTTTTTTCTATGATTATTTTACAAGTTCCAGCGTCTCTCTTGCGATGGCCAGCTCCTCGTCCGTAGGCATAATCATAACCTTTACTTTGGAATCGGCAGTGGAGATCATCTTTCTCTCGCCTCTCACCTTGTTTGCCTCATCATCGATGGAGATGCCCAGATATGCCAGGCTGTCGCACACATCCTTGCGGATCATGGCGTCATTCTCGCCGATGCCTGCGGTAAAGGCGATGGCATCCACGCCGTTCATGGCCGCAACGTATGCTCCGATGTATTTGATAATGCGGTACTCAAAGCTCTTGATGGCCATATCCGCTCTCTCATTTCCCTCTGCCTGAGCGTTCTGTACGTCTCTGCAGTCACTGGAAATGCCGGAAATGCCCAGCAGACCGGACTTCTTATTTAAGATATCCAGCATCTCGTTTACCGTCTTATTCTCCTTGTTGCAGATGAACTGAAGAACCGCCGGATCCACATCGCCGCTTCTGGTTCCCATAACAAGGCCCTCAAGAGGAGTAAGACCCATGCTGGTGTCCACGCACTTTCCGCCGATGGAAGCAGAAATGCTGGCTCCGTTGCCCAGATGGCAGACGATCACTTTTCCCTTTTCCGGATCCAGTCCGGCGAACTTCAGCACCTCTCCGGACACGAAGCGGTGGCTGGTTCCGTGGAAGCCGTATCTTCTGATGCTGTATTTCTCATAATACTCATAGGGGATGGCATAGAGATACGCCTTCTTAGGCATGCTCTGGCCGAAAGCGGTATCGAACACGGCAACGTTGGGAACGCCGGGCATAGCGGCCTCGCAGGCCTCGATGCCGATCAGGTTAGCCGGGTTGTGCAGAGGTCCTAAGTCGAAGCAGTCACGGATTACCTTCTTCACATCGTCATTTACAATGATGGAATCGCTGTAGTACTGGCCGCCGTGCAGAACTCTGTGGCCTACGGCAGAGATCTCGTCTGTGCCGGCGATCACTCCGTGCTCCGGGTCCACCAGAGCATCCATAACCATCTGTACTGCCACCTTGTGGTCAGGCATGGACTTTTCAACCACGTACTTGTCTTTTCCGGTGGGCTTATGGGTCAGCATGGAGCCCTCAATTCCGATTCTCTCGCACAGTCCCTTTGCCAGAACGCTCTCATTGTCCATATCGATGAGCTGATACTTTAAGGATGAGCTTCCGCAGTTAATTACTAAAATCTTCATATTTGCTTTCTCCTTTTTCTTTATTCACACGAATGCCGGAACACGGTCTGTCCCGGCATTCTCCTGCCCCCTTCGTTTTTCCGGCTGCCATGCCGGATCAGGCAGTTAGTTTTCGTTCTGAGCCTGTACGGCAGTAATGGCAACAACTCCTACGATATCCTCTGCGGAGCATCCTCTGGACAGATCGTTTACCGGCTTTGCAATGCCCTGGCACATGGGGCCGTAAGCCTCTGCCTTGGCCAGTCTCTGTACCAGCTTGTATCCGATATTTCCTGCATCCAGATCCGGGAATACCAGTACGTTTGCATGTCCTGCAACCTTGCTTCCGGGAGCCTTGGAGGCACCGATCTCCGGAACGATGGCGGCATCCAGCTGAAGCTCGCCGTCCAGAGCCAGCTCGGGAGCGGTCTCCTTGGCGATTCTGGTAGCCTCTACCACCTTGGTCACATCGTCATGCTTGGCGCTGCCCATGGAAGAATGGCTGAGCATGGCAACCTTCGGCTCCTTGCCCACCAGCATCTTAAAGCTCTCTGCGGAAGAAACCGCAATGGCAGCCAGCTCTTCAGGATTGGGATTCTGGTTCAGTCCGCAGTCTGCAAATACAAAGGTTCCGTTCTCACCGAACTCACAGTCGGGCACTTCCATCAGGAAGAAAGCGGAAACCAGCTTGGTGCCCGGTTTGGTCTTGATGATCTGCAGGCAGGGTCTTAAGGTGTTTGCCGTAGAATGGCAGGCGCCGGAAACCATTCCGTCCGCATCTCCGTTCTTGATCATCAGACAGCCATAGTAAGCGTAATCCTTCAGCATGGTCTCTCTGGCCTGCTCCGGAGTCATGCCTTTGGATTTTCTCAGCTCCACAAACAGGTTTACATATTCTTCCGTCTTCTCATATGTAAACGGGTTTACAATGGTAGCTCCGGAAATATCCAGTCCTTCGCTGTTTGCGGCAACCTCCTCAGGAGTACCGATAATGATCAGATTCGCCAGGCCTTCCTTCAGAATCTTCTCTGCGGCCACAAATGTTCTCCTGTCCATAGACTCCGGAAGAACAATTGTCTTCTTATCCGCTCTCGCTCTCTCTTTAATTACATCAATAAATCCCATGACATAATCCCCTTTCCTTATCTTTGAAGCATCTATGCTTATTATATACTATCCGTTTATTGTATACAAGATACTTCCAAAAATTTTCTTGTACTTTTTTCCATACGAAAGCAGTCGCTTTCCTGCCCCGTCAGATTTTTTCGAAGCGTTCCACATCTACCACAAAAATGGTGGCTCCGCCCACTTCCACAGTCATAGGCATAGTGGAATAATTGACCATAGCCGGTCCGGAAACGTAGGGCATGTTCACCGTGATCTTCTGTCTCTCGCCGCATTCGTGTTTTATGATGTCAATCACATCCTGTACCTTATCATCTTCCACGCCGATCATCAGTGTGGTATTGCCTTTTCTCAAAAAACCACCTGTGGTAGCCAGCTTCGTAACGGAGAATCTGTGAACGGTCAGCTCATTCATAACCTCGTCTTCATTGTCTTTTCTTACGATTGCATATACCAATTTCATAGCATATCCTCCTTTTTATTAGCACTAAACTATATTATACACCAAAAAACGCATTTTTTGTTGTATAAATTATATAAATTTTTTTTAAGATTATTCGTGACTTTTCTTATTTGCAATGATAGAATAATGGGACGAAAGGAGTTCAGCCATGAAAGTAACGGGTATTATTGCAGAATACAATCCTCTTCACTGCGGCCACCGCTACCATATGGAGGTATCCAGGGAGCAGACCGGAGCCGACTATCTGATCGTGGTTATGAGCGGGGATTATGTGCAGAGAGGAGAACCTGCTCTCCTGGACAAGCATGTCCGCACGGAAATGGCCCTGCGGGCAGGCGCTGATCTGGTACTTGAGCTTCCGTTCCCCTTCTGCTGTTCCTCCGCAGAGGACTTTGCTTCCTGCGCCGTCAGCCTTCTCGACTCCCTGGGTGTGGTGGATTTCCTCTCCTTTGGCAGTGAAGCCGGCAGCTCCGAATCTCTGACATCGGCTGCGCGCCTGCTGTCTGACGAGCCGGAAGAATACCGTCTGGCATTAAAAAACGCTCTGGCCGGGGGACTTTCTTTTTCCGCTGCCAGGCAGAAGGCTCTGGAGTGCTGTCTTCCCGGCGGTCCGGCATCCGTTCTTGGCTCTCCCAACAACATTCTGGGAGTGGAATATATAAAGGCCCTTCTCCGGCTGGGCAGTTCCATCACCCCCGTCACCATTCCCCGCGCGGGAGACGGATACCATGAGACTCAGGTAAACGCGAATACTTTTCCGTCTGCCACCGCTCTCCGCCTGCTCATACGGGAAAGCAGACTGTCTTCTCTGTCCGGTCTGGTGCCGGACGAAGTTCTGCCCCTTCTCCAGACAGGCCGTTTCCTGTTCCCTGAGGACCTTTCTCAGATTCTGAATTACCGGATCCTCACTGCTCTCCCGGAAAGCTACCAGAGCTTTTCCGGCTTTTCCAGAGAGCTGTCCGACCGGCTGGCAGGCTGTTCCTGGCAGGCTGCTTCGTGGGAAGGAAGGATCTTTCAGTTAAAAACAAAGAACTATACCTACGCGAGGATCAGCCGGGCCCTGCTCAGCCTGGTCCTGGACTGCAGAGGGGAAGAGCTGATCCACTGGCGTCAGAGCGGATCTCCCGCTCCCTTTGCCCGTATACTGGGTTTTCGCAAGAAAGCCGGTCCTCTGCTTTCTGCCATTAAGTCCCGTACCTCCATCCCTGTTATTGCAAAAACGGCGGACGGCGAGGCGTTTCTTGAGGGACAGGCTCTTTCCCTGTTCCGGAAGGGAATCACGGCCTCTCATATCCGTTCTGCTGCTGAAGCGGGAAAATACGGAACAGAAGCCATTCATGAATATCGCCGCCGTCTGATCATTCTGTAAATTCTGCAGAAAGGGACAGGGACTCTGCCGGTGCAGAATCCCTGTCCCTTTCTGTTTTCCGTTGTTCTCTGCCGTTCAGGCGAAAAATTTATCCCTGTATCCCATGATCAGAATAAACAGTACCAGGAGCGGTACGATCCAGCTGATATAGAATCTCATCACCCGGCTTCCCGGAAACTTCAGCCCTTCTCCCTTATCCGCCTCCGCAATAAACCGGTCCCATCCCCATCCGCTCTTTCTTGTACAGAAGAACAGGTAGATCATGGATCCGATGGGAAGAATATTATTGCTGACAATAAAGTCCTCCAGGTCCAGAATGGTAGACCCTGCTCCCAGAGGCTGAATCCAGGCCAGAAGGTTGTACCCCAGCAGAGCCGGGAAGGAAAGTACGGCAATAATGATCCCGTTCACTCCCACTGCCTGCTTTACGGAACAGCCTGTCAGATCTGTGGCAAATGCAATGATATTCTGGAATACAGCGATGATTGTAGTCAGAGCTGCAAAACTCATAAACAGGAAGAACATGGAACCCCACAGTCTTCCCAGCGCCATATGGTTGAATACATTGGGCAGGGTTACGAACACCAGCGAAGGCCCCTGTCCGGTCTGCCCTCCATTATAGGCAAAGCAGGCGGGAAAAATAATCAGTCCGGCAGTAAAGGCCACCAGCGTGTCCAGAACCATAACATTCAGTCCCTCTCCGGTCAGTCTCCGCTCATCTCCGATATAGGAGCCGAAAATAGCCAGCGCACCGATTCCTATGCTCAGAGTAAAAAAGGCCTGTCCCATCGCCGCATAAAGCGCATTGAATATCCCCGCTTCCTTCATCCGTGAAAAGTCAGGAAGGAGATAGAATTTCAGTCCTTCCCTTCCTTCCGGAATCAGGCAGGAATTCACAGCCATTACAACCATGAGGAGCATCAGGCAGATCATCATCTTTTTCGAAACATTTTCCACTCCGTTCTGCAGGCCGTGACCACAGACATAAAAACAGATGATCACTACCGCCAGCATATAGATCGCCATCAGAGACGGATCTTCCATCAGGCTGCTGAATTCTCCGTTGACCTGTTCCGCTGTCATTCCTGCAGAAAAATCACCCCGCAGAAATTTCACAAAGTACTGAAGCAGCCATCCGGCGATGGTGGTATAAAACATCATCAGGATATAGTTTCCGGCCATATGGAACCATTTGAACCAGTGCCATTTTGTCCCCTTCGGTTCCAGCACGTCATAGGACAGTGCAACTGATTTTTTTGATGCGCGGCCGTTGGCGAATTCCATCACCATGATCGGCAGGCCGAAAAATACCAGAAAGGCCAGATAGACCAGCACAAATGCCGCGCCGCCGTACTGTCCCACAATATAAGGGAAACGCCACACATTTCCCAGGCCGATGGCGCATCCCGCAGATATCAGAATGAATCCCACTCGGGACGCAAAGGTTTCCCGTTTCTTTTCCATTTCTTTTATTCCCCTTTTTCAGTATTCACATTATCTCAGCCGGGAGCAAACTGGCTGTTGTAAAGCTTCGCATAAAAACCGCCTTTGGCCAGCAGCTCATCATGCGTCCCCTGCTCAATGATATGGCCGTCCTTCATCACCAGAATCTTATCTGCCTCTCGGATCGTGGACAGACGATGGGCCACAATAAAGCTGGTCCTTCCTTCCATCATTCTGGCAAAGGCCTGCTGGATCTTGATTTCCGTTCTGGTGTCAATGGAGGACGTAGCTTCATCCAGAATCAGCATGGGCGGCAGGCACAGCATCACCCTGGTAATGCAGAGGAGCTGTTTCTGTCCCTGAGACAGGTTTCCTCCGTCTTCGGAAATCACAGTATCATATCCCTGAGGCATTCTTTTGATAAAACCGTGGGCATGGGCCTGTTTCGCTGCCGCAATGATCTCCTCGTCTGTTGCGTCCGGCTTTCCGTACGCAATGTTTTCCCGTATGGTACCGGATTTCAGCCAGGTTTCCTGAAGCACCATTCCATAGCTTCTTCTCAGGCTTTCCCTCGTTATGGAACGGATATCGGATCCGTCCACCCGGATCGTCCCGGAATCCACATCATAAAACCGCATGAGCAGGTTGATCACCGTACTCTTTCCGCAGCCCGTCGGTCCTACAATGGCAATCCTCTGACCGGGATGGACCTCCAGGTTCAGATCTTCTATGAGCCTGACCTGAGGATCATAGGAAAACTGCACATGCTCCAGTCTGACCTCTCCCCGGGCATCTGCAAGCTCTATGGCATCTGCCGGTTCTGCCGGAATTGCTTCCTCGTCAATCAGTTCAAACACCCGGGCCGCTGACGCTATGGCATTCTGCAGTTCCGTAACGACGCCGGAGATCTCATTGAACGGTTTGGTATACTGGTTGGCATAAGTGAGAAAAACCGAAAGCTGTCCGACAGAAAGCGCTCCGTTTACCGCCGCAAATGCACCGGCCACGCCGACTGCCGCATACACCAGCCCGTTGACGAAACGGGTTGCCGGATTGGTAATGGAGGAGAAAAAGATTGCCTTCAGGCTGCAGGCATTGAGCCGGCTGTTGATCTCTTCAAACCGTTCCTGCGCCTCTTTTTCCTGGCCAAACGCCTGGACCACCTTCTGATTGCCCAGCATTTCATCCACCAGAGCAGTCAGCTCTCCCCTTGTTCTGGACTGAAGGCTGAACATGGAGAAGGTCCTCTTTGCAATAAAACCGGCCACAAACAGGGAAATGGGAGTGAGCAGAACAACCACCGCCGTAATGAAGGGGTTGACGGCGATCATAAATCCCAGCGTTCCCAGTATCGTCATAACACCGGTAAACAGTTGGGTAAATCCCATAAGGAGTCCTTCAGAAAACTGATCGATATCTGCAATGATCCTGCTGATAATGTCTCCGTGGTGGTGAGAATCCACATACTTCAGAGGCAGGACCTCCAGCCGGTCAAAGGCTTTCGTCCGGATGTCTTTTACTACCCGATAAGTAATTTTATTGTTGATATGGTTCATCAGCCACTGGGACAGGCCGGTGACGGCAATCACTGCAGCCACTTTTTTCAGGATCGCCAGCAGCCCGGGGAAATCTACCAGACCTTTCTCCACGATCAGATCCACCCCTTCTCCGATCAGAATGGGGGCATACAGGGTGGTCGCCACCGTAATGACCGCAAGGCAGAGAGATGCGGCCACCCAGAATCTGTACTGTTCAATATAAGTCAGAATCCTTTTAATCGTAGCTATCTGTTTCTCTTTCATCTCACTGCACCTCCTCTGCGGAAAGCTGGGACAGGCAGATCTCCCGATACACCTGACAGGATTCCAGCAGTTCCTTATGGGTTCCCACGCCGGCAACCGCACCGTCATCCAGCACTACGATCACATCGGAATTCCGTACGGTAGCCGCGCGCTGGGACACCAGAAATACGGTCATATCCCCGGTTTCTTCTCTAATGGCCCGGCGCAGTCTGGCATCCGTAGCAAAGTCAAGAGCCGAAGCACTGTCATCCATGATCAGGATCTGCGGCCTGCGCACCAGCGCTCTGGCAATGGTCAGGCGCTGTCTCTGACCTCCGGAAAGATTCTTTCCCTCCTGAGTGATGAGGAGATCCAGGCCTTCCCCTTTCTCATCCACAAAATCCTTCGCCTGGGCAATGGAAAGCGCCCGATTGATCTCTTCATCCGTGGCATCTTTCTTTCCCCATTTCATATTTTCTCTCAGAGTTCCCGCAAACAGCACCGCCCGCTGCGGAACGATGCCGATCCGTCCGCGAAGCTGCTCCAGAGGCCATTCCCTCACATCCTGTCCGTCTATCAGCACTGCTCCGCCAAATACATCGTAAAACCTTGGAATCAGGTTCACCAGAGTCGTTTTTCCCGATCCCGTTCCTCCGATGATACCTACGGTCTGTCCCGCTTTCACCTTCAGGGATACGGCACTCAGTGCAGGCTCCCTGGAATCTCCGTAGCAGAACTCCACATTGCAAAATTCCACCTTCGGAACCTGTCCGTTCCTGTCCGGCCCTGCCGTTTCCGGAACAGCCGCATGCTCCTTCTCCGTAATGCTGCTCTTCTCCTGAAGCACCTTCTGCACGCGTCCGGCGCAGGCAAGAGCCTTGGAGATATTGATGATCAGATTCGCCAGCTTGATCAGTTCCACAAGGATCTGAGACATGTAGTTGACCAGTGCCACCACGGCTCCCTGAGTGATGATCCCGGCATTCACCTGTTTTCCTGCCGTCCATACGAGAACAATAATTCCCCCGTTGATAATCACATAGGTCACCGGATTCATAAGCGCGGATATCTTTCCCACAAATACCTGCATATCTACCAGCTGGCTGTTTTCTCCGTCAAACCGGCGCATTTCATCATTCTGACGGTTAAAGGCCCGGATCACCCGTACGCCTTCCAGATTCTCTTTTGTGGTCAGAAGCACCCGATCCAGCTGCCTTTGTACTTTTTTGTAGAGAGGCATGGTAATGAGCATGATGCCGAATACCACCACAGACAGCAGCGGAATGACCACCACAAAAGTCACGGCCGATTTCGCATCTACTGTGAAAGCCATGACCATGGCTCCGAATACAATAAAGGGGGAGCGCAGAAACAATCTCAGAAACAGATTCAATCCGGTCTGAACCTGGTTCACATCGCTGGTCATTCTGGTAATCAGGGTGGAAGTCCCAAGCCGGTCGATCTCTGCATAAGACAGTCCGTTGATATGGGCAAACAGGTCGTTTCTCAGTGAAGTAGCGCATCCGACCGCTGCTTTCGCTGCAAAATACTGAGCAGTCAGAGAAGCTGCCAGGCCGACTACTCCCAGAAGGACCAGCAGCCCTCCCATTCTGAGAATGTAGCCGGTATCCCCCCTTCCGATTCCTACATCTATGATCTGCTTCACCACCAGAGGGATAAACAGTTCAAACGTCGCTTCCAGCATTTTAAACAGAGGGGCCAGTATGCTTTCTTTCCGATACGCCTTCAGATATTTCAATAATTCCCTCATCACATTTACCTCCGTATTTTTGGCACATACGGAGTTATTCTAGCAAATTTTCCCTGCAATAACAAGCGCCTTGCTATTTTTTCTTTTGGATGGTACTATTTTATCAGTAACAAAACGGCCCCGGGCCGCAAAAAAGAAAGGGTTTTTTATGATTTCCTTTGTCATCCACTGCAGGCACATCGCCCGTAAGTTCACCAGAGACGAAATGACCGTCTATGCGGCTCAGGCTTCTTTTTTCATCGTCCTCTCCGCCTTTCCTTTTATCATGATGCTGATGACCGTGGTACAGCTCATCCCCAATCTGGACGCTCGGGATGTGGGGGCCACTCTCCTGGCTCTGGTTCCGGACGTGCGGGCCATGGCCCCATTGATTCATCAGGCAGTAACCGACCTTTATACCAATTCACCGGGGACCGTACTGTCCATTACCATTATTGCCGCCCTCTGGTCCGCCTCCAAAGGAATGCTGGGGATGGAACGGGGACTGAACCGGGTCCATAAATGTCAGATCCACCGCAGTTATCTGATGAGCCGCCTGGTCTGCATGGGATATACTCTGCTTTTTCTGCTGTCCTGCATACTCTCCCTGCTTTTTATCGTGTTCGGCGACACCATCCAGAATTTTCTGAACAATACCTTTCCCATTCTGGCAGACGTTACCAGGAATATCCTTCCGTTCCGGGGGCTGATGGCTGTTGTTGTCCTTACGGGATGCTTTCTTGGAATCTATACCTATCTTCCCCACAGAAAGCTGTCTTTGATCAGCCAGGTTCCGGGAGCCCTGTTTTCTTCTGCAGGGTGGCTGCTGTTTTCCTTCGGATTTTCCATTTATTTCAATCAGTTCAGCCGCTTTTCCTATATGTACGGCAGTCTGACCGCCGTGATTCTGCTCATGCTGTGGATCTATTTCTGTATCTGCATCCTGTTCGCAGGGGCGGAGATCAATTATTACCTGGAAAACTGTCTGTAATTCCGAAAAAAGAAGGCTGCAGGGATTATATCCCGTACAGCCTTCTGAATTTTTCTTTCAGATATTCCACATAATATGCAGGTTCAAACTCCTGCCCTGTCATCTCCCGAAGAATTTCTCTGCTGTTCTTTCTCTTTCCATACTGATGGACGTGTTCCCTGAGGTATTCTCTGATCACATCCATTCGTCCGGTCCGCATCAGCTCCTCCATATCCATTTCTTTGTTCATATATCCGTAAATCTGAGCCGCAAACGCACTTCCCAGTGCATAGGACGGGAAATAGCCAATGGAGCCCTGAGACCAGTGGATATCCTGCAGCACGCCCTGAGACACGCTCTGCGGGCGGATTCCCAGATATTCTTCATATTTCTTTTCCCACAGTCCGGGCAGATCTCCTACAGAAATCTCTCCCGCAATCAGGCCTTTTTCCAGCTCATAGCGCACCATAATGTGAAGGCTGTAGGTCAGTTCATCCGCTTCGATCCGGATCGGACCGGGCTCTACCCGATTGACTGCCCGATAAAATGTTTCCATATCAATATTTCCCAGACAGCCGGGAAACAGCTCCTGAAGTCTGGGATAAACCGGTTCCCAGAAAGCCCGGTTCCTTCCGATCATATTTTCGTAAAACCGGGACTGGGATTCGTGCATTCCCATGGAAGCCCCTTCTCCTGCAGCCGTCTGTACCAGCAGCGGTGAGATTCCCTGTTCATAGATCCCATGGCCGCATTCGTGGATCACGGAGAACAGGGAATGGTCCACTCTGCTGTCATAGTGGGTGGTAAATCGGACGTCCCTGCTGTGAAGAGCCGTAGTAAAGGGATGAGCGCTCACTCCCATCACACCCCGTTCAAAATCAAATCCCAGATATTTCGCCAGATATTCTGCCAGTTTTTCCTGACCCTCTCCGGAATATCCTCCCTGAAGAAAGCTGCAGGGAATCTCGGTTCCCTTCTCTCTGATCTGTTCCAGAAGGGGTACCAGCTCTTTCCTCAGAAGTGCAAAAAAACGATCCAGTTTTTCTGAAGAAAAGCCCTCTTCAAATTCATCCAGCATCACATCATAAAGAGACTGGCCCTCCTTTGCCCGTCCTGCCGCAAATCGTTTCCGGCAGGCGATGATCTCCTCCAGTGCAGGAGCGAACCGTTCAAAATCTTCTGCTTTTCTGGCCCTGGCCCACAGAGCGGATGCCCTGGCCTTTAATCCGGAATAAGCCTCATATTCCTCGGCAGGAACAAGGATCAGCTCTCTTCTCTTCTTTTCCGCTGCCCGGAGTACGGCCTGTTCCTCCTCTGTTCCCTGCCTGTCCCGGCATTTTTCCAGCAGCTCCCCCAGCCGATCTCCCGTCATGATCCGGAAATACATTCCGGCCAGACGTTCCATGGTCCGGGCCGTGTACTCCATGGCTGCAGGAGGAGCAAGAGTTTCATTGTCCCATTCAAACAGGATCTCCGCTTCTTCCAGTGCCCTGGCTTTTCCCAGTTCTTCATTGAGTTCTTTCCAAGACTGATCCATATTCATTGTTCTTCCTCTCTTTCCTGGTGTCAGTATTCTTCCTTTTTCAGATTTTATTCCGCTTTTTTCTATCAGAAAAAGCCGCTGACGCGGCTTTTCCTGAAAAGGGATTTGATGTTTTCATATTATTTGCACAGTTTCTTGAATTCATCTGCAACAAACTGTACCTTGGTTCCCACGATTACCTGAACAGCAGTTTTGCTCGGGCGGATCACACCGGCAACACCGGCAGATTTGATCAGCTTTTCGTTCACCAGAGCCTGGTCCTTTACTTCCAGACGAAGGCGGGTAATGCAGTTGTCAATGGTGGTCACATTTCCGGCTCCGCCTACTCCGTCCAGGATGATGCGGGCGATCTCTGTGAAATCATCATTGGCAAGCTTTACATTGGTCTCTTCTTCCGTATCCTCATCCTCACGGCCTGGGGTCTTTAAATCCAGAGCAGTGATCATGAAGCGGAACACCAGGTAGAACACTACAAATGCTGCGATTCCCAGCGGGATGATCAGCAGAGTTTTGGCTGCAGCCGGAAGGCTGGCAGAGAATACCAGGTCAGTCAGACCTGCAGAGAAGGAGAATCCTGCTCTGAATCCAAGAGCAACGGTGATCACGGTAAAGATGCCGTACAGCAGAGCATATACTACGTAAAGAGCCGGTGCAAGGAACATGAATGCGAACTCAAAGGGCTCGGTAACGCCGCAGACAAATGCAGCGATAGCAGCGGAACCAACAAGACCGAATACGATGGTTCTCTTCTCTTTCTTCGCGCACTGGATCATTGCCAGAGCAGCTCCGGGGATACCGAACATCATGCAGGGGAAGAATCCTGCCATGTACATTCCCAGGCTCCAGGTTACTCCGTTCTGACCGGTTACATCTCCTGCCCAGAAGTGGCTCAGGTCGCCGATACCGATGGTATCAAACCAGAATACATTGTTCAGTGCATGGTGCAGGCCGAACGGGATCAGCAGACGGTTCAGGAACGCATAGATACCGGCGCCAACTGCGTCCAGGCTCATGATTGCTCTTCCTACTGCTACCAGTGCGCCGAAAATGATCGGCCATACAAAGAACAGAGCGGCTGCCACCAGGATGGAAACAACAGCGGTAACAATCGCTACACAGCGCTTTCCGGAGAAGAAAGACAGCCAGTCCGGAAGCTTGGTGTTCTTGAATTTATTGTAACAGGTAGAACCGATCACACCTGCCAGAATACCGATGAACTGTGTTTCAATCTTGCTGAAGGACAGATCTACCGCATCAGCAGCAACTCCCGTAAGAGTAGCAACAACAGCCGGATTCAGCAGCTTGGTGATCATCAGCCAGGATACCAGTCCGGCCAGGCCGGCAGTTCCGTCATTATCTGTGGCCAATCCTACTGCAACGCCTACTGCGAACAGCCAGGACATGTTGTCGATCAGGGCTCCTCCTGCCTTTACCAGAAAGAATCCTACAATCTGAAGTCCGCCTGTGATCTCACCGCCCTGCATGGATGCGGGGCAGAGCCAGTATCCGATACCCATGAGAATTCCGCAGATCGGAAGGCAGGCAACCGGAAGCATCAAAGCTTTTCCCAATCTCTGTAAATATTTCATACTTTTCCTCCTTACACACTTTTACAAATCCCTTCGTTTATATTTCAGCGGAATACCTGTCCGCTTAAATACCAAAAATCATTTCTCGGTGACGGAAACCAGGTCATCTCCGGGAGCAACCTTCTGTCCCGTGATCCCTTCCACTTTTGCGTAATCACCACTGTTGCAGATCAGCACGGGAGTAATCACATCGTACCCGGCTGCTTTTACCTTTTCCAGGTCCACGGTAAGAAGCAGATCTCCTTTTTTCACATGGTCTCCGGCCTTTACATGGGCCTCAAACCCGTCGCCTTTCAGTTTTACCGTATCCAGGCCTACATGGATCAGAATTTCTGCGCCGAAATCTGCAGTCATGCTTACAGCATGAAGCGTATCAAATATCATTTCTATCTGCCCGTCTGCCGGAGCGAAGATCTTTCCCTCAGAGGGAATCACAGCCGCCCCTTCTCCAAGCATTCCCTGGCTGAACGTAGGATCGTTCACCTCTTTCAGCGGAACCGCCGTTCCGCTGGCTACGGAACCAAGCAGATGGTTTTTTTCTTTTTTCTTGAACAGTCCGAACATTTCTTTTCCTCCCTTTCTTCACTCATCATCCGTCATGGTGACTCTCCGGATATGGATGGCCAGATACATAACCTCTTCCTCTGACAGATGATTGCCTGTTTCCTGTTCTATATAAGCTGCAATGCGGCTGCTGCAGCTATATTCTTTTCTGTATTTCCTTTTCATCATCTCAGCCATATCCTGATCCTGATCCGTAAGCAGTTCTTTCCGGTATATCCTCTGGATCAGAAACTTGATATGTGTGACAAACCGTTCATAGTGAAGCGAGTTTTCATCAAACCGGATTCCCAGCTCCCCCTGAGCAATGTCCAGAATATCTCCCACAAGATTGGGAAATTTGGCTGCATCCCGGATATCCGTACCATACTCTGCATTGACAAAATGAAGAGCAATGAACCCTGCTTCATCATCAGTGAGTTCTACCTGCAGCCGTTCTCTGATCATCTGAAGCGCGTACTGCCCGATCTGATATTCTGTGGAGTAGAAGCGTTTGATCTCCCAGAGAAGAGCATTCTGAGGTTTGATTCCCTGGCGGTATCTGGTTATGGCAAAATCTATATGGTCTGTCAGTGTAACATAAATACTCTGATTCAGCTCCAGATTCAGCTTTTCCTTTGCATAGGCGATAATGTCTCCGGATACCGCTACATGTTCCAGAGGCATGCCCGCCAGCAGATCCTTGAATTTCTCCGCCAGAGTATGGCTCTGAATACGGAATATCTTTTCTGCCTTCGCAGCCGCCACTTTCCCGCCAGGTTTTGCTCCGAAGCCCAGGCCACGGCCCATAACCACCACTTCCCTGCCTTCGCTGTCAAAGGCGGAAATAATGTTATTGTTAATAACTTTATCAATGATCATATCGATATTTCACCGGTTCCCTTCCCAGCCAGACTTTAT
>CALWRQ010000028.1 GCA_944383965.1 uncultured Lachnospiraceae bacterium
AGTGCATGGTAGATACCTTTGACCGGAATTTCCAGTTCAGCGTGGAGCATGTTTCTCTTGCAAAACGGGCATCCGCCTTTCTTATCGCCCCGGCTACTGCCAATGTGATCGCCAAGGTTGCCCATGGTCTGGCCGATGATATGCTTACCACTACCTTTCTCGCCTGCCAGTGTCCGAAGATTATTGCACCGGCCATGAATACCAGAATGTTTCAGAACCCTATTCTTCAGGACAATCTGGAGATCTGCAGAAAATACGGCATGGAGGTGATCCGGCCTGCGGAAGGATATCTGGCCTGCGGGGACACAGGAGCCGGAAAAATGCCGGAGCCGGAGGAATTGTTTGATTATATCGTAAAGGCGGCGGCTTTCGAGAAAGATCTGAAGGGAAAGAAGGTCCTGGTGACGGCCGGGGCGACGATGGAAGCCATTGATCCGGTGCGCTACATCACCAATCATTCCACGGGGAAAATGGGCTGCGCCGTAGCCAGGGCAGCGGTCCTGAGGGGAGCAGAAGTAACGCTTGTGGCAGCGCATATGGAGGTGGATCCGCCCCGGTTTGTAAAAACCGTGCGGGTGAGGAGCGCCAAAGAAATGTTCCGGGCCGTGACGGAAGCGGCGGGAGAGCAGGATGTGATCGTGAAGGCGGCGGCTGTGGCAGATTACCGTCCGGCGGAGACTGCGACAGAGAAAGTAAAGAAAAAGGACGGAGATATGTCCATCCGTCTGGAGCGGACCGACGACATCCTGGCCTGGCTGGGGGAACACCGGAGAGAAGGCCAGTTCCTCTGCGGTTTTTCCATGGAGACGGAACATATGCTGGAAAATTCCAGGGCAAAGCTCAAGAGGAAGCATATCGACATGATCGTTGCCAATAATCTGAAGGTGGAGGGCGCCGGTTTCGGTGTGGATACCAATGTTGTGACCCTGATCACAGAGGGAGGAGAGACGGAGCTTCCCTGCATGACCAAGGAACAGGTGGCTCATCGGCTTCTGGACGAGATCAAAATGTCTTTGAGCGCGCAGGGGAAATGAAGAACCGGAACGGCGGCTTCGGTTGACTTTCCCGCATTTTCATAATAGAATGGAGTAGGCGTTTGAAAAAACGCCTATTTTTAGGCAGATTTTCCGGTGAAACGGAAAAAATAAATACCATAAGAAAAGCAATAGATATGGAGGATGGATCTTGGCAAATATAGCAGAAGAAATCAAGAGAAGAAGGACATTTGCGATTATTTCCCACCCGGATGCAGGAAAAACGACCCTTACTGAGAAATTCCTGCTTTACGGAGGGGCAATCAATCTGGCAGGTACGGTAAAGGGCAGAAAGGCAACCAAACACGCCGTATCCGACTGGATGGAGATCGAAAAAGAGAGAGGAATTTCCGTGACCTCGTCCGTGCTGCAGTTCAACTATGAGGGGTACTGTATCAATATTCTGGACACGCCCGGTCACCAGGATTTCTCAGAGGATACGTACCGTACCCTGATGGCAGCGGACTCTGCCGTCATGGTCATTGACGGTTCCAAGGGCGTGGAGGCGCAGACGATCAAACTGTTTAAAGTATGTGTGATGAGGGGAATTCCGATCTTCACATTTATCAACAAGATGGACCGGGAGGCCAGAGACCCCTTTGAGCTGATGAGCGAGATCGAAAGCGTTCTGGGCATCCGTACCTGCCCGGTCAACTGGCCCATCGGCTGCGGAAAGAATTTCAAGGGAGTGTATGACCGCTTTACGAAGAAGGTGACTACCTTTACCGCCGCTATGGGAGGACAGAAGGAAGTGGCATCCCAGGAATTTGATGCGGAGGGAACGGATGTGGAGTCGGTGATCGGACCCATCTACCATCAGCAGCTGCTGGAGGACATTGAACTTCTGGACGGGGCCAGCGACGAATTCGACCAGGAGCGGGTGAGCGCGGGACAGCTCTCTCCGGTATTTTTCGGCTCGGCTCTGACAAATTTCGGTGTGGAGACATTTCTGGAACATTTCCTGAACATGACCACAGCTCCGCTGGCAAGAAAGGCCATTTCCCGGGTGGTGGATCCTTTTGAGGAGCAGTTTTCCGCCTTTGTATTCAAGATTCAGGCAAATATGAACAAAGCGCACAGAGACAGGATCGCATTCATGCGTATCGTATCCGGTAAATTTGAGGCCGGCATGGAAGTAAACCATGTCCAGGGAGGAAAAAAGATCCGTCTGTCTCAGCCTCAGCAGATGATGGCACAGGACAGAAAAATCGTGGAAGAGGCCTATGCGGGAGACATCATCGGAGTCTTTGATCCGGGCATTTTCTCCATCGGAGATACGCTCTGCAGCTCCAGTGAGAAATTTGAATTTGAAGGGATTCCCACCTTCGCTCCGGAACACTTTGCCAGAGTCCGCCAGATGGATACCATGAAGAGAAAGCAGTTTTTAAAGGGAGTGAACCAGATCGCCCAGGAGGGTGCCATCCAGATCTTCCAGGAGTTCAATACGGGCATGGAGGAGATCATCGTCGGCGTGGTGGGAGAGCTGCAGTTTGAGGTGTTGACGTACCGCCTTCAGAATGAGTACAATGTAGAGGTACGACTGGATAAGCTGCCTTATGAATACATCCGCTGGGTAGAAAACGAGAGTGAGGTGGATGTGGCACGGATCCAGGGAACGTCTGATATGAAACGGATCAGGGATCTGAAAGGAAATCCCCTTCTGCTGTTTATCAACAGCTGGAGTGTGGGGATGGTTCTGGAGAGAAATCCCGGTCTGGTGCTGAGCGAGTTCGGCAGGAATTAAAGGCCCGGAAGAATTCCTTCTTCCGGCAGAAAGGATGGAAGAATATGAGCAAGATCGATGTAGTGAGAGCCGCGATGGTGGAAGCAATGAAGGCAAAGGACAAAGAACGCAAGGACGCTCTTTCCATGCTGCTGTCCGCACTGAAGAACGGGGAGATTGACAAAAGAGAACCACTGACGGAGGACGAAGAAAACGCCGTGGTGAAAAAAGAGATCAAGCAGCTGAAGGAAACCTACGAATCCGCTCCTGCAGACAGAGATGACATCCGCAGCGAGGCTCAGTTCCGGATGAAGATCTATCAGGAATTTGCACCGGAGGACATGAACCCGGACCAGATCCGGGAAGTGATCCGGCAGGTACTGTCCGATCTGGGGATTGAGGAGCCTGCAGCCAAGGATAAGGGACGGATCATGAAAGAGCTGATGCCCAGAGTAAAGGGAAAGGCGGACGGAAAAGCGGTGAATCAGGTGCTGGCTTCCATGATGCACTGAAAAGGCGGAACAGAAAACTCTGCCGAAATGAAGAGGATCGGAGGAATGAATATGGAATACCGTGAAAAAATAGAGAGCTATATTGACAGTCACAGACAGGAAATGATCAGCGACATTGCCGCCCTGTGCCGCATCAACAGCGAGAAGATGCCTTACAGAGAGGGAATGCCTTACGGGGAAGGAGTCTGCGCCGCTCTGGGAGCTGCTCTGACCATGGCCGAAAGATACGGCTTTTCCGTACGCAATTACGATAATTACGTAGGTACGGCTGATCTGAACGACAAGGAACCGGGGCTGGATATTCTGGCCCATATGGATGTGGTGCCGGCCGGGGAAGGATGGCAGGTGACAAAGCCCTTTGAGCCTCTGGAAAAGGACGGAAAACTTTACGGCAGGGGAACAGCGGATGATAAGGGACCGGCAGTAGCGGCTCTGTACGCCATGCGTGCAGTGAAGGAATGCGGCATTCCCCTCTCCAAAAATGTACGCCTGATCCTTGGTACGGATGAAGAGTGCGGAAGTTCTGATATTCCTCACTACTATGCAGTGGAGAAGGAGGCTCCCATGACGTTTTCTCCGGATGCCAACTTCCCGGTGATCAATACGGAAAAAGGAATGTTCCGGGGGCATTTTACTGCGGAATGGGAAAAGAGCGCCGTTCTTCCCAGACTCTGCTCCATCCAGGCCGGAACGAAGGTAAACGTTCTTCCCGGAAAAGCGCAGGCCGTGTTCCAGGGAGTGCCTTCTGACGTGATGGAAAAGGCCGTAAATGAAGCGGAAAAGGAGCTGGGAGTTCACTTTGAAGTGGAATACAGCGATTATACGGAGGCAAAGGGGGATGAACTGGCAAAAGTGACCGCCGTGGGTGAAGGCGCCCACGCCGCTCATCCGGAAGCCGGAAACAATGCCCTGACGGCTCTTTTATATCTGGCCAACCGTCTGCCTCTGGCTCCCTGCGATCAGACAGGAAAGCTGAAGGCGCTGGAGGAATGCTTCCCTCATGGGGATTTCAGAGGAACGGCTTTGGGAATCGGAATGGAAGATGAGATCTCCGGCCCCCTCACGCTGGTGTTCAGCATGCTGGAAGTGACAGAGACTGGTCTGGATGGAAAATTTGACAGCCGTTGTCCGCTCTGCGCCAATGAGGAAAATGTGTTAAAGCCTGTAAAGGCACTGATGGAGGCAAAAGGCTTCCGCTTTCTGACGGATTCCATGATTCCTCCCCACCATGTTCCGGGAGATTCTGTATTTGTTCAGACTCTGCTGAAGGTTTATGAGGAATATACGGGAAGAAAGGGTGAGTGCTGTTCCACAGGTGGAGGCACCTACGTGCATGACCTGAAGAATGGTGTAGCCTTTGGCGCGTCCATGCCGGAGACGGACAACCGGATGCACGGAGCGGATGAATTTGCAGTGATTGACGAGCTGCTGACCAGTGCGAAAATCTTTGCTCAGGCGATCGCGGAACTGTGCCGGTGATCTGCAGATTGAAAATTTATGCTTGACATACGGATCGTTTTGCAATAAAATACACCATAACAAAGGCAGCCGGAATACCGGAAGCGTTTCAGGAGGATATAAGATGTTTGCAGCGGAAGCTATGAACAACAGCATGATGATGGCGATGTGCGGCATGATGATGGTCATGTGCCGTATGTTTGAGTATGCCAAAACTGAATGCAGTTGTGAAAATGGTTTTTGTGAGCAGGCGTAATCGTTTTTTTGAAACGGTCTTATAAATGGATTTTTCAGCGGGCCCATGGAAGGAAACCATGGGTCCGCTTTTGCTTGTGCGGGAAAGGGAGCGCGGCAGCCGGGAAAAGGAGAATGAAAATGGAACAGAAAGAGCCGATTATACGGTTGGATCATCTGGGCAAGGAATTTCATACGGTCAATGGGACGGTAAAAGCCCTGGAGGATATTAACCTGGATATTTATGCAGGAGAGATTTTCGGAATTATCGGACTTTCCGGAGCAGGAAAGAGTACTCTGGTAAGGTGCATCAATTACCTGGAGGTGCCCACTGCGGGGGATGTGGTGTTTGAAGGGATCTCCATGAAGGGGCTGGACCGGGCAGGAATCAATCAGGTCCGCCGGTCCATGGGAATGATCTTTCAGCAGTTCAACCTGCTGTCCCAGAGAAATGTGCTGAAGAATGTGTGTTTCCCCATGGAACTGCAGAAAACACCGAAGGATCAGGCAGTGAAACGGGCCAGAGAGCTCCTGGATATGGTGGGACTTGCAGACAGGGAAAAAGCCTATCCTGCGCAGCTTTCCGGCGGACAGAAGCAGCGGGTAGCCATTGCCAGAGCACTGGCTACCAATCCGAAAGTGCTGCTGTGTGATGAGGCCACCAGTGCTCTGGATCCCAACACCACAAAAGCGATTCTTCAGCTGCTGAAGGAGATCAACCGGAAACTGGGAGTGACGGTGATTGTGATCACTCATGAGATGGGTGTGATCGAAGCCATCTGCGATCGGGTAGCCATCATCGATAAGAGTCATATCGCAGAGGTGGGATCGGTTTCAGAGATTTTCTCCGGACCGAAATCAGCGATCGGACGTCAGCTGATCATGGGAGATACGGTTCATGCAGACTTCGGAGATTCCAAGCTGGTACGGATCATCTTTGACGGACGGGCTTCCAATGAGCCGGTGCTGGCAAACCTGATTCTGGCCTGCAAGGTGCCGGTGAATATCATGTACGCAGCTACGAAGGACGTAAACGGAACGGCCCTGGGACAGATGATCATTCAGCTTCCCAAGGATGAGGGAGAGGAAAAACGGGTGATGAACTATCTGGCTACAGCCGGAATTCCCCATGAGGAGGTAACGAGAGATGACTTTTGATGCAGCAACCATGGATATGATTTTAAAAGGAATACAGGAAACTCTTTATATGGTAGGGGTCTCCTCTGTTCTGTCCTACCTTATCGGCATTCCTCTGGGGATCGTGCTGGTGGTAACGGATAAGAACGGGATCCGTCCCATTCCGGCGGTGCAGACCGTACTGGGAATTGCCATCAACCTGCTCAGGGCAGTGCCTTTTATCATTCTTCTGATCATGGTCATGCCCATCACTCAGGCGCTGGTGGGAACCCTGGTAGGTTCCAAAGCCATTGTTCCCCCCCTGGTGATCGCTGCTGCTCCCTATATAGCCCGGATGGTGGAATCTTCTTTTAAGGAAGTGGATGCAGGAGTGATCGAGGCGGCCAAGTCCATGGGAGCCGGAACCTTTCAGATCGTGTGGAAGGTCCTTCTTCCGGAAGCAAAGCCTTCCCTGCTGGTAGGAGCGGCCATTTCCATTACCACAATCCTCGGATACTCGGCCATGGCCGGTTTCGTGGGCGGAGGCGGACTGGGAGCCATTGCCATCAATCACGGCTACTATCGGTATGAACTGGGACTGATGCTTGTAACAGCAGCGATCCTGGTGATCATTGTTCAGATCATCCAGGAAGTGATGATGCGCCTGTCCAGAGCGACGGACAGAAGAATTCGGTAATTCTGCCTTAGGCAATTACACATATAGGCCGGTTGACCGGCAGAATCTAAAATGAGGAGGAAAAACATTATGAAGAAAAATCTTGCAATCCTGACGGCAGCTGTTCTGGCTGCAGCATCCCTGGCAGCCTGCGGCGGCCAGTCAGCAGAGACCACCACCGCAGCGGAGACTGCAGCATCAGAGAATGCGGCATCAGAGGAGACCGCAGCGGAGGCAGCCGATGAGGAGACTGCGGCAGCCGGTGATCTGGAAAAAGTATCTGTAGGCGCCAGCCCTGCTCCTCACGCAGAGATCCTGGAAGCAGCGAAAGAGGCAATGGCTGCAAAGGGATATGAACTGGACATTGTGGAGTATGTGGATTACGTGCAGCCGAACCTGGCTCTGGAGAGCGGTGATCTGGACGCCAACTATTTCCAGCATATTACCTATCTGGAAGATTTCAATGCAGAGAGAGGAACGCATCTGGCCAGTGCGGGAAATATCCATTATGAGCCCTTCGGCATCTATGCAGGCAAGACCGCTTCCCTGGAGGAGCTGGCAGACGGAGCTCAGGTAGCAGTTCCCAACGATGCAACCAATGAGGCAAGGGCTCTTCTGCTTCTGGAAGCTCAGGGGCTGATCAAGCTGAAAGAGGGTGCCGGTCTGGCAGCCACCAAGAATGATATTGAAGAAAATGCCAAGAATCTTGATATTGTAGAGATGGAGGCTGCTCAGATTCCCAGATCCTTAAGCAGTGTGGATGTGGCAGTTATCAACGGAAACTATGCCATTGACGCCGGACTGAAGGTAGCGGACGCTCTGGCTGTGGAGGCTTCTGATTCCGAAGCTGCTGAGAAATATGCAAATGTAGTGGCAGTTCAGGAGGGGCATGAGAATGATCCGGCGATCCAGGCTCTGGTAGAGGTATTAAAGAGCGATGAGATCCAGGAATTCATCAACACCACCTACGGCGGTGCGGTAGTTCCCTTAGACTGACGGAAACAGAAACAGTCCTGAATGGGAAAATGAAAGACGGTGCAGTTATCCGGCAGAATGCCGGAGGGCTGCACCGTCTTTTGCTTCGGGAAAGGTCTTGGTTGAAAGAGGAAACAAAAAGTGGTAAACTGGGACATATTTCGAAAGAGGAGGAAAACAGATGAATCTGGATAATGAAGAGAAGCAGGAGGAAGGGGCACGGATGCTTCCCGACCGGCCGGCCGCTCCTGCTGCAAACCATATGGCTCTGGCCTCCATGATCCTGGGGATTGTGTCTTTCTTCGGGATCTGCTGCTGCGGTGTGGGAGGCATTGTGACGGGAAGCCTGGCGATGATCCTGGGGCTGCTTTCCAGAACCGGAGAAAAAACGGAGACCAGGGCAATGGCAGGGATCATTACGGGAGCGGTGTCGGTCATCCTGGGAGCGGCAGTGATTATTCTGTTCCTGATTGTAAACATTCCTGCATTTTTTGCAGGGCTGGGAGGATACTGATATGGAAAGAAAAATGAAGAGATCTCTGCTGAAACAGAAAGCCCGCCAGGTACTTGCGGGAAAATATGCAATTTCGGCCGGAGCGCTGGTAATATCCTATCTGGTGCAGATGCTGGCTGCCATGATACTGATCATTCCTGCGGAAGGGCTGCTTCTGGCAGGAATGGGACTGTCGGAAATGCCGGAGGAAACGGTGCTTTTGGCGGCATTTATTATCATCCTGATCCTTACCCTGGTGGTGATGGCTGTGATGGCTGTTTTTCAGGCGGGTCTGCTGCGGTTTTTCTATCATATCTGTACTGGACAGCCGTACGGAATGGGAGATCTGCTGTACGGATTCAAAAACCGGCCCTGGCGCTTCATCGGTCTGCAGCTGCTGTTTCTGGTGATGAATCTGGTAGTATCGGTTCCCTATATTGCTGCAAGCACAGCCTTCTCCCTGACACCTTGGGCGGTATGGCTGAAAGGACCGAAACTGGCATTTTTTGTACTGAGTATTGTACTGAGTATTCTGATCTGGCTGTTCTGCGGCCAGGCTTTCCTGGTGCTGATAGAGGACCGGGAGGCGCGGCTGTTCCGCTCCATAGTCCGCAGCGTGCGTCTTATGGAAGGAAACAAGGGGCGGCTGTTCTTTTTGGCGCTTTCCTTTACAGGAATGCTTGCGCTCAGCTATCTGAGTCTGGGAATCGGCTTTCTGTGGACCAGCCCCTATCTATATTGCACTCTGATTTATTTTTACCTGGATCTGAAAAAATAAAAGCAGCAGACCCCATGCAGGGCCGGCTGCTCCGGATCCGAATGGACCGGACAGCGAGAAGGCGTCGGACCGCTTTTTGCGGGACCGGCGCTTTTTTTTACGGGCTGCATATACTAAAGGAAGAGACAGGGGAGAAGGCCGGAAATGAGGATCTGCGAACTCAAAAGGAAAGAAGTCATCAATATCAACGACTGCAAAAGACTGGGGTTTGTGGGGGACGTGGACTTTGATATCCATACCGGCTGCATTCTTGCCCTGATCGTGCCGGGACCGGGGTGCATCTGCGGATTCCTGGGGCATGAAAAGGAATACGTGATCCCATTCTGTCAGGTCTGTCAGATCGGAGAAGATATTATTCTGGTAGATGTGAAAAGAAAGGATGTGGAAGAAACGTGCAGAGATTAGGCGGCGGAAAATACTTGCGGATTTTCCGGCCCTAAGGTAAAATAAATGAAAAATCGGGCGGAAAGGGCGCCCGCACTCAGGAGGAAACATACTGTGAAATGTCCATTTTGCAATGCTGCCGACACAAAAGTAATCGATTCCAGACCGGCGGATGACAACAGTTCCATCCGCCGCCGCAGACAGTGTGAAACCTGCGGCAAGCGATTTACCACCTATGAAAAACTGGAGACCATGCCACTTATGGTGATCAAGAAGGATAATTCCAGAGAGACCTACGACCGGGCGAAGATCGAGGCGGGAATCATCCATTCCTGTCATAAACGTCCCGTATCCACCCAGGAGATCAACCTGATGATCGATGAAATTGAGACGGAGATCTTCAACCGGGAGGAGAAAGAGATTGCAACGTCCGATATCGGCGAGCTGGTGATGAAGAAGCTGAAAAATCTGGACGAGGTGGCGTATGTGCGCTTTGCCTCCGTATACCGGGAGTTCAAGGACGTGAATACATTTATGGAGGAGATCAGCAAGCTGCTGAAGAAGTGATCGATGTTCCAGGCATTTTATCCGAAGGAGTATGTGGACTCCGCTTATGTGATCCCTTATGAAAAATGGAAAGAAAAAGGGATCCGGGGAGTCATTTTTGATATTGACAATACACTGGTGCCTCACGGAGCCCCGGCAGATGAACGGGCGAAGGCGCTTTTTGCCCGTTTGCGGGAACTGGGGATGGATACGTTCCTGCTTTCCAATAATAAGGAAGAGAGGGTTGCATCCTTCGGGAAGGCAGTGGGCTCCAGGTATCTTTGGAAGTCCCAAAAACCTTCCGTACAGGGCTATGAGCGGGCGATGAGGGAGATGGGAACAGACCGGAATACGACCCTGTTTGTGGGGGATCAGCTGTTTACGGATGTGTATGGAGCCAATCGGACCGGAATTCCCGGAATCCTGGTGAAGCCGATCAATCCCAGGGAAGAGATCCAGATTGTGCTGAAGCGGTATCCGGAAAAGCTGGTACTGTGGGAGTACGAAAGAAAAAAGAGGAGGAACGGGAATGATTGACGGAAAAACAAGAGTATGCGGCATCATGGCAAACCCGGTAGAGCACTCCTATTCGCCTATGATGCAGAATTTTTTTGCTGCTCATACGGGGATGAATGCTGTATACGTGCCGCTGAAGGTGGAGCCGGATATGGTGGAAGAGGCGGTAAAGGGAGCTTACGCCATGAATCTGGCGGGAATGAACGTGACCGTTCCCTATAAGCAGCAGGTAATCCCGTTTCTGAAGGAGATCGACCCGGGGGCCGCTGCCATCGGAGCGGTAAATACGCTGGTCCGGATTCCGGGAGGCTATAAGGGATATAATACGGACGCCCCCGGACTGTACCGGGCCATGGCGGAGGAGGGAATCTCCATAGAAGGAGCCCGGTGCATTCTGCTGGGAGCAGGAGGAGCAGGAAAGGCGGCAGCCTATACCCTGGGAGCGCATGGAGCGGAGCAGGTTTATCTGCTTAACAGGAACAGGGAACGGGCCGTACAGCTGGCAGAGGAGATGAATGGTTCTTTCGGACGGCAGATCTTTCTTCCCATGGGTCTGGAGGATTATGGAAAAATTCCGGATGGCTCCTATCTCTGTATCCAGTCCACCAGCGTGGGAATGGCGCCCCATACAGAAGCGGCTCCCATCGAGGACGGAGAATTCTACAAAAAAATAGCCGTAGGCTTTGACATTGTCTATACTCCGTTTGAGACCCGGTTTATGAAGCTGGTGCGCCGGGCAGGAGGTCAGGCATTCAACGGACTTTCCATGCTGATCTATCAGGGGGTGATTGCTTATGAACTCTGGAATCCCCGGGCGCAGGTAAGCGAGGAATGCGTAAGGCAGATCCGCCGGCGTATGGAGGACAAGCTGCTTGGGGGAACGGGAAATATGGTGTTTATCGGCTTCATGGGAGCGGGGAAAACCACCGTAGGCCGTTTCTATGCGGAGCAGCTGGGAAAGGATTTCCTGGATACGGACTCTGTAATAGAGAAAAAAACAGGAAAAACCATAACGGCTATTTTTGAGGACGAGGGAGAAGAGGCGTTCCGGAAAATGGAGACAGAGATCCTGCGGGAGCTGAAGGAACAGGTAAGCAATACGGTGATTTCTGTAGGAGGAGGTCTCCCCCTGCGGGAGGAAAACAGAAAGATTCTGAAAGAGGCGGGGACCGTGGTTTATCTGAGAAGCCGCCCGGAGACGGTTTGGGAGCGCCTGAAAGGAGACGATACCAGACCGATGCTGAAAGGGGAACATCCGGAAGAGCGGATCCGGGAGCTGCTGAACATCCGGGAGGAAGCTTATGAGGAAGCTGCTCATTTTTCTGTGGATACGGACGGAAAAACTCCCGGGGAGGTGGCGGAGCTGGTATTCCGGTGCCGGAAAGGAGAGAATGTGATATGAAGATACTGGTGATCAACGGTCCGAACATTAACTTTCTGGGAATTAGGGAAAAGGGAGTGTACGGAACGGAAAGCTACGAGAGCCTGGTAAAGAGCCTGGAAGAAAAGGGACGGGCGGAAGGCCATCAGGTGGAGGTGTTCCAGAGCAATTATGAGGGAGCAGTCATCGACCGGATTCAGGCGGCATACGGAGACGGGACGGAAGCGATTATCATCAATCCGGGAGCGTTTACCCATTACAGCTATGCGGTGCGGGACGCTCTGGCTTCCGTATCCATGCCGAAGATCGAAGTTCACATTTCCAATGTGCACAGACGGGAAGAATTCCGTCATCATTCCGTTACGGCGCCGGTCTGCGACGGTCAGATCGTAGGACTGGGACTGCGCGGATATGCGCTTGCCATGGACTACCTTACAGGCGGGACGGGAGAAACCCCCTGAAAATTGTAAAAAGGTGTTGAAAATACCATGGTTTTAGTATAGAATAGGTATGATTGATTGAAAGTATGAGAGAAAAGAATTTAAGGAGGAATATCATTTATGATATCAGCTGGTGATTTTAGAAACGGCATGACTCTTGAGATTGATGGCAATGTTTGTCAGATCATCGAGTTCCAGCACGTAAAACCGGGAAAGGGCGCTGCATTCGTAAGAACGAAGATCAAAAACGTGATCAGCGGCGGCGTGATCGAGAAAACCTTCCGTCCGACGGAGAAGTTCCCGGCAGCAAGAATCGATCGTGTGGATATGCAGTACCTGTATTCCGACGGAGATCTGTATCACTTCATGAATGTGGAGACCTATGATCAGATCGCTCTGAACAGCGATACCATCGGCGATGCGCTGAAGTTCGTGAAGGAGAATGATATGTGTAAGATCTGCTCCTACAACGGAAACGTATTCTCTGTAGAGCCGCCGTTATTCGTAGAGCTGGAAGTAACCGATACGGAGCCGGGCTTCAAGGGAGATACGGCTACGGGTGCTACAAAGCCGGCTACACTGGAGACCGGAGCTGTCATCAATGTTCCTCTGTTTGTGAACATCGGCGACAAGTTAAAGATCGATACCCGTACAGGAGAGTACCTGTCCAGAGTATAAGGACGGTTTGAAGGAAGGGCTGCCGGTATATGACCGGCGGCCCTTTTCCCGCTTGCTTCGCGGGAAACCGTCTGCAGTGTTTCAGAATCAAATCAAGGAAATCAGAACAAACAGAAAGGAAATCGGAAGAATGAAAAAGATTCTCGATCTGATCGCCGGGGAACTGAAGCCGATCTTTGCCCAGTGCGGCTACGATGAGGCCTATGCGAAGGTGAATTTATCCAACCGTCCGGACCTGTGCGAATATCAGTGCAACGGCGCCATGGCAGCAGCCAAGGCTTACAGAAAGAAGCCGATTGAGATCGCCGGCGAGGTGGTGGAAAAAGCGGCAGGCAATCCCATGTTTGCGGAAATTTCTGCTGTAATGCCCGGATTTATCAATATCCGTCTGAACGGCGAGTGGCTTGCGGATTACTTAAACGGAATGCGGGAACAGAAAAAACTGGGTCTGGAGGAGCCGGAGAAGCCGGAGACCATTATTGTGGATTACGGCGGCGCCAATGTGGCCAAACCCCTTCATGTAGGACATCTGAGGGCAGCAATCATCGGAGAGAGCGTAAAGCGTATGGGAAGCTTTCTCGGTCACCATGTGATCGGAGATGTTCATCTGGGAGACTGGGGACTGCAGATGGGTCTGATCATCGAGGAACTTCGGGACAGAAAACCGGATCTTCCTTATTTTGATGAGAATTTTCAGGGCGAATATCCTCAGGAGCCGCCCTTTACCATCAGTGAGCTGGAGGAGATCTATCCGGCGGCCAGCGCCAAATCCAAGGAGGACAGCGAGGCCGGACGCGCGTTCAAAGAGCGGGCTCAGACAGCCACCTTCCGGCTGCAGAACGGATACGCTCCTTACCGTGCAATCTGGCAGCACATTATGAACGTATCGCTGGCTGACTTGAAGAAAAACTACGACAGTCTGAACGTTCATTTCGACCTGTGGAAGGGAGAAAGTGACGCTCAGCCCTATATTCCCGGTCTGATCCAGGATCTGATCGACAAAGGGCTGGCCTATGAAAGCCAGGGAGCTCTGGTGGTGGATATTGCAGAGGAGACGGATTCCAAGGAACTTCCGCCCTGCATTATCAGAAAATCGGACGGAGCCGCTCTTTACGCCACGTCAGATCTGGCTACGATTGTGGAGAGGGAAAAGGATTTCCATCCGGATCACTATATTTATGTGGTGGATAAGAGACAGGATCTTCATTTTACCCAGGTATTCCGGGTTGCAAAGAAGGCAGGAATCGTTTCTCCCGACAGAAAAATGGACTTCCTGGGCTTTGGCACCATGAACGGCAGAGACGGAAAGCCGTACAAAACCAGAGAAGGCGGCGTGATGCGCCTGGAGCGCCTGATTGCGGAGGTCAACGAGGCTGCCTACCAGAAGATCATGGACAACCGTACGGTGTCTCAGGAGGAAGCCAGGGAAACGGCCAAGATCGTAGGACTTTCCGCGCTGAAGTACGGAGATCTGTCCAACCAGGCAGCAAAGGATTACGTATTTGATATTGACCGTTTTACGTCGTTTGAAGGCAACACAGGTCCTTATATCCTGTATACCATTGTCCGCATCAAATCCATTCTGAGTAAGGACGGAGGACAGTCCTGCGGCCCCATCCTTCCGTCTGTTACAGAGGCGGAACGGGCTCTTCAGCTGGAGATCACCAAATACAATGAAGTGCTCAATACCAGCTTTGAGGAGATCGCGCCCCATAAGATCTGTCAGTATGTATATGATCTGTCCAATGCCTGCAATCGTTTTTACCACGATACCAGGATCATTACAGAAGAGAATCAGGCACAGAAAGCAAGCTGGCTGTCTCTGGTGAGCCTGGCGAAGGATGTGCTGGAGGTCTGCATCGGCCTTCTGGGCATTGAGGCTCCGGACAGAATGTAGTTTTTTTGTGTTCTTCATTCTGGGGGGAGGAAAATTACAGATCCATGATCATCACCCAATTTGTATCCAATACATTCTGGAAAGGAGAGACCGGCATAAAGGCATCGGTCTCAGACGGCGCCCGGTCCTACCGGGCGTCTCTCTATATAAAGAACCAGCAGGTATACGACTATTCCTGCACCTGCGACGGCGGACGTTCCTACCGGGGCATGTGTCCCCACTGCGCGGCCCTGCTGGAATATTACAGACAGAAAAGCCGGGAGGAAAACCAGCGGGCTGTGTTTACATCTCAGGAGATCCGAACCATGATCCGGGAGTATACCAACCGGGAGGTGGCGGACATTATGAGGGAAGAGGAAGGGGCGGAAGTTTCCCTCCGGCCCAGACTGGTCCTGTCCCCTTCCGGTCCTCAGCTGGAGTTTGACGTGGGAAAAGAGCGCTTTTATGTACTGAAGGACCTTCCTGCGTTTGCTCAGGCCATGGATGGGGGAACCCTGGTGCGTTACGGAAAAACCCTGGCCTTTCACCACAGCATTTCCGCTTTCTCGGCGGAAAGCCGCCCCATGGCGGAGTTCCTCATGGACCTGATCCACGCCTACAGAGATTTCTATGCCCATTTTCACAGGACTTCCGGAACGTCGGTTCCCGGCTTCCGGGCCGTTCAGCTGAACAAAGGAGACAGAGACCGGTTCTTCCGTCTGGTTATGGGAACGGCTCTGGAGATGGAGGACGGCCGCGGCGGGCGGAGAAAGCTTCTTGTGACCGAAGAAAATCCCAGGCTTCGGATCAGAACAGAGCGGAGCGGAAAGGACGGGGTTTCCGTGTCCCTTCCGGAAGATCTGTTCTGCTTTCAGGGAGAGTCGGCAGTTTATGTGGGAACGGAAGACCGGCTTTATTGCTGTGACCGGACCTGCAGCCGGGATCTGGAGTTCTTTCTGGAAGGGATGATAAAGCTTCCGGGGAAAAAGACGCTGGAGATCAATGACAGGGATCTGCCTCTGTTCTACGAACGCGTGGTGAAAAAGCTGGAGCCTTATGTTTCCTTTGAATCAGAAGACGTACATCTGGAGGATTACCGGCCGGAGGAGCTGAAGGCCCGTTTTGAGTTTGACAGTCCGGGGAAGAATGAAGTCGTCATGCATCCCACACTTTCCTATGGTACGTTTTCATTCCATCCGGTAGAGGATGAGAATGTTCCCAGAACAGTATGCCGGGATGTGCCGGGTGAATTCCGGGTCAGCCAGGCCATCACCAGATATTTTCAGTACCGGGATCCGGAAACAGGAGATCTGGTGATCCGGGACGATGAGGACGGGGTATACCGTCTGCTTACGGAAGGAATTCCGGAATTTAGGGAGCTGGGGGAAGTGGCTGTATCGGAGGAGATGAAAAAGATGCGTCTTCTTCCTCCTCCTCCGGTTTCCGTGGGAGTTTCCTATACGGGGGGCTGGCTGGAACTGAAGGTAGAAGCGGAGGGAATGAGCCGCCAGGAGCTGCTGAAGGTCCTGGAGAGCTACCGCCGGAAGAAGAACTATTATCGTCTGAAGACGGGAGAGTTTCTGGAATTGAAGGATGACGGAATGCTCACGGTGGCGAAAATGATGGACGGTCTGGGACTTTCCCCATCCCAGCTTTCCGAGGAGGTCCTGAGGGTTCCTGCATACCGGGCATTTTATCTGGATTCCGTTCTGGAAGCGCGCCGTGGGATGACTGTATACCGGGACCGGCTGTTCAAGGCTGCAGTACGGGGAATGAAATCGCTGGAGGACAGTGATTTCGATACGCCGGAAGGACTTCGGGGAGTTCTCAGGGAATATCAGAAGGTAGGCTTCAAATGGATGAAGACTCTGGACTCCCTGGGCTTCGGAGGCATTCTGGCGGACGATATGGGCCTGGGCAAGACCGTTCAGGTGATTGCTCTCCTCCTGGATGAAAAAGAGAAAAAAGAAGAAGGAAAAAAGCCTTCGCTGATCGTCTGCCCCGCTTCTCTGGTCTATAACTGGGAAAGTGAAATGGAAAAGTTTGCTCCCTCTCTGAAGGTGCGGCTCATAACGGGAAATGCCGCCGACAGGAAGGAGGCGGTCAGGACAGGAAGGGACTGGGATGTGCTCATTACCTCCTATGATCTGCTCAGAAGAGACCTGGAACTTTACCGGGATCTGGAATTCCGTTACCAGATCATTGACGAGGCCCAGTATATTAAAAATGCCGGGACCATGAATGCAAAGGCGGTAAAGACGATCCGGTCGGTATCCCGTTTCGCTCTTACGGGAACTCCCATAGAAAACCGTTTGGGAGAATTGTGGAGCATTTTCGACTACCTGATGCCGGGATTTCTGTTTTCCTATCAGCGGTTCAAAAAAGAGTATGAGCTTCCGGTGGTCAGAGACGGAGACCGGGAGGCGCTGGACCGGCTTCACAGTCTGATCGGCCCCTTCATTTTGCGGAGATTGAAGGGACAGGTACTCAGAGAGCTTCCGGAAAAGCTGGAAACGGTGGTATATTCCAGAGCGGAAGGTGCACAGAAGGAGCTGTATACGGCGGGAGCCGCGCTTCTGAAAGAAAAACTGGAGACTGGGGGATATGGAAATGACCGGCTGCAGATTCTGGCAGATCTTACCAGGCTCCGTCAGATCTGCTGTCATCCCTCTCTCTGCTATTCACATTACAGAGAAGGCAGTGCGAAGCTGGAGACCTGCGTGGATCTGATCCGGGACGGAGCGGCGGGAGGGCATAAGATTCTTCTGTTTTCCCAGTTTACCTCCATGCTGAAGCTGCTGGGAGAGCGGCTGGAGAAGGAGGGGATTTCTTTTTACATGCTTACGGGAGAAACACCCAAGGAGGAAAGGATCCGCCTGGTCAATGCCTTCGGACAGGATCAGACGGAGGTGTTCCTGATTTCTCTGAAAGCCGGAGGAACCGGACTGAACCTGACGGCGGCCGATGTGGTAATTCACTATGATCCCTGGTGGAATGTGGCGGCTCAGAATCAGGCGACAGACCGGGCCTACCGCATCGGCCAGGAGCGGAAGGTGACGGTGTTCAAGCTGATCATGAAAGATACGGTGGAGGAAAATATCATCCGCCTGCAGCAGCAGAAGCAGAGCCTGGCAGACGGGGTGATCACAGAAGGAACGGCAGACCTTTCTTCCCTGAGCAGCGGGGATGTGCTGAAGCTGCTGGAAGGATAGGACATGGAAAAAATGTATCATAAATCTCTGCCGGAAAGGACCGCGGATGCCATATCGGATTTCATTTACAGGGAGAATTACTGTTCCGGGGCCAAGCTTCCGGGAGAGACGGAGCTGGCGGCCAGGCTGGAAGTCAGCCGGAACACGGTGCGGCAGGCCATCCGGCTGCTGGCGGAAAAACAGGTAGTGGAAGTCCGGCGGGGAGCGGGAACTTTTGTCTCTTCCAGACGGGGCCTGAGCGATGATCTGCTGGGGCTGTCTCTGGTGAGCGACAAAAAGAAGCTGGTCAGAGATCTTCTGGAGCTGCGTCTGCTCATTGAACCCAGAATGGCCGCCATGGCAGCAGAACAGGCATCTTCTTCAGAAATCAGAAAGCTGAGAGACCTGTTTTCGGAGATGGAGAAGGCCTGCGGGGAGGGAAGGAACTATTTTGAACAGGATATGGAATTTCATACCTGCATAGCCGGCTGCAGCGGTAATCTGGTGGTTCACAGCCTGCTCCCATCCATTCAGCAGGCAATCCTTCTCCAGGAAAATGTGACGGGAAGACGTCTGGGAGAGAAAACCGTGGAGGCACACAGAAGAATCCTGGAAGCCATAGAAGGACGGAAAAGCTGTCAGGCTTATGATGCCATGACGGCTCATCTGATCCAGAATCAGGAGAGAATTCTGAAGCTCATGGAAGAAGAAAAATAGACAAATATGTACTTTTTTCCCTGCAGGAAGGTCAAAGCGGTTCCTTTTTCAGGGGCAGGGTTGAGAAGACAGGACAGGCTGTGGTATAAGAAGACCATAGCCTGTTTCTGTTATGGAGAGAAAAGGGCAGGGCGGAGAGGAGCAGTGAACATGAAAGAATATGATGTACTGATAATAGGAGCCGGAGTAGTGGGCTGCGCAGTGGCGCGGGAACTGTCCCGTTACTGCCTGCGGATCGGTGTGGCGGAAAAGGAGCTGGATGTGGCCTGCGGAAATTCCAGCAGAAATACGGGAATGCTCCATGCCGGCTTTACCTATAAGCCGGGCTCTCTGAAAGCGGAATGCGCCGTGGAAGGAAACCAGGAGTTCGACCGTGTGGCCGAGGAACTGAACATCCCTTTTAAGAGGACGGGAAAGCTGGTAGTGGGATTTACGGACCATGACAGGGAAAACATTCTGAAATTCAAGGCCATCGGAGAACAGAACGGAGTCAGGGGAATGCGGATGGTGACGAAGGAAGAAATGAAGGAGATCGATGAACATGCGGGCGGGGAATTTGCCATGTATGTTCCCAGCTCAGGAATTCTGGATCCCATGCAGTATACCATTGCTCTGGCGGAAAATGCAGCCATGAACGGGGCAGAATTCCTGCTCGGCCGCCGGGTAACGGGTATCCGCCGGGAAGGAGAACGGTATCTGGCCGAAACAGATAAGGAGACCATTTCTTCCCGCTGGGTGATCAACTGTGCCGGAATGTATGCTCCGGAAATCTCAGAGATGCTGGGATATCCCAAGTATCCCACAAAAGGATTCAAGGGAGAATATTTTGTGCTGGACAAGAAGGCGGGGAAATTCCTGGGAATCCCTGTATACCCGGCGCCCAACGACAAGGGCGGATTTATGACTCACGCCACCCCTACTGTGGACGGAAACGTACTGGTGGGACCGGACTCCTATATTACGGAGGGGCGGGAGGACTATGCGGTGACCAAGGAACATATGGACGGACTGATCGAAGATGGAAAAAAGATGTTTGACCATATGGACAGGTCCTATTTTATCCGGAATTTCGCCGGGATCCGATGGAAGAGGTATGATCCGGAGACAGGGGAGATCCTGGATTTTCTGCTGGAAGCGGATGATGCCCATCCCTGTACGGTAAATCTGGTGGGAATCGAATCTCCCGGAATCACCTGCGCCCTTCCTCTGGCGAGAAGGGCGGTGAAAAAGCTGGCGGAAAAGGAGGAACTGAAGCCCAGGGAGGATTTTGATCCCAGAAGGCCGGGAATCCGCCGGTTCAGCGAGATGACGCGGGAGGAACGGACAGAGGCGGTGAAGGCAGATCCGGATTATGGAGAGATTGTCTGCCGGTGTGAGACTGTAACCAGGGCGGAGATCCGCCAGGCGATCCATAATCCACTGGGAGTCTGCACGGTGACCGGCATCAAAAACAGAACGAGAGCCACCATGGGACGATGCCAGGGCGGCTACTGCGAAACCAGGATCACCAGAATGATCGAGGAGGAACTGGGGATCGCACCGGAAGAGGTGCGGTATTCCAAAGAAGGCGGTTATCTATTTACGGGAAAGGTGAGGGATGTAGAATGAGGCAGATCGATACAGTGATCATCGGGGGCGGTCCGGCAGGACTGTCTGCTGCAGTAAGGCTGTGGGAAAAGGGAATCCGGGACATTCTGATCCTGGAGAGAGAACATCAGCTGGGAGGGATTTTAAGGCAGTGCATTCATGACGGATTCGGTCTGACCCGTTTCGGAGAGACCTTAAGCGGCCCGGAATATGCTCAGCGGTTTATCAGTCAGGTGGAAGCGCTTGGAATTCCTTATGTGACAGATACGACTGTGATCGATATCACAGAGGATAAAAAGGTGACGGCCGCATCCAGGAATGGAATGCTGGAGATTCAGGCAAAGACCGTGATCCTGACCATGGGATGCAGGGAGCGGACCAGGGGGGCCATCAGCATACCGGGAGAACGGCCGGCAGGCGTCTATACCGCCGGAGTGGCACAGTCCTACATCAATCTGCAGAACAAAATGGTAGGCCGGGAAGTGGTGATCTTAGGATCGGGAGATATCGGAATGATCATGGCCAGGAGGCTGACTCTGGAAGGGGCTCATGTACAGGCCGTATTTGAGGTTCAGCCCTATGCCAGCGGTCTTCCCAGGAATATTCTCCAGTGCCTGGACGATTACGGAATTCCTCTGTATCTGAGCCATACGGTGACGGAAATCAGAGGAAAAGACCGGCTGGAGTCAGTGGTAGTGTCTCAGGTGGATGACCGTCTTCAGCCTGTTAAAGGGACGGAAAAAGAATATTTCTGCGATACTCTGATCCTTTCGGTAGGACTCATACCGGAAAATGAACTGTCCCTGTCGGCAGGGGTTGTGCTGGATGAAAGAACGAAGGGTGCAGTGGTGGACGAACATCATCAGACCTCCGTTCCCGGCATATTTGCCGCAGGAAACGTGCTGCAGGTCCATGACCTGGTGGATTTCGTATCCATGGAAGCGGAGGAACTGGCCGATTCCGTGGCCGCTTTCCTGAAAGAAGGGGAGCTGAGATCCTGTTCGCTTGCGGTGAAAACCGACGGGAATGTGACCCATACCATTCCCCAGAGAATCAGCGGAACGAAAGATTTCAAACTGTCCCTGAGAGTAAGACGCCCCATGAAGGACTGCAGGATCCGGCTGCTGCAGGGAGGTCAGCTGGTTGGAGAACGGATTATGAAAAAGGCCATTCCGGCGGAGATGATCCAGATTCCGGTAAAGGCGGCAAAACTGAACGAAAAAGAGGATCTGGAGGTGAAGGTGATATGCTGAAAAACTTTACCTGCATCATGTGCCCGAGGGGCTGCAGCATTACGGCGGAGGTAGACGGAACCCGCATGGTTTCTGCGGAAGGAAATTTCTGTCCGAAGGGGCTGGAATACGTGTACCAGGAGCTGACCAATCCCATGAGGAATATTGCCTCTTCTGTTCTGGTGGAAGGAGGGGAACTGCCTCTGGCAAGTGTGCGTCTGAGCAGCCCCATTCCCAAAGACCGGATTTTTGATGTGATGGAAGAAATTAAAAAAGTAAAATTGAAAGCTCCTGTGGCTATGGGACAGACCGTGATCTCCGATGTACTGGGTCTGGGCTGTGACGTGATTGCCACCAAAAATGTAGGACGGGCATAAGGATTCAGGACAGGGTTTCCCCTGTCCTGTTTTTTTGCCGTGTCCTGTTCCGGCCGTCAGCGACTTGCGCGCCGGAAAAATCTATGTTATGATACGGTAGATATCAGAAGCGGCAGGCGGATCGGGTCGGGGGGAATCCTCCCGGCTTCTTGTGCTGTGAAAGGACCGGAAAACAGAAAGCGGCCGCAGAAGCGAACGGAACAACGGCATTCCGGGAATGAAAAGAGGAAACAGACATGAAATGGAAAAAATTTACACTGAGCACGACTACGGCAGCTGTGGATCTGGTGAGCAGCATGCTGGACGAACTGGGCATAGAGGGGATTGAGATCGAGGATCATGTACCCCTTACAGAAGCAGAGACAAAAGGAATGTTTATTGATATTCTGCCGGATCTGGGACCGGATGACGGAACCGCAAAGGTCAGCTTCTATCTGGACGATGATAAGCTGGAGAATCTGGAGGAGCTGTTAAGGCAGATCGAGGAGGGACTGGACGATCTGAGCGCCTTTGTGGATGTGGGAGAGAGGACCATTCAGCTTTCCGAAACAGAGGACAAGGATTGGATCAATAATTGGAAACAGTATTTCAAGCCGTTTACAGTGGATGACATTCTGATCAAACCTACCTGGGAGGAGATCCCGGAGGGGGATGAGAGCAAACTCCTGATCCAGATCGATCCGGGAACCGCCTTCGGTACGGGACAGCACGAGACGACCCAGCTGTGCATCCGTCAGCTGAAAAAATATGTGACGCCCGGCTGCCGGGTGCTGGATGTGGGCACGGGAAGCGGAATCCTAGGAATCACAGCGCTGAAGCTGGGAGCAGGATCGGTATTCGGAACGGATCTGGATGACAATGCCATCACGGCGGTGGGAGAGAATCTGGAGGCAAACGGGATCGGAACGGACCGGTTCGAAGTGATCCAGGGCAACATTATCGATGACCCGGCTGTACAGGAAAAGGCAGGCTTTGACTGCTATGACATTGCTGTGGCCAATATTCTGGCCGATGTGATCATTCTGCTTCAGAAAGAAATCCCTGTTCATATCAGAAAAGGCGGAATTTTCATTACCTCCGGCATTATCAATATGAAGGAGGAAGCAGTACGGCAGGCGTTCGAGGCCAATGACCAGTTTGAGGTTATGGAAGTGACTTATCAGGGAGAGTGGCTGTCCGTTACAGCCAGGAGGAAATAAGTCATGTTCCGGTTTTTTGTGGAGCGGGATGGAATCGATGAGGAGAACGGAACGATCACGGTGACCGGCCCGGATGTGAATCATATCCGGAATGTGCTGCGGATGAAGCCGGGAGAACAGGTCCGGATCAGCAACGGAGAGGACCGGGACTATCTCTGCCGGGTGGAAGAGGTGGAAGAGGACCGGGTCCTCATGGGTATTCTGGGACTGGAGGAGAGTACGGAGCTTCCGGCAGGAATCGTTCTGTTTCAGGGTCTGCCCAAGGCAGATAAAATGGAGCTGATCATCCAGAAGGCCGTCGAGCTGGGAGTGAGGGAAATCGTGCCTGTGGCCTGTGCCCGGTCAGTGGTAAAGCTGGATAAAAAGAAAGAAGAGGCCAAGCTGCGCCGGTGGAATCTGATCTCGGAAAGCGCGGCCAAGCAGAGCAAACGTCTGATCGTTCCCCGGGTCAGAGAGGTCATGACTCTGCCGCAGGCATTTGACTTTGCCTCGTCTTTTGACAGAAACCTGATGCCCTATGAAAATGCGGAAGGGATGGAAGGAACGAGAAAGGAGCTTTTTTCTGTCAGCCCGGGGATGACCGTGGGGATTTTTATCGGGCCCGAGGGCGGATTCGATGAGCGCGAGGTGGATTCCGCTCTGGAGCGGGACATCCGCCCGGTAACTCTGGGAAAACGGATCCTCAGAACAGAAACGGCAGGACTGTACGTTCTGTCTGTTCTGGGATTCCTGCTGGAAGGAAGGACTCAGGAAATCTGAGAACGGAAGATTGGAGAAAAGAATGGAAGCTTATTTTGACAATTCGGCTACAACCCGGGTGCTGGACAAGGTAGTAGCCGCTATGGACGAGATGATGACGGTCAATTACGGAAATCCGTCTGCCCGCCATATTATGGGAGTGCGGGCCGAGAATGCGGTAAAGGAGGCGGCCTCCAGAGTGGCCCGGACCCTGAAGGTAAAGGAAAAGGAGATCCTGTTTACCTCCGGAGGTACGGAATCCAACAACATGGCTCTGATCGGTACGGCTCTTGCCGGGAAGCGGGCAGGAAAGCACATTATCGCATCCAATATTGAGCATGCGTCCATTTACAACCCTCTGGAGATTCTGGAGGAAATGGGATTTGAGATCACCTATCTGACGGTGGACGGAAAGGGGCATGTGGATCTGGAGCAGCTGAAGAAGGCGATCCGCCCGGATACCATCCTGGTATCGGTGATGTATGTGAACAATGAGGTGGGAGCGGTGGAGCCGGTGGAAGAGATCGGAAAGATCATCCATGAGACCAATCCCAATACGGTATACCATGTGGATGCCATCCAGGCTTACGGAAAATTCATGATCCGTCCGAAAAAACAGGGAATCGATTTGCTTTCCGTCAGCGGGCATAAGCTTCACGGACCCAAGGGAGTGGGGTTCCTTTATATCGACGAGCATGTGAAAATCCGCCCCATCATTTACGGCGGCGGACAGCAGAGGGGTATGCGCTCCGGTACGGAGAATGTGCCCGGCATTGTGGGAATGGGAGTAGCTGCGGAAGAAGCCTACGATCATTTTGAAGAGAAGATGGCTCATCTCTATGGTCTGAAGGACCATATGCTGGAGCGTCTGACGGAAATAGAAGGGGCTTATCCCAACAGCTATCCGGGAAAGGAAAGCGCACCCCAGGTGGTGAGCGTGAGCTTCTCCGGTGTGCGCAGCGAGGTGCTTCTTCACGCTCTGGAAGAGAAAGGAATCTACGTTTCTTCCGGATCGGCCTGCTCCTCCAATCATCCGGCTGTAAGCGGGACTCTGAAGGGAATCGGCGTGAAGCAGGAGCTTCTGGATTCCACGCTCCGGTTCAGCTTCGGACGGTTCAACACGCTGGAGGAAGTGGATTATTGTATGGAAACCCTGAAAGAATTACTGCCGGTCCTTCGCCGGTATCAGAGAGGATAAAGACAGATATGCAGTATAAATCATTTTTAATCAAATATGCGGAGATCGGGACCAAGGGAAAGAACAGATACCTGTTTGAGGACGCCCTGATCAAGCAGATGAAGCGGGCCCTGAAGAATGTGGAGGGCCAGTTTGTGATCTCCAAGGAGTCCGGCCGGATCTATGTGGATACGGAAGGGGACTACGACTATGATGAGGCAGTGGATGCTCTGAAGAGGGTGTTCGGCATCGTGTGGATCTGCCCGATGGTCCAGTTTGAAGACAGAGATTATGAGAACATCAAAAAACAGGTAGTGGCTTACATGGATGAAGTTTATCCGGATAAGCACCTGACGTTTAAGGTGAATGCCAGAAGAGGAGATAAGAACTATCCCCATATGTCCGAAGAAATCAACCGGGATATGGGGGAAGTGATCTTAAATGCCTTCCCTGAAATGAAAGTGGATGTTCATCATCCGGATGTGCTGCTCCATGTGGAGGTACGGAAGAAAGTGAGCATCTATTCCCTGATGATTCCGGGAGCGGGGGGAATGCCTGTGGGAACCAACGGAAAAGCCATGCTTCTGCTTTCCGGCGGCATTGACAGTCCGGTGGCCGGATGGATGATCGCCAAGAGAGGCGTGAAGATTGATGCGGTTTACTTTCACGCTCCGCCATATACCAGTGAAAGAGCCAAGCAGAAGGTGGTGGATCTGGCCAGACTGGTGGCCCGGTATTCCGGTCCTATCGCTCTTCACATCGTAAATTTCACGGATATTCAGCTCTACATTTACGATCAATGTCCCCATGAGGAACTGACCATCATCATGCGCCGCTATATGATGAGGATCGCGGAGCAGATTGCGCAGGAAACAGGATGCATCGGCCTGATCACCGGTGAGAGCATCGGACAGGTGGCATCCCAGACCATGCAGTCTCTGCTGTGCACCAATGATGCCTGCACCCTTCCCGTATACCGGCCGCTCATCGGTTTCGATAAACAGGAGATTGTGGATATTTCCGAGAAGATCGATACCTATGAGACTTCCGTACTGCCTTATGAGGACTGCTGTACGATTTTTGTGGCCAAGCATCCGGTGACCAAGCCGAATCTGAATGTGATCCGGAAATCAGAAAGAAATCTGGAAGAAAAGATTGACGAAATGGTGGCGGAAGCCATTCGTACAAAAGAAGTGGTCTGGTGCGACTGACAAAGAAAAAAGGCGAAGCGCCGTAAATGCGCTTCGCCTTGCTGTCGGAAACTGTTATTCAACGATATAAGGAGCCAGAGTGGTAAGGATGGTCTCCAGATTGGACTCTGCGTGAATGTTCAGATCGATGGGTTTGGACAGGTCCAGGCTGAAAATACCCATGATGGATTTTGCATCGATTACGTATCTTCCGGATACCAGATCAAAATCCACGTCAAACTTGGTCAGATCGTTTACGAAAGACTTTACTTTATCAATGGAATTTAAAGAAATACGTACAGTTTTCATATTGAAATATCCTCCTCTACTGCGGTTTCAGAAACCGTTTTTCCTGTTTCCATAGTACAGAGGTATGGGAGAAAAGTCAAGAGGGACTTTTGCCGAAAATGGGAATGTACGAAAAATAGAAATGGAGAGAATCATGAGAAAGGCAGCGTTTCATAATCTGGGCTGCAAAGTGAATTCCTATGAGACGGAAGCCATGCAGCAGATGCTCCGGGAAGCCGGGTACGAGATCGTTCCCTTCGCTCCGGGAGCCGATGTATATGTGATCAATACCTGTTCCGTTACCAATGTGGCGGACCGTAAGTCCAGGCAGATGCTTCACCGGGCAAAGAAAATGAATCCGGAGGCAGTAGTGGTGGCGGCAGGCTGCTATGTTCAGGCTGCCGGACAGGAACTGGCAGGGAAAGATGAAGCGGTGGACATTGTGGTGGGCAATGACCGGAAAGGCGAGCTTCCGGAGATCCTGGAACGCCATTTTCAGCAGAGAAACAGGGAGAGGGAAGTTTATTTAAAAGACATCGGAAGCTCACGGGAATACGAGGAGCTGCATGTGGCCCGGACCTCCGGTCATACCAGAGCCTTTGTCAAGGTGCAGGATGGCTGCAATCAGTTCTGCAGCTACTGCATTATTCCCTACACCAGGGGAAGAGTAAGGAGCAGAAAGGCGGAAGATGTGCTGGATGAGATCCGCGGGCTGGCGGAAAAGGGATATAAGGAGGCGGTGCTTACGGGAATCCACCTAAGCTCCTACGGGACGGATTTTCCGGAAGAAACCGGGCTTCTGGATCTGATCGAGGCCGTCCATGAAATCGACGGAATCGAGCGGATCCGCCTGGGTTCCCTGGAACCGCGGCTGATTACGGAAGAAGCGGCGGCCCGTCTGGCAGCGCTGAAAAAGCTCTGCCCCCATTTTCATCTGTCGCTCCAGAGCGGCTGTGATTCCGTTCTGAAACGCATGAACCGCAAATATACCACGGAGGAATATCTGGAGGGATGCCGTCTTCTCCGGAAATACTTCGACCGTCCGGCCATTACTACGGATGTGATTGTCGGATTTCCGGGAGAGACGGAAGAGGAATTTGCGGAGACGGAAGCGTTCCTGAAAACAGTGCATTTTTATGAAATGCATGTGTTCAAATACTCCCGCAGGAAGGGAACCAGGGCGGATCGGATGGAAGGCCAGATTCCGGAGCAGGTGAAAAATACAAGGAGCGACCGTCTTCTGGCGCTGGAACAAGAAATGTCCGACGAGTACCGGAAACAGCGGATCGGAGGATGGGAGGAAGTGCTGCTGGAAGAGGAAATTAATCTGGACGGAAGGCAGATGATGACCGGCTTTACCAGAGAATACGTAAAATGTGTTCTTGAGCGGAGGCCGGGAATGGAAAGCGGCGTAATAGTAAGGGGAAAAGCCGTCAGGCTTTTGGAAGGAGGACTTCTGGAGGTGGCAGAGGAAACTGAAAAAAATCCCCTTTACGAATCGGAAATTATAGTATAGAATAGTAAAGAACAGTTAAAGGACGTGAGAAACATGGGCGAGATCCACAATACGCAGTAT
>CALWRQ010000029.1 GCA_944383965.1 uncultured Lachnospiraceae bacterium
CAACACTCGGAGGGTTAAGCCCTCTAGATTATAGAAGGAGTATAGGTGTGTGTGTCTAAAAAAATGTCCGCACGCCCGTCAAACCTTCTCCGAAATTCAAATCGCGTTCCGCCGGGAAATGGTATATAATGGGGGCAGCTGTGAAACATCATGATGAAAAAGGATGGGGAGAAGGAATGGCTTCACATGAAATGATTTTGCCGGAAACCGGCTTTCCGTTCAAACTGTTTTTATTTGAGGGGGCGGCAGGGAACTACCGGAGAGATATGCACTGGCACCGGTCGGTGGAGATTTTCGCCGTATGCGGCGGAGAACTGGAATTTTGGATCGACGACAGAAACTGGCATCTGACGGCGGGAGAATTCATGATCGTAAATTCCAACGAGGTTCATTCCGTGGACGCTCCCGTACCCAATGAGACGGTAGTGCTGCAGATTCCGCTGAAAGCCTTTGAGGATTATTTTACGGCAGAGCAGTTCATCTGGTTCAGCCATGAGCCGGGAAGGCGGGATGAGCGTTTTATGGAGCTGGTACGGGAGCTTTACCAGGTTTACGATGAAAAACAGTGCGGATATGATATGAAAATGAGAAGTATTTTCTTTCATATCCTGTACTACCTGGTCCGGGATTACCGGGTGACGGGGCTGGATGAGGAATTCATGAGGAAAAACCGGAATATGGCAAGGCTCTCTGCCATCACTTCCTACATGAAGGAGAATTATGCGGGAGATTTAAGCCTGGAAGAGGTAGCGCGGGTATTCGGCTATTCTCCCCCGTATCTGTCACGGATGTTCCGGCGTTTTGCGGGGATCAACTTCAAGGACTGCATTCAGAATATGAGGCTGGAGTTTGCCCTGAAGGATCTGGACAACGGAAAATACAGCATTACGGAAACCGCGCTCCGGAACGGCTTTTCGGGAAGCAAGGCGTTTGCCCGGGCATTCCGGAAAAAGTACGGCATGCTTCCCAGCAGCTACAGGGAGACAAAAAGACAAGAAATGGGCATAAAAAGGTAGATTATTAGGTGGAAAACAGGAAATCGTGTTGATAAAATGACCTCAGAAACCTGCAGAGGAACCGTTCCCCTCAGGCGGCGCTGGCCGCCGGAAAGAGGGGGCGGTCCCGGAGAAAGAGAGGGAACAACATGAATAATATACCGGAACTGAAAATCGGAGTTGTGGCGGTAAGCAGAGACTGTTTTCCGGAAAGTCTGTCTGTAAACAGAAGAAGAGCGCTGATCGATGCCTATACCGCAAAATACGGGGAAGGAACGGTCTATGAGTGCCCGGTCTGCATTGTGGAGAGCGAGATCCATATGGTGCAGGCGCTGGAAGATGTGAAGAGAGCGGGATGCAATGCCCTTGTGGTATATCTGGGCAATTTCGGACCGGAGATCGCAGAGACGCTGCTGGCAAAGCATTTTGAAGGACCGAAAATGTTTATTGCCGCCGCTGAGGAGAGCCAGAATGACCTGGTACAGGGCCGGGGAGATGCCTACTGCGGAATGCTCAATGCCAGCTATAATCTGAAACTCCGTGGAGTGAGGGCCTATATTCCGGAGTATCCGGTGGGGACCGCGGAGGAATGTGCGGATATGATCCATGAGTTTGAGCCCATTGCAAGAGCAGTGGTGGGACTCAGCAGTCTGAAGATCATCAGCTTCGGCCCCAGACCCCTGAATTTCCTGGCGTGCAATGCTCCCATCCAGCAGCTTTACAATCTGGGAGTGGAGATCGAGGAGAATTCGGAACTGGATCTTTTCGAGGCATTTCACCGCCATGGGGGAGACGAAAGGATCCCGGCTGTGGTAAAGGAAATGGAAGAGGAGCTGGGAGCAGGCAACAGGAAGCCGGAGATCCTTGCCAAACTGGCCCAGTATGAGCTGACCCTGAAGGACTGGGCAGAGGAGCACAGAGGATACCGGAAATACGTGGCCATTGCGGGAAAATGCTGGCCGGCATTTCAGACTCAGTTCGGATTCGTTCCCTGCTATGTGAACAGCCGTCTGACGGCGCAGGGAATACCGGTTTCCTGCGAGGTGGACATTTACGGATGCTTAAGCGAGTTCATCGGTACGGCGGTGAGCCGGGATGCGGTCACCCTTCTTGATATCAACAATACGGTTCCGGCAGATATGTACCGGGAGAGCATAGAAGGAAAATTCCCCTATACCCAGAAAGACACCTTTATGGGATTTCACTGCGGGAATACGGCTTCGTCCAAGCTGTCCTTCTGCGAGATGAAGTACCAGATGATCATGGCGAGAACCCTTCCGGAGGAGGTGACTCAGGGAACTCTGGAAGGAGACATCATTCCCGGAGACATCACCTTCTTCCGCCTGCAGAGTACGTCGGACAACATTCTGCGGGCATATGTGGCTCAGGGAGAAGTGCTTCCCGTGGCCACCCGGTCCTTCGGTTCCATCGGTGTGTTTGCCATTCCGGAAATGGGAAGGTTTTACCGTCATGTGCTGATCGAAAAGAATTATCCCCATCACGGAGCGGTGGCCTTCGGACATTACGGAAAGGCTTTGTTTGAGGTGTTCAAGTACATCGGTGTGGATGTAAAGGAGATCGGCTACAATCAGCCGGCAGGAGTGAGATATCCCACAGAGAATCCGTGGGGATGATAAATACCGTGAAAAGGATAGGAGCGGGGTTTTTTGCCCCGCTCGTCTGATAAAGGAGGGGAGAACGGATGCTGTTTATAGGAATTGATCTGGGAACTTCCGCGGTAAAGCTTCTGCTTATGGATGAGACCGGGAAGATCCTTAAGATCGTATCAAGGGAATATCCTCTGTATTTTCCTCATCCGGGCTGGTCGGAGCAGAATCCGGAGGACTGGTTTGAGAAGACCATGGAAGGGCTGAAAGAACTGCTGAGCGGACAGGACAGAAGCCGGGTCAGAGGGATCAGCTTCGGGGGACAGATGCACGGACTTGTGGTGCTGGATGAGCAGGACCGGGTGATCCGCCCGGCGATCCTGTGGAATGACGGCCGGACGGGAAAGGAAACGGACTATCTGAACAATGTGATAGGAAAGAAAATCCTTTCCCGGTATACGGCCAATATTGCCTTTGCCGGTTTTACCGCGCCCAAAATTCTCTGGATGAAGGAGAATGAACCGGAGCAGTTCCGGCAGATCCGCAAGATCATGCTTCCGAAGGACTATCTGGCGTACAGACTGTCCGGGACCTTCTGCACCGATTACTCAGATGCTTCCGGAACTCTGCTTCTGGACGTGGAGCACAGATGCTGGTCCAGGGAGATGATGGAAATCTGCGGAATTACACAGGATCAGCTGCCTGAGCTGTTCGAGAGCTGGGAGCCGGCAGGAACTCTGAGAAAAGAAGCGGCAGAGGAACTGGGACTGTCCCCGGAGGTGAAGGTGATCGCCGGAGCGGGGGACAATGCGGCTGCTGCGGTGGGAACAGGAACGGTGGGGCCGGGCGGATGCAATATTTCCCTGGGAACTTCCGGAACCCTGTTTATTTCCAGCGATACCTTCCGGGTGGATGAAAATAACGGGCTTCATTCCTTCGCCCATGCGGACGGAAACTATCATCTCATGGGATGCATGCTCAGTGCGGCCTCCTGCAACCGATGGTGGATGGAGGAGATCCTGAGAACGAAGGATTACGGCCGTGAGCAGAAGGAAATCACCGGTCTGGGAGAGAACAGGGTATTCTGGCTGCCTTACCTGATGGGAGAGCGCTCTCCTCACAATGATCCGGATATCAGAGCTGCATTTATCGGAATGAGCATGGATACCACCAGGGAGGACATGACTCTGGCCGTTCTGGAGGGAGTGGCCTTCGGACTCCGGGATTCTCTGGAAGTGGCACGCAGCATCGGAGCCGCTCCCGAACGGACGGAGATCTGCGGCGGCGGGGCCAGAAGTCCCCTCTGGCGGAAGATCATTGCCAGTGTAATGGACCTGAAGGTGGATCTGATCGAAAGTGAAGAAGGACCGGGATACGGGGCGGCAATCCTGGCAGCAGTGGGCTGCGGAGCATACGGCTCGGTGAAAGAAGCTGCGGAAAAACTGGTGAAGGTGACGGGAACGGAAGAACCGGATCCGGCCCTTGTAAAAAAGTATGAGGAAAAGTACCGGAAGTTCAGAGCCTTTTATCCGGCGCTGAAGAACCTGCAGAAAACAGAACTGCTGACAGCTCCCGGAAGGGAAAGCAGACTGCAATAAGGTAGAAATTGCGGTAGTCCTGTGATATGATAAAAACCATGGGAAGGGGAGAAAACAGGATGATAAAGGTATTTCTTGTGGAAGATGAGTCTATCATACGACGGGGAATCCGCGACAATATTGACTGGGAGGCCAACGGATTCCAGTTTGTGGGAGAGGCCGGAGACGGGGAATATGCCTATCCGCTGATCGTGGAAGCAGCGCCGGATATTCTGATCACGGATGTGAAAATGCCGTTCATGGACGGGCTGGAACTGAGCAGGCTGGTAAAAAAAGCCCTTCCGGACACGAAGATCATCATTCTCAGCGGCTATAATGAGTTTGATTATGCAAAGGAAGCCATTAAAATCGGTATCAGTGATTACATTTTAAAGCCGGTGACCTCCGCGGCTCTGGTGGATGCGCTGAAAAAAGTGGCCGATATGATCCGGGAGGAGAAGGAAAAGGAAAAACTGCTGGAGAGATACTTTGCCAGCTATAAGAAATATACGGAATTTCTGGATCAGACAGATTACCGGGGAGCAGACCGGAGACTGATGGAAGAATTTCTGAAACTGGGCTCGGTGGAAGAAATCGGAGACTTTATTGAGGAGTATTTCGCGGCAGTGGGAGAGAACAATTACAAGTCTCTGCTTCTGCGCCAGTATATGGTCATGGATATCTTCTACTGTGTGCAGGAGTTCCTGAGAAGTCTGGGGCTGGAGTCGGAAATCCCGGAAGGATTTCAGGACATCAAACGAATTCCCCAGATCATTACGGAGGTGGACAGTTCAAAAAGGTATCTTACGGAACTGTTTACCTGTGCCCTGCAGGCGAGAAACCGGGCTTCCTACGACAGATACGGTCAGGTGATCCGCCAGGCCAGGCAGTTTATCCAGGAAAACTATGCCAGAGGAGATTTTTCTCTCAATCTGGTTGCTGCTCATATCGGTGTCAGTCCCAGTTATTTCAGTTCTATTTTCCGTCAGGAGACCGGACAGACATTTGTGGAATGCCTGACAAAGGTGCGGATCGAAAGTGCCTGTGAGCTTTTGAAATGCACCAATCTGAGAACGGCTGAGATCGGAGAGCGGGTGGGATACAATGATCCCCATTATTTCAGTGCCACATTTAAAAAAGTGATGGGCATGACGCCGAAGGAATATAAGATATCCGTCAATACAAGATCTGCCAGATAGTGCGGGAGCGGAAGAAATTTCTTTCGGAAAATACTGAAAAGGAACGGAGAAGTGGGATATGGAGCAAGGAATGGAAAGCCGCGGAGAAGAGAAAGAGAAAATCAGTCCGAAAGCGCAGAAGGGAAACCGGTTTCTTCGGATGTTTAATCTGAATCAGCGTATGGGGCTCCTCATCCTGATCACGGCGGTCCCGCTCACCTGCATGGTCCTGGGAATTGCGGCACTGATCCACAGCTATTCGTCTTCCTATGCCGCGATCATGTCCAATCTGCGGATCGCCAATGAATACAACATGAAGTTCAAGGAGGATATGGAGTATTCCATGTACCGGGTAATGATCGGGCTTCTGGAGCCGGATCAGTTCCGGGAAGGGGATATCGTAGAGGGAAAAACCCAGTATGCCACCATTGTAAAAAACCCCTACAACATGATCAATTCAGCAAGAGAGGATTTCAGTTCCATTAACAGGGAAAAGGGGTCGGACAGAGATATTAAGATCAAGGGGCTCCTTTCCTGTCTGGATTCTCTGGAGACGGCAGTGGGAAAAATGATGAATGCATCGGAAAGCAGGGTGGTCTATGATGAAAGACAGGCGATCTGGGAAAATGACATCCAGGGCCTCTGCTCCATGATCCAGGATTATATCAACCAGTACATTTATTATGAGACCCTGCGGATGGAAGAGCTTCAGAAGCAGATGGAGACAAGTACGGCCCGTCTCCTGATGTTTTATCTGGTACTGCTGGCGGCAGTTCTGACGCTGGGATTTATGATCGCGGCCATGACGGCCCGGTCCGTCACAGGTCCCGTAAAGGATCTGACTGAGACGGCCAGACGGCTGGGGGCGGGAGATCTGAAGGCCAGGGCCAGGATGAGTGACATGGAAGAGATCAATGTGCTGGCGAGGACCTTTAATATTATGAGTGATCAGATTGCCGGGCTGATGGACAAGACAAAAAAGGAGCAGGAAAACCTAAGGGTCATGGAGCTAAAGCTGCGTCAGGAGCAGATCAATCCTCATTTTCTGTACAATACTCTGGATTCGATCGTCTGGATGGCGGAAGGGGGAAACAACCGCCAGGTGGTGGAGATGACGTCAGACCTCAGTGAGTTTTTCCGCACGGTTCTGTCGGAGGGACAGGATTTTGTCACCATTGCCGAGGAGGAAAATCATATCAGAAGTTACCTGAAGATTCAGAAAATCCGTTATGATGACGTACTGGACTACCGGATCGAGATCGAGGACCGGATCCGATCCAGGGTGGTGCTGAAAATGATCCTGCAGCCTATTGTGGAAAACGCTCTTTATCACGGCATCAAAAACAAAAGAGGGGGAGGAACCATAGTCATCCGCGGCTATGAGGACAAAAACGGAGTGGTTTTCGAAGTGGAGGATGACGGTACGGGTATGGATCAGGAGACGCTCCAGCATCTCAGGGAAAAAGTCAAAAGCAGGCATGAAAAGAAAACCCTGGCTGTGAAAGCGGGAGGCGGATTCGGTCTGAGCAATGTGGCCCAGAGGATTTCCATGTATTACGGAGAAAAATCGGGCCTGATGATCGAGTCGGAAAAGGGTGTGGGAACCTGCGTAAAGGTCTATCTGGGACATATCTGAAAAAAACACACTTTTACAGTAAAAAAACACACTTTTTTAATAAAACATAAAAAATACATAAAAAAATTACACTTTTTTCCAAAGAAGCTCTGTTTCCTAAAAGCAGGGCTTCTTTTATAATAAGGCTATCAGGAGTGGAAAACAAAAAGGAGGAAAACAATATGAAAAAGAGATTCGTATCTATCGCCCTGATGATGGCTATGTCCGCATCCATGATCGCATGCAGTTCCAACGCAGATGCACCGGCAGACACAACTGCAGCAGGTACAGAGGCAGCTGCTGATACCGAAGGAGAGGCCGGGGAGGAAACGGGAGAGAAGGAACTGATCACGGTAGGATACGCACAGGTTGGCGCGGAATCTGACTGGAGAACAGCGAATACCGAATCCTTTAAATCTACCTTCACAGAAGAAAACGGCTATAAGCTGATTTTCGATGATGCGCAGCAGAAGCAGGAGAACCAGATCAAGGCAATCCGTTCCTTCATTCAGCAGGATGTAGATTACATAGTTGTAGCTCCCGTTGTAGAGACCGGATGGGAGACCGTACTGGAGGAAGCCAAGGAGGCAGGAATCCCGGTGATCCTTTCTGACCGTCAGATGCAGGTTTCCGATGACAGCCTGTATGAGTGCTGGGTAGGCGGAAACTTTATCAAAGAAGGAGAGACCTGCGGAAACTGGCTGGCTGACTATCTGGAGGCACAGGGAAGAGGAGAAGAAGATATCAATATCGTTACCATTCAGGGTACCATCGGAGCTTCCGCGCAGATCGGACGTACGGAAGGTTTCGGAAACATCCTTGAGCAGCATTCCAACTGGCATATGCTTGATATGCAGTCCGGAGACTTCACACAGGCAAAAGGTCAGGAGGTTATGGAGTCCTTCTTAAAGAGTTATGATGATATTGACGTAGTAGTATGTGAGAATGACAACTCCGCATTCGGAGCGATTGATGCCATCAAGGCAGCCGGAAAGACCTGCGGACCGGACGGAGACATTATCGTGGTTGGTTTCGACTCTGTAAAGGCAGCTTTTGAATCCATGATCGCCGGCGACATGAACGCTACTTTCGAGTGCAACCCGCTTCACGGACCTCGTGTAGCTGAGATCATCCAGAAGCTTGAGGCAGGTGAAGAAGTAGAGAAGATCCAGTACGTTGATGAGTCCTACTTCGATACCAGCATGGATCTGGAAACAATCCTTGAGACAAGAGCTTATTGATTGGAAAGCAACAGGCAGAAGAACAGAATCATAGAAGCCCGATGATTCATCAGAGGAAGATGCGGGGCCGAAGGCGGAGGCCTTTGGCTCCCGTATCTCTTTTTTTGACCTTTTTTGCCGGAAACGGGCGGGTGAAGAGTATAAAAATGTAAGGAGGAAAAGCATTTATGGAGCAGGGCAGTGTTCTCGAGATGAGGCATATTTACAAGACGTTTCCAGGTGTCAAAGCCCTCCAGAACGTGGATTTCACCCTGAAAAAGGGGGAAATACATGCCCTGATGGGGGAAAACGGAGCGGGAAAGTCCACGCTGATCAAGGTACTTACCGGTGTGGAAGAGTTTGAAACAGGAGAAATTCATGTAGACGGAACAGAAGGAGCAGTGATCAACAGAAGTCCCCAGGAGGCCCAGAACAGAGGAATCAGCACCGTTTATCAGGAGATCAATCTCTGTCCCAATCTGACGGTAGCGGAAAACCTTTTTATCGGAAGGGAACCAAGGAAGGCAGGGCTTATTGACTGGAAGGAAATGAACCGGAGAGCTTCCGAACTGTTAAAGGGGCTGGATATTCACGCTGACGTGACCAAGACCATTGACAATTATTCCATTGCCATTCAGCAGATGATCGCCATCGCCAGAGCAGTGGATATGTCTGCCAAGGTGCTGATCCTGGATGAGCCCACCTCTTCTCTGGATGACGGAGAAGTGGAGAAGCTGTTTTCACTGATGAGAAGGCTGAAAAAAGAAGGGGTAGGAATTATCTTTGTCACCCACTTCCTGGAACAGGTCTATGAGGTCTGCGACAGGATCACGGTGCTCAGAAACGGACAGCTGGTGGGACAGTTTACTACGGCGGAGCTTCCCAGGGTACAGCTGGTTGCCAAAATGATGGGAAAGGATTTTGATGATCTGGCAGCGATCAAAACGGAAGAGGGACAGATCGGAAAAGAAGCAGAGGACATTGTGATCAAAGCGGTGGGTCTGGGCAAGAAAGGTTATGTGAAGCCCTTCGATCTGGTGATCCGAAAGGGAGAAGTAGTCGGATTTACCGGACTGCTGGGATCAGGACGTTCGGAAACAGTAAGGCTTCTCTACGGGGCAGAGCGTTCCGATGAGGGAGAACTGTTTGTAAAGGGTCAGAAGCACTCGGCCAGAAATCCGCTGTCTTCCATGAACTGCGGTATGGCCTATCTTCCGGAGGACAGAAAAAACGAAGGAATCATTGCGGATCTGTCCGTCAGGGAGAATCTGATCCTGGCCCTTCAGGCAAAGCGCGGAGTGTTCCGCCTCCTTTCCAGAAAGCAGCAGGAAGAGTTTACAGACAAATATATTGAGATGCTTCAGATCAAGACGGCAAGCAGGGAGACCCCTATCAAATCGCTGTCAGGCGGAAACCAGCAGAAGGTGATCATCGGAAGATGGCTTCTGACAAATCCGGATTTCCTGATTCTGGATGAGCCCACGAGAGGAATTGATGTGGGAACCAAGACAGAGATTCAGAAACTGGTAGTGGAGCTTGCCAGCCAGGGAATGGCTGTGGTGTTCATTTCTTCTGAGATCGAGGAAATGCTGAGAACCTGTGACCGGATGGTGGTTATGAGAGACAGCGCCAAGGTAGGAGAACTCTCCGGAGAAGAAATGAATCAGGCCAGCATCATGTCAACCATTGCAGGAGGTCAGTAGTATGAAAAGCGGAACATTAAAAAACATTACTTCGAAAAGACTGTTTCTGCCCTTGTTCTGCCTGGCACTGGTGCTTCTGGTGAATGTGATCACCACACCGGACTTTTTTGCCATTTCTGTCAGGGACGGGGTTCTTTACGGATATATGATCGATATTATCAACCGTGCGTCTGAGCTTGTGATCCTGGCCATCGGAATGACCCTTGTGGTTTCCGCATCGGCAGGAACGGATATTTCTGTGGGAGCCATTATGGCTGTCAGCGCTGCCGTATGCTGCAGTGTCCTCACGGGAGGAGAACGGGCCGCCACGGAACTGGTCGCTCCTCTGTTTGCGGGCTTTGGGGCAGCGATCCTGGTGGGCATCATCATCGGATGCTTTAACGGATTTCTGGTGGCAAGACTGAACATTCAGCCCATGGTCGCCACTCTGATCATGTTTACAGCAGGGCGGGGAATCGCTCAGCTGATCACGGACGGACAGATCACCTATGTGCGGGTGGACAGCTATAAGCTTCTGGGATCATCCTTTCCCGGATTTCCCGTTCCCACTCCGTTTATCGTAGCGGTCTTCATGGTTGCCATAACGGCCCTGATTTTAAAAAGGACGGCTCTGGGAATGTATATCCAGTCCGTGGGAATCAACAGGCGGGCCTCCAGGCTGATCGGAATCAAATCGGTGTTTATTATCTTTCTGACCTATGCATACTGCGGACTGTGCTCCGGTATGGCAGGACTGATCGCCTCCAGCCGCATCTACTCCGCAGATGCCAACAATATCGGACTGAATATGGAGCTGGATGCCATTCTGGCAGTTGCCATCGGCGGAAACTCTCTGGGAGGCGGAAAGTTCTCTCTGGCAGGTTCCGTGATCGGAGCATACACCATTCAGGCGCTTACCACCACTCTTTATGCCATGCATGTATCTTCCGACCAGGTACCGGTTTATAAGGCGGTTGTGGTAGTCATCATCGTAGCTCTTCAGTCTCCGGGATTTGCGAGATGGAAAAAATCCCTGGCAAAGAAAAAAGGAAGCATGCAGCTTGAAGGAAAGGAGGCGGCTTAATCATGAAACAGAGAAAAAAGATGAATCAGAACACCTTCCTTCTGCTGATTACGATCGTTCTTTTCTTCCTCATGTACGGAATCGGCTGCGCGCTGTTTAAGGACGCAGGCTTTGCAAAGACACAGAACTTTCTGAACCTTTTTGTATCCAATGCAGGACTGATCGTTATCGCATCGGGAATGACGGTTGTTATGATCACCGGAGGCATTGATATCAGCGTAGGTTCCTTTGTGGCGCTGGCATGTATGATGCTGGCCTGGATGATGGAGAGAAAGGGGATCGATGCTGTTCCGGCAGTTCTGATCGTACTGGCGACCGGTATTGCATTCGGCTTTGTGCAGGGCTTTCTGGTGGCGTACATGGATATTCAGCCCTTTATTGTCACACTGGCGGGAATGTTCTTTGGCAGAGGAATGACGGCGATCATCTCCAAGGATATGATCAGCATCACCAATGAAACATTTATGGCCTGGGCAAAGGCCAAGATCTACCTTCCCTTCGGAGGCTATGTGAACAAGAAGGGAGTGCTGATCCAACCCTATATTTATCCTACGGTTGTCATTGCCCTGCTCCTGGTCCTGGCTGTTTTTATCATGCTGAAATACACAAAGTTCGGACGCAGCCTCTACGCAACCGGAGGAAATGAACAGTCAGCCATGATGCTGGGCCTGAATGTCCGCAAGGTAAAGCTGAAAGCCTATGTTCTGAACGGATTCCTCTGCGGAGTGGGCGGAATTCTGTTCTGCCTGAACACTCTGGGAGGCTTTGTGGAACAGGCCAAAGGCTTTGAAATGGATGCCATTGCCTCTTCCGTTATCGGAGGAACCCTTCTTACGGGAGGCGTGGGAAATGTGTTCGGAACTTTATTCGGAGTTCTGATCAAGGCTACGATCGAGGCATTTATCACTTTCCAGGGAACCCTGTCGTCCTGGTGGACCAGAATCACCATTGCGGCTCTTCTCTGCTTCTTCATCGTCCTTCAGTCCATTCTTGCCATGATCAAGAAAGGCGGCAAACAGGATTAGAAAACGGCCCTGCGGTCCACGGAGGGCCTCGGGAATGAAAATCATAAAAACAGGAGGAAAACAGAATGATTCTTATGGGGAAAAAATATAAATTCTGGTTCTGCACCGGTTCTCAGGATCTTTACGGAGAGGAGTGTCTGGCTCATGTGGCGGAGCATTCCAGAATCATTACCGAGCAGCTGAACAAAAGCGGAAGGCTTCCTTTCGAGGTGGTATGGAAGCCCACTCTGATCACAAATGAAGTGATCAGAAGAACCTTTAACGAAGCAAATCAGGATCCGGACTGTGCCGGCGTCATTACCTGGATGCATACATTTTCACCGGCAAAGAGCTGGATCCTGGGACTGCAGGAATACAGAAAGCCCCTCTGCCATCTACATACACAGTTTAACCGGGAGATTCCCTATGACACCATTGACATGGATTTCATGAATGAAAACCAGTCTGCTCACGGCGGAAGAGAGTACGGACATATTGTGAGCCGTATGGGAATTGAGAGAAAGGTGATCGCAGGACACTGGGAGGATGAAGAGGTGCAGGATGCTCTTGCTTCCTGGATGAGAACGGCAGTGGGAACCATGGAATCCTCTCACATCCGGGTCATGCGTGTTGCGGACAACATGAGAAATGTGGCCGTAACAGAGGGAGACAAAGTGGAGGCTCAGATCAAGTTCGGATGGGAGGTCGATACCTATCCGGTCAATGAGATCACAGACTGCGTCAATTCTGTTTCCCAGGCAGATACGGACGCTCTGGTGGAGGAGTATTACAGCAGGTATGAGATCCTCACTGAGGGACGGGATGAAAAGGAATTCAGGGAGAAGACGGCAGTTCAGGCCAGGATCGAGCTGGGCTTTGAGCGGTTTCTGGATGAAAAGAATTATCAGGCGATCGTAACCCATTTCGGTGATCTGGGCGGACTGAAGCAGCTTCCCGGACTGGCCATTCAGCGCCTTATGGAAAAAGGATACGGCTTCGGAGCAGAGGGAGACTGGAAGACTGCCGCCATGGTGCGCCTGATGAAGATCATGGCAGAAGGAGTTCCCGGAGCCAAAGGAACCTCTTTCTTTGAGGATTATACGTATAATCTGGTGAAGGGAAGAGAGGGAATCCTTCAGGCTCACATGCTGGAGGTATGTCCCACAGTAGCGGACGGTCCCATCTATATCAAGGAGCAGCCCCTGACCATGGGAGACCGGGAAGACCCGGCCCGCCTGGTATTTACTGCCAAGGAAGGAAAAGGAATCGCCGTTTCTCTCATCGATCTGGGAGATCGCTTCCGCCTGATCATCAACGATGTGGATGTGAAGAAAGCGGAGAAGCCTATGCCGAAGCTTCCCGTGGCCACTGCGTTCTGGACGCCCCAGCCCAATCTGAAAACAGGTGCGGAAGCCTGGATCTATGCAGGAGGCGCACATCACACCGCATTCTCCTATGACCTGACGGCAGAGCAGATGGGAGACTGGGCGGCCGCAATGGGAATTGAAGCAGTATATATTGACAGGGATACGACGATCCGCCGGTTCAGGGATGAGCTCAGGTGGAACGAGGCTTATTTCAGATTCAGGTAAAAAAGAGCCGGGACAGAGCAGATGTCCCTCATAAGGAGGGGAAAGAGATGATCCGCAGCAAGGATGAGATCAGAGAAGATATAAGAGCCGGAAGAACGGCGCTGGGCATTGAATTCGGTTCCACCAGAATCAAGGCGGTTCTGACGGATGATACCATGACTCCTGCGGCCCAGGGGAGTTTCGGATGGGAGAACCGGCTGGAGAACGGAATATGGACCTATCCGGAAGAGGAAATGATCCGGGGGCTTCAGGCCTGCTACCGGGATCTGGCTGATCATGTGAAGGAAGAATACGGTCTGGAGCTTGTGACCGTGGGCTCCATGGGGATCAGCGCCATGATGCACGGATATATGCCCTTTGATCAGAACGGCAGTCTGCTGGTGCCGTTTAGGACATGGCGGAATACTATGACAGGAGAGGCGGCAGAGAAACTGACCGGACTGTTTTCCTTCAATATTCCGCAGAGATGGAGCATTGCCCATCTGTACCAGGCTATGAAAAACGGAGAAGAGCACCTGGGGCAGATTTCCTTCCTCACCACTCTTGCCGGATACATTCACTGGAGACTGACAGGGGAAAAAGTACTGGGGGCAGGAGATGCCTCCGGCATGTTCCCCATTGACAGTGAGACAGGAACGTACAGCCGGACCATGATGGAAAAATTTGAGGCGATCAGGAAGAAAATGGGCTATGGCTGGGAGCTGCAGCAGATTCTCCCGGAGGTTCTTCCCGCGGGAGCTGCGGCAGGAAAGCTGACGGAAGAAGGGGCGGCGCTGCTGGATCCCACAGGAGTGCTTCGGCCGGGAATTCCGTTCTGCCCGCCGGAGGGAGATGCGGGAACGGGTATGGTGGCGACCAACAGTGTGGCCCGGAGAACGGGAAATGTTTCTGCGGGAACCTCGGTGTTTTCCATGGTCGTACTGGAAAAGGATCTGAACAGAGTCCATCCGGAAATCGACATGGTCACCACTCCGGCAGGGAAACCGGTGGCAATGGTGCACTGCAACAACTGCACTTCTGATCTGAATGCCTGGGTAGGCCTGTTCGGTGAGTTTGCCGGTCTTATGGGATTTTCGGCGGAGCCGGATAAGCTGTACGGAGCCCTTTACCGGGAGGCAATGAAGGGAGATAAGGACTGCGGAGGTCTGTTTTCCTGCGGATATCTTTCCGGAGAACCGATCACCGGATTTACGGAGGGACGTCCCATGTTTTTCCGCCTTCCGGACAGCCGGTTCACTCTGGCCAATTTTATGAGAAGCCATCTGTACAGCTCTCTGGCGACGCTGAAAATCGGAATGGATCTGCTCACCGAGGAGGAGGGAGTGAAGCTGGACTGCCTGATGGGACACGGAGGGCTTTTCAGGACAAAAGAAGTGGGACAGAGGATCATGGCAGCAGCTGCCTCTTCTTCTGTTTCAGTGATGGAAACCGCCGGAGAGGGAGGTCCCTGGGGAATGGCCCTGCTTGCTTCCTATATGAGGAAGGGAGAGGGCAGGACGCTGGAGGATTTCCTGAATGAATGCGTATTTGCAGACTGTGAGTCCGTGACGGTAGAGCCGGACGAGGAAGACGTAGAGGGCTTCCGGGAGTTCCTGGTCCGCTATCGGGCCGGTCTGGCCGCAGAGAGAGCGGCAGTGGAAGCTGTGAGATAGGAATGGGAGAAGAACAGTATGCTGGAAGAACTGAAAAAAAGAGTATATGAAGCAAATATGCTGCTTCCCAAGTACGGACTGGTGACGTTTACCTGGGGAAACGTATCTGGGGTCGACAGAGAGAAAGGACTGTTTGTCATAAAGCCGTCAGGGGTGGAATATGACAGGCTGACGCCGGAGGATATGGTGGTCATGAGTCTGGACGGGAAGCAGGTGGAAGGAGACCTGAATCCCTCTTCCGACACAAAGACCCATCTGGTACTGTACAACCGCTTTCCGAAGATCGGAGGTATTGTCCACACCCACAGTTCCTGGGCTGTTTCCTGGGCCCAGGCAGGCAGGAATATTCCCTGCTACGGCACGACTCATGCGGATTATATTTACGGAGATATTCCCTGTGCCAGGAACCTGACCAGAGAAGAGCTGGATGAGGACTATGAGAAAAACACGGGAGAAGTGATCGCGTCTCTGTTTGAAACGGAGAAGATCGATTATGAAGCCGTTCCGTGCGTTCTGTGCAGGAATCACGGACCATTTGCCTGGGGAAAGGATCCGGCAGGAGCCGTGCACAACGCCGTGGTTCTGGAAGAGGTGGCAAAGATGGCGGCCAGAACAAAATGGCTGGACCCGGAAGTAAAAGAGGCTCCTGCATATCTTCAGGATAAGCATTATCTGAGAAAGCACGGACCGGGAGCATATTACGGACAGAAAAAATAGAGCAGGGAATGCCGGGAGCGGAAAACGGCAGACCTTATAAAGGAAAAGAAGGGAGTTGTCGGGAAATAGATAATCTCAAACAGGGGGTATGGTGACTGAATCAGTCACCATACCCCCTGAAATTTTTCCTTTATAAAGAAAAAAAGATGGCTAACGACAACCATCTTTTTCTCCGTTCCATGTTATAATGGAACTATGCTAACCAAAGATTATTATAACGACTTTTTTGAGTTTGGGCAACAGAAAATTAACTTCAGTTTCTTCGAATTGCATTTACCTGACAAGAAAAAAAACTGACGGGAGAAGTTCTTGACGAACTGAATTACCAGTTTCTCAGACGTCTGAAAAAAGAAGGCCTGCTCACGCTGAAAGAGCTCTTCATTGACGGGACGAAAATCGAAGCGAACGCCAACCGGTATACGTTTGTCTGGCGTGGAACACTCAATTACCATCTGGCAGGACTGCTGGATACCATAGATACCCTTTATGGGAAGTATAATGCGTTCCTGCATGAGCATGGATACGGCCCGAAATACGACCTTGGGGATGCCCGGATGTTTGTGATTGAGGGGATGGAAAAGGTCCGGCGTGTGATTGAGGAAAACCGGAAACGGAAGCTGACCAAACATAAGAAACTTCCCAATAACGCGATACTGGAAATTGATAACTTCTCTCCGCTGGAAATCCTGAAGCTGCAGAGAAATCTGACCCGGATCGCCCAGGGAGAAGGGATTGCGTTTATTCAGGGAAAAGGAATGCACAAACCGGAGATTCAGAAACTCTATGAGGAGCTGGAGGAATGCGGGAAGCGTCTGATGGGGTATAAAGACTGTTTTGAGATCATGGGGAAAGACCGGAACAGCTATTCCAAAACGGATCTGGAAGCAACCTTTATGCGCATGAAAGAGGATCATATGCTCAACGGACAGTTGAAACCTGCCTATAACGTCCAGATCGCAGTAGAAAACTATTTTATCGTTCATGGATATGTGAGCAACGACCGGACCGATTACAATACGCTGATACCGGTGCTGGAGAAACACAGGAAAGCATTCGGGAAAGACTGCCTGAAAGAAGTGACTGCCGACAGTGGTTACTGCAGTGAAAAGAACCTGCTGTATCTGAAAAGAAACGGGATTACCAGCTATATCAAGCTTCAGGATCATGAAAAGAGAAAGACCCGTGCGTATCAGGAAGACATCGGAAAGTATTATAACATGAAGTATGAGGTCTTTGAGGATGAGCATTACTATATCTGTCACGATGGGAGGGAACTGCGGCATATCCGGACGGAACAGAAAGAACAGGATGGTTATACACAGACCCTGGAAGTATACGGATGTGCGGACTGCAGCGGGTGTGAACATAAAGCCAAATGCCTGTATCGCTATAACGAAGAAAAAAATCCGGATCGGGAAAAAGTAATGAAGATCAACGAGCGGTGGGAAGAACTGAAGGAAGAATCCAATCGGAATATCCAGAGTGAAAAAGGGATTCTGAACCGACAGATCCGATCCATTCAGACGGAAGGGCACTTTGGAGATATCAAGGAGAATGAAAACTTCCGTCGGTTCCACTATCGTTCCACAGAAAAAGTATATAAGGAGTTTCTGCTGTACGCAATCGGTCGGAATATCAATAAGTACCATCGTTTTCTGCACGAGGAAATTCAAAAATACGAAGGAAAAAAGGACCAGAAGACAGCTTAGAAAGAGGAGCAGCGCGAAAAAAACAGCCAAGGGGTTAGTGCGCCTAAAAATAGAATCCATTGAAAAGAGGAGACTTTCCTGTTTTGACTCAGGGCCTTAAAAAAGCCTGAATTTTACAGGAAGGTCTCCTCTTGAAGTATTAGGGGTTAAAAATCGGATTTATCCGACACCCCCTTTTTAATGGGAATGAGCCGGCGGTGAGAAGTTCCTCAAAGAGGAGCCACAAATTCTTTTAATTTGTTCATGGTAGGCACATCGTCGGGGGAGACGTAAATCTGCTGGTCCCGAAGCTGAACCACATGGATCGGACTCAGACGCTGCTTGTACTCCGCCGGAAGATATCCGAAAATCTCCCGGAACCGGTGGTTGAAGGTTTTCAGATCGGAAAAACCGCAGTCCACGGCGATCTGAGTCATATTTTTGTCTGTGACAGCCAGCTGGAAAATGGCATTGCTCAGCCGTACTTTGGTCAGATAGTCATGAAAATTGATTCCCACGGTGTTTTTAAAAAGAGTGGACACGTAAGTGCGGTTGTAATGGGTATACTGGCCGATATCATCCAGGCTGAGCTTTTCCATATAGTGCTGTTCAATGAACTTTATCATCCGCGACATGGTTTCCCGGCTGCGCTTGTTCACATCTGCCGGCTTTACGGTGCGGGGGCCGGATTCGCAGAGGGTGGAGAGAAGCATTTCAAAAGATGCCTTGGCGGTGAGCTTCTGAAAAGGGCTGTCTCCGTCCATGGAGGTGAGCAGCATGGAAGCGTAGTACCGCAGCCTGCGGTAAATGGCGCTGTCTCTGGTGGAACTGTCGGAGGGCGGCAGATCAAAAATAAGATGTTCGTCCTTTTTCAGGAAATTTTTGAAGGCAGAATCCGAAAAACGGATTACCAGAGCCTTGGAGTTTTCCTCACGGGCAAAGGAGGCGTGCCATACTTTGGGATTAACGAAAATCACGTCATTTTCTTCCAGATAATAAGTGTTTTGGCCGCAGCAGTACTCGGCCTTTCCTTTCAGAAGAATGTCGATTTCATATTCGTAATTGTGCCAGTGATACCGATAATTGTAAAGCTCATGAGCACAGCAGGCAATAAACAGGTTGTCTTTGGGCCACTGCATCTGATAATATAGCTGTTTTTGCATATTGTATTCCTCTTTGGGGGGCACCGGAGAACGATTTTCCCGGCGCAGAAGGTGTGAATTTCCGATTTCGGAAACAGTTCGCTAAAAATATCTTACATGAAAATCCGAATTTTTTCCACATGGAAAATGTTTCGATTCCCGATTCCCGGATTCCGGAGAAACGGGGGCAAAATTGAACATAATGTATGCTGCTGAGAGGAAAATGTAAGGGTTTCTGTGGATAGTATACAAAAAACAGAGCGGTATTTTCCGGCTGGAGCCGGAAAACGGAGCAGAAATTTCAGGAGAAAAACGGGTAAAATATTTGGATTTACTGACCGAAACCGCCGGCAGGGAATGAAAAAAAAGCTTCTGTTTTTCAGGGGAAGCTGTGTTTTTCTGCGAATAAAAGCAATGACCGGAGTGGGGAAAAGGGGTATATTGAAGGCAGATAAGGTCTGAACGGATCCGCAGGCCGGAATAAACGTGATAACGTGAAACGAAAGGAAGAAACAGTATGAATACCCAGTTAGTAATCTGCATCGTAATTTTTGTGCTGACATTGGTAAGCTATATGCTGAACAAAATACCCATGTGGGTAACGGCAATGATTTCCATGTGCGCTCTGTATTTCACCGGCTGCATCGATGCGGCGGGAGCGCTCACCGGCTTTTCCAATGTAAACACCATTCTGATGGCGGCGATGTTCATTATCGCAGCCGGATTCAGACGTACCTCAATGGTAAACTCCTTGTGCAACTTTATTATGAAACTGACCAAGGGCTCCTTTACAATGGCCTATCTGGGCTACCTGCTCATTGCCATGCTGCTGACCAACTTTATATCCAGTCCTATGGTTGTATATGCGATTGTTTCCACCCTGCTGTGCGCATACCTGGATAAGACGGGCAAGAGCCGTTCCAAGTATGTGTTCCCGCTGATGGTAGTGTGCGTTTCCTGCTGCGGCATTCTTCCTTTGGCATCTGCCATACAGTCAGCCGGACAGTATACGGGATTTCTTGAAACTTACGGATTCGACTTCAGCTTTGACGCCATGTATTTCTTCATGGGCTGCTGGCCGATTCTGATTGTGGTGCCGCTGTGGGCTCTGTTTATCGGACCCAGATTTCTTCCGGAGCAGCCGCCTCTTCCGATTGCGGCAAAAGAGGAAGGAAAGAAACAGGGAGGCCAAGCGCTGTCTCCGACAACAGACAAAATCGGAATTTTTCTGTTTTTCCTCTCCATTTTTGCCCTGGTGTTCTCTGCTCAGCTGGGACTGGAAACCTGGTTTGTGGCCATGGTGGGAGCTCTGCTGATGGTTCTGTTCGGAGTTGTGGATCAGAAAAATGCGCTGAGAGATATTCCGTGGGATATGCTGCTTCTTTATGTAGGAGCTCTGGCTTTAGGAACTGCTCTGACTAATACGGGAGCGGGAGACATGATCGGAAACTGGCTGGCAAACATCGTAGGCGGTACTCATAATAACTATGTATTGGGCCTTCTGTTCTTCGTAATTCCGTTTATCATTACCCAGTTCATGCTGAACCGTGCCGTTTCTGCCGTATTCCTTCCCATCTGTCTGCTGACGGCAAACGCCCTGGGAGCAAACCCCATCGGCCTGATGCTGTTGGTAAACGCCGGCTGTCTGACCGCTTTTATGACTCCTATGGCAACCCCGGCCGTGCCGCTTTCCATGGCAGACGGAGGATATGACTTAAAAACCGTGGTAAAAGGCGGAGCGCTGATTTCTTTAATTCTGCCGGTGGTGTATATTTTGTATGTAATGACCGTATTCCCGGCATTCTAAAAGCGCAGAACTGAAAAATGACAAAAAAAACTCACCATACACAGATTGAAGGAGGAGATAGAATTGAAAATAACTGACGTGAAACTTACTTTTGCCAAACATTACCTTTTCGTACATATTTATACGGATGAAGGAATCGTGGGCCTGGGAGAGGCGGGCAACTGGGGCCATCTGATGGCAACGGCTGAGGCCGTAAAGAAGTTCTCCGGATACCTGATCGGAAAGGATCCGTCCCGGATCGACGATATCGGACAGAATCTGTACCGCTCTCTTTATTTCCGCGGCTCGGTGATTATGAGCGCGATTTCGGCCATTGATATTGCGCTGTGGGATATTAAGGGCAAAAAGCTGGGGGTTCCCGTTTATGAGCTGCTGGGAGGAAAAACAAGAGATAAGGTCCGCGTTTATGCGTCTCCCATGTCAAAAGAGACCGATCCGGAAGCCCTGAAGCAGAGCTATAAGGACCTGAAGGATCATGGATTTACGGCAGCGAAGATTTTTGTAAACGGCCCCATTCGCTCCGCAAACGGAGGAAGGGATGAATTCTTCTGCGGAAGAGTGGAGGATGAGCTGGAGAAGGTTGCCATGATCCGCGAGGCAGTGGGAAAAGATTTTGATCTGATTCTGGAGGCCCACAGAGGAATGACCATGCCGGAAGCCATTGCGTTCGGCCGGGAAGTGGAAAAGTACCGTCCTATGGTATTTGAGGATCCGGTTACGCCGGACAACCTGGATACCATGGCGGAGGTGGCATCCAAGATCGGCGTGCCCATCGCTACGGGAGAGCGGTTTACTAATATTAAGGAATTTGAAATGCTGTTCAGACGAAACGCCGCAGCTTATGTGCGCCCCGACGTATGCGCCGTAGGAGGAATCACCGCATCCAAGAAGATCTGCGCCATTGCGGAGGCAAATGATGTGCTTGTGATCCCCCACAATCCTCTGGGACCGGTTTCTACGGCTGCCTGTCTGCAGATCTGCGCATCCATTCCCAACCTGGGAATTCAGGAGCTTCCCGGCTTCTGCTTAAACGGTGCGGAGGATGCCATGGTTCAGAAGCCTTTCCAGGTGGAGGACGGCTGCCTGCTTATCCCGGACGCTCCCGGCATCGGCATAGAGCTTTCGGAAAATGCCGCCGAGCTCTACCCGTTAAATGACAGAGGCGGCATTGTTGCAAAGCGTATGTTTGACGGTTCTGTAAAGGATTGGTGATCGGTATGGCATTTAACAGCAAAAGCGTAAAATTCCGTTTTATCAATTGTCAGTGTTTTGAGATCAAGCTTCCCAACGGAAAGACCATTGTGACGGATCCCTGCTATGATTTTCCTCATGAAAACAAAATTCAGAAGGTTTTCGGGCTGGATGGATTTCATACCTCCGACATTGAGGCCTGCGATTATGTGATTCTCAATCATACCCACGGCGATCATATCGCTAACCTGGGAGAGATTATAGAACGGTTCTCTCCCAAGGTGATCTGCCATACGGGCGTGGCGGCGGAGCTGGCTGAAACCTACCGGGATATGGAGCTGACCTCCATCTATCCGGTGGATTATGACGGAGTTTGCTATTTTGACGGCTTCAGGCTGGAGACTTTTCATGGAGAGCATAAGCCTCAGCGATTTACCTACAGGAAGAGCATGGAGGACGGAGATGTGATCTCCGGAGATCCCAGACTGACCAGGCTTCACACCCTGGGCGGCCTGTTCAATATGAACTATCTGCTTACCCTGGACAATGGATTCCGGGCGGCCTTCATCGGCGGAACGGACGACGGTATGACGGAACGGCTTCGTTCCATCAGGCCGAATCTGGCGTTCCGGAACAAGCTGGCCAACGATATGGATGTGGAAAAAGTGGCCCGGGAATGGCTTTCCTTTATGAAGGACAGCTGGAGTCAGCTGGTGGTTCCCATGCATTTTGAGGTATGGGAGAATATGCAGCCCGGATTTTCGGCTGAGACCTTTCAGAGGGCCAACGAGCTGGCGGAGGAAGAGGGTATTCTGGCCCGGATCCTTCCGGTGGAGCGCACAAAATGGTACGGCATTCATATGTGCGCAGAAGAAGAATAACAGAGTGAAAGAGGGGCGGCTGCGGTGTGAGCAGCTGCCCTTTCCGCATATGGGGAAGGAAATAAAACGGGCGGAAATGGGAGCTGCAGGCGGTGGCGCTTTCGGCGCAGATCCGTTATACTGGAAGCAGAAAAGGAAGAGAAGGAGGGACTCTGATGAATTTGGGGGAAAATCTTTTCAGCGCCAGAAAAAAGAGCGGATTGTCTCAGGAGGATGCGGCAGAGAAACTTGGAGTGAGCAGACAGACCATATCCAAATGGGAGCTGAACGAGACGCTGCCGGATATCCGGCAGGCGAAGAATCTGGCTGCGCTGTACCGGGTGACGTTGGATGAGCTGACGGATTTTGATGTGAAGGTAAAGGAAATTGAAGACATCATTGAGAAGACCAGTGAGGAAACACAGAAAAAAATAGACTGGACCGGACTTTGGGCGAAAAAATATCCTATTCTGGCATCCTACAGACAGGAGGTGGATGTGAGAGAATACACCGAGGGGCTTAAGAAAATGCTGGCCCGCCTGAAAGCAGACTATGGATACGGTGATGAAGACGCTTTTTTGGTGCTGAAGGATATTCTGGCACAGATCTGGCAGGAGAAAACAAGATCATAAAACAGGCCGGCTTGGGGAAAGTACGAATCATCCCGCCGTTTCGGAGGCAGAGAGCCTTCGGACGGCGGGATTTTTTGCGGTTGGGTAGGTGGGATTTTATATTGGACTAGTTGATACGTAATTTAAAGCAAAAACAGTTAATGTTATATAAATCATAATATAATCTTATATAATTTGGATAAAATAACGATATTTTGAAAAAAAACTATTATTTTTTATCAAAAACAGGAAAAAATATTGCTGTAAAAGTTATTATTTTTTTCATTTTATTAATATTTTACTTATGATTTATTTCTACATATAATAAAAACATAAAAGTTATGAGCTCTTAACAAAATACAATTCGATATGGAGGTATAATATGAGTGTAACTGTATATGCAGTGCTGGGGTTTGGCATGATGCTCATTTTGACAGCGGTTCTTGTATCCGGGAAATTTACACCTTCCATTCCAATGATCGCTGTTCCGATGATTTTTGCCATTATTATGCGTCCCACTTTATCAGAGCTTTCTGAATGGGTGACATCTGGTCTGCAGGGCCAAGTAAGCAACGCTGCAATGTTTACTTTTGCAATCATTTTCTTCGGAGTTATGATGGATGCCGGAGTTTTTGACCGGATTGTTTCGAAAATGATGTTAGGGGCAAAGTCAGTCACAGCAGTATGCATTTTGACGATTCTGGCTACAATAGTAGCTCACTCCGACGGTTCTGGAGCAACAACCTACCTCATCGTAATTCCGCCGTTTTTAATGATTTATAAGAAATTAAAAATGCGACCGCTTGTGCTGATGTGTTTGGTTTCTATCACAGCTGGTGTTATGAACTCTCTTCCATGGGGAGGTCCTTGCGGGCGATTAGCCGCGGGTTTTGGAATTTCCGCTACAGACATTCTGATTGCTGAGCTTCCCGGTATGGTTATTGGCCTTATTCTTTGTCTTTTAATTGCCTTGTATTATGCAAGGCAGGAAATTAAAAGAGGGGCTGGAATGCCCGCGGGTATGACCCCGGCAGACTTATTTAAAGAGGCGGACAAGACGGAGGAGGAGAAGGCTCTTCTGCGCCCCAATTTGTTTGTTTTTAATGTAGTGCTGATCGTGTGTGTAATTGTAGTGATGTTCGTTTCCGGGCTTCCTACTTTCCTGTGCTTTATGGTTGCGGCAGCTCTGGGTCTGATCGTGAATTATCCCAGCGCAAAACTGCAGGGAGAACGTTTGAAGTCATATGCTCCGACGGTCCTTACTATGGTCAGTGTTCTGTTTGCATCCGGTATATTTACGGGTATTCTGAATAATAGCCCGATGAAAGATTCCATGGTGGAGATGGTGGCAGAAGTCCTGTCTGGAAGTGCCACAGCGCATATTAATACAATAATGGGATTTCTGTGGGGGCCGCTGAGTGCAATAGGGTTGAATCACGAGGCCTGTGCGTATACCATTGTTCCCATGCTCCAGTCGATCGCTGCAGATCATATTAGCCCGTTTCAGGCATCTGCCAGCTACTTGATGACGTTTGTTCCGCAGGTATTTGTGAATCCCAGTACCGCAGCCATGTATATAGGCCTTGGTTTGGCAGGAATAGAATTTAAGGATCACTGGAAATTTACTTTTAAATGGGCAATGCTGATCTGTACTGTCTGCTTTGGCGGTTCGATCCTAATTGGGGCTATTCCGTTCTGATCAGGTGCTGGCTTTTCCTGTCTGCCTTTTTTATAATAATGTCAGAATAAAAAACCGTGCAGACAGAAAGGGTGACAGACTATGGCAGATTTTAGAGAGCAAAAATACATCATTGAAATTGCAAAGGAGCAGGGAATTGCAAAGGCAGCTAAAAATTTATATATTTCGCAGCCGGCGCTTAGCCAATTTCTTACTCGTACGGAAGAGCTCTATAATATTCAGCTGTTTGAACGCATTGGGAAAAGATTGATTCCAACTTATGCGGGAGAACAGTATCTGAAGTGTGCAAAGCAAATTTTGGATCTGGACCAGAATTTTCGCGATCAAATTGCTGATATAAAAACATTGAAAAAAGGATTCCTTTCCATTGGTTCGACTCCGGGAAGAGGGAAAGATATTTTTCCCGTCATACTTCCGGCATTTTATCGTAAATATCCGCAGTTTGACCTTCGGGTTTATCAGGAAACGGCTCAAAAGCTGGAAGAACTTCTGAAAAACGGCGACATACAAATGGCCATTATGACGTCAGAAAATGTCAGACAGCAATTTTCTGATTTTCATGTGGAGGAACTGGCTACGGAAGAAATCAGCTTGATTGTGTCGAAACGAAGAAAACTGCAGGGAGTATATAAATACGGATTCCGCTATCCATGGGTAGATATCCGTCAGTTGGAAAATGAACTGTTCCTTGTCTTAAATAAAGGCTCCCGCCTGCGCTCGGTAGCGGATAATATTTTTAAGGTTCTTCCCAGCGCTCCAAGGATTATGGAATTTTCTTCCATTGATACCATATGGAGACTTGTGTCCGAAGATATGGGAATTGCTTTTGCTTCGGATTTTAACGCACCGGCAGTTCCGGGAGTGGACCTGCTGTCTATTGGGGCCACTCCCATTACATGGAAGTTTATTATTTTAACACGGATTGGCGGATATATTTCCGTTCCAAGCCAGTATATGATTGACCTCATAAAACAATTTTATAAAAAGGAAGTGTATCCTTGATGATACAGATGGAACAATGAAATGAAATCATATAGCCAATTAAAAAGCAATGATAAAGAAAGTATATCCATGCCGCTGCTTTTATCCAAAATCCCGCTAATTCGGAAGAAAAAAATCTTATGCAGTCAAATACGAGAGAAAAATGGAGGAGGCACTGTTCAGCATACGATTCGCAAAGTTTCGCCAAATGATCAGACGACGCCTTACCTAGAGATGCAAGGCATTATAAGTCCTGAAGATCCATCCGCACCGGATATTCGGTGGAAAATTCTTCTCCCGTTTACTTGGAATGGGCGGTGCGTTCAGATTGGAGGAGGAGCAAACAACGGCAGAATTCCGGATTTGGAACATGAAATGCTTTTATCCTGTTATCACCCGATCGAGCATGGCTATGTTGTGTTTGGCGATGATTCGGGACATCAGTCGGATGATCCGATGTCTGCGGAATTTGCGGAAAATGATGAGGCGCTTCAAAATTATATTCGCAGCCATCTCATAAAAACGCTGGATGTTATGCGATTTGTTGTGGGATTTTGCTATGAGAAAGAACCTGAGAAAGTATATTTTGCAGGGGGATCGGCCGGAGGGCGAGAAGCATTGGAGTGTGCTACAACATACGGAGCCTGCTATGATGGTGTATTCTGCGCGGATCCGGTGTGTGATTTTGTAATGTTAAGATTGTGGGGAGCATTGCTGTCTAAGGCAGTTTATGACAGCTATAATCCGGTTTCCTATCCGCATTCGGATGGATTTATTGATGAAAAGACGGTTTGGGCGATTCAGCAGGATGCGGTTCTGCGTTATGATGCTTTGGATGGTATCCGGGACGGCGTTATCTCTAATGTTTATGCGGCAAGAGCAGACCGTGACAATTTTCTGAAAGATATTCAAAAAAAATATAATCTTTCAGATGCTCAGCTTGAGACGATTTCTGTTTACGAAAATGGCTTTCAGCTGGATTATACTTTGGCTGGAGAAAAAAAACGGTATAGAGGCTGCTGCGCCTTAGAAGGGGGATTAATGGATCTGGGAAATGATCCGGTTCCCAGAGAGCCGCTGGATACGGCATATAACGTTCACCATGGAGACCGGGCAGATGGTATTTTTAAATATTTCATTATGAAAGACAAAAATTGGAAGCTTATAGACCATGACTATCGTCATCCGGATGAAGGACTTCTGCAGAAACTGAAGGAGGCATCGGAATGTTATGATATTCGGTTAAACTTTGATGATTTCATAGCACATGGCGGTAAACTGATTTTGTTTACCAGTTGGAATGATATGTCCATCAGTCCATGGCAGATTGCGGATCGCTATATGGATTGTGTTAGGAGATACGGTCAAAGCTGTACGGACAATTTTATTCGGTTTTATGTGATGCCGTCGGCTACTCACTGCAAAGGAATCCGCATGGATTATCTGGAATGGCTGGATACCTGGTGTACTACCGGAAAATATCCGGAAGGCCCTTTATATGGGTGGATTGAAGCGATTGACGCGGAAATGCCTATGGCTCCATTTCCGGGGTGGGTAAAATACCGGGGTGGGGACCCTAAAAGGGGAAGCAGCTACGAAATTTCTTACGATATACCGGAGGGATGCGCCGATTTAAAGGAAATAATGGAAAATAAATTGCCCCAATAGGGATGCAGAGTATAAAAAGCGCCGTATTTTACAAGAAACATCAGAAACTGAAAAATTTTCCGGAATTGTGACAGAGTCTGCATCCTATGAAAGAAGATGCGGAAGAGCTCTTGCGAGCGACAGGAGGTGATTGGATTTGGACCGTGATTGAATGCGTGAGCAAACGGATTATTGAATAGGCGATAGAGCTTGCTGGCTCTGAAGAAATCGATCTTGGAAAAGTTTACATAAAACGTTTTGCTAAGGAGTATCGCAAATTCATCTGCTGCTGATGATTTTGCGATGCTCCTTTTATTGCTGTTTTGACTGCATGAAAGCAAATTTGCCTAAGGCTGTTTTCCAAGACCTTCCAAGCCGAAAAATTCTGCCAGAAACCGGGCGGCTCCGTCTTCCTGATTGCTCGGGCAGATGAAGTCCGCTTCCCGCTTGACCTCATCCATCCCGTTTTCCATGGCGGCGGACACTCCGGCGGCGCGGAGCATTTCAATATCATTCTGGTTGTCGCC
>CALWRQ010000030.1 GCA_944383965.1 uncultured Lachnospiraceae bacterium
CTCCAAGTACCAATCCCCCTGCTAAAAATACCAGCGGACGTCTGATCTTATTCTCCTCCTATATAGTCCAGATTCCTTTCAAACTGAGTATCCAGCGAAATGGAATCCCGGAATTTCACATTGACGGAACCGTTGACCGCAATCTGCACCTTGTTGATCCCTGCATTCTCCACCAGAGAATTCACTATGGAATAGATCGGGATATAGTCTGATACAGAAAGGCTTCCGCTCCCGCTCAGAAAATTGTCGTCAAAGTTCACATAACATACATTGTCATTGACCGATACGTTCAAAAGCCCTGTGTTTGCCGGAATAGTCGGGCAGAGCCGGAACGCTTCCGGTCCGGAAATCAGCTCCTCGATCACCAGCTGAGCCATGGACGTATTCATATTGTGAACCACCTCTCTGGTCTCCGGATAAAGCCGTTCTCCCTTTTCATCCGTAAAATACAGAGTCAGAGACGTTTTTTCATAAGTATTCACATCACTGATGCTGTCTATGAAGTCGCTTCCGGCCAGCATTCCTACAGGCTGTCCTTCCTCGTCAAGCAGCGGCTGCTCTCCGGTGACAATATTGATATACCTGACCTCCGGTGCCTGGGTCAGCGTTCTGGCCAGGGCAGCCCGGCACAGGATCTCCTGATCAGCCTTCATATTGTTGTACGAATCACCGAAGTTGAGATATACCACCATTTCTTCCCGGTGAAATCCCCGGTACTCCACCTTTTCCGGAATAGCCGACTGACTGTCCAGATCGTTGGGAACCGTGCGCAGCTGATCCATCAGCTCTTCTACCAGAAGATCCGTATCCGTGGTTTCCGTACGGTACTCGTTGGGCACCAGCCTGGTTCCGGTCGTATCCAGATAATAGATCCTGTATACCCCGCTTTCTCCCGCTGCCTGTACCTTGTCTTCTCTGCTGCATCCTGCTGCAAAAGGAATCAGAAAAAGGAGCAGAGTCCACATCAGAATTCCTATGGTCTTTCTTCCCATTCTCCATCTCCTTTTCTATGGAATGTAGGTAAGAGGAATCTGAACTGTAAATACAGTTCCTTCTCCCTCTACGCTGTTCACCTGAATGATGCCCCGGTGCATCTGCACCACGTTCTTGGTGATCGCCAGTCCCAGACCGGTTCCTCCCGTCTCTCTCGATCGGGCCTTATCCACCCGGTAAAAACGTTCAAAGATCCTTGTCTGAAATTCCTCCGGAATCCCGATACCCGAGTCTGCCACCTTAATGGTAAACAGCTTGTGATCTGCATCCAGCGTTACCCGGACCCAGCCGTCCTCCCGGTTGTATTTCACCGCATTCTCCACCAGATTGTTCAGTGCCAGAGAAAGCTTGACCTCATCCACTTCCGCAGTGACCTCTCTGATCGTCGCCAGCGTCAGCTCAATATTCCGCTTTTTGGCAATGGGGCGGATCCTTTTCAGGATCAGTTCCAGAAGGCTTCCGATGTTCACCTGGCTGATATTCATTTCCCCTGCAGATTTATCCATCTTCACCAGAGACAGAAGATCATCTATGATCTTGCTTTCCCTGTCAATCTCGTCTGAAATATCCACCATAAACTCCCGGTACAGTTCCACCGGTGCATCTTCCATGGACATAAGAGAATCTGCCAGTACGCGAATGGAAGTAATCGGCGTCTTCAGCTCATGAGAAACATTGGATACAAATTCCTGCCTGGAGTTGTCCACCTCCCGAAGCTTGGTAAAGGCCTGGCTGACGGCCGCAGACATTTCCTTTGTCTCCCTGTAGTCGTCCACATGGATCTCCCCCATGTCTCCCGCTGCAAACCGTTTCAGAGCCCTCTGAAATGCATAGATCGGTCCCATATACAGCCGCATGAACATCAGGATTCCCACAACCATGACAATTAAAGCCATCACCTCAAACATGGTCGTCTTTTCCCCTACCATGTCCGTAAGATTCAGAATGGATGCCGTTGAGGCAGTCACCACCATCACTCCGTCGATCCTTCCCTGAGAACCTGCTCCGTAAATAGGAAAGGTTTCAATCAGGTAATGCTTATCCCGGTTGTATTTGCTGCTGTTTTCTCCCCGGAAGCATCGGATGACCTCCTCCGATATATGGTATTTTCCCTCTGCCAGACGGAACGTGTCCCGGATGATCTGATAATCGCTGTCCACAATCACAATCCGCCCGTTAAATACATCCGCCAGTACATCCATCTGGCTGTCCAGAAGGGTGTCCGTCACCTCTCCGCTCAGATAGCCAGCCTGCGTCAGCTGATTGCTCAGGATCAGAGCCTGATTCTGAATTTCCAGAATCCTGGCCTCGATCTGATTCTGGCGCAGGGAAGTAAGCAGCAGACGGCCCTGCAGAAACATAGGCAGAATTCCGATGGCAAACAGCATGATCACCAGCGGAATCCTCATACTTACCTTTTTTTTAAACCGCCGTCCCATAGATCAGATTTCCAGCATTTTTGTGCAGGCCACTGCCAGAGATCCCGGTCCGATATGGCAGGCCACGCTGAGAGACAGAGCATCCATATAAATCCGGCTTCCCGGAAACAGCTCTGCCAGCTCTTTTTTCAGTTCTTCAGCGGCCTCCTCATTCTGAGTATGAGCAATCTGCAGATAGGTGTGTCTGCAGTCTCCGTCCTGAAAGCGCTCCTCCAGATCCTTTTTCAGCGCAGTAAGCATGATCCCCTTGGCCTGCTTCATGGTCCGCGCTTTTGCGAATGCATCCAGCTTTTCCCCCTGAATGGTGAGCACCGGCTTGATCCGCAGCAGCGTTCCCAGAGCTGCGGCGGCAGGAGTGACTCTTCCGCCCTTCTTCAGATATTTCAGGGTATCCACGGTAATGTAAATGCTGGAATCATAGCGGGTGCGGTACAGGATCTCTGCAATTTCCTCTCCTGTCTTTCCCTGTTCCGCCATTTTTTTTGCATCCAGCACCGACTGTCTCTGCGTCACGGAAATTCGATGATTGTTCACCACAAACACTTTTCCCTCATAGTCCTGAGCCAGCATCATCGCCGTCTGGCAGGAACTGCTCAGCCCGCTGGACATGGGGATATGAACGATCTGGTCATATTCCTCCAGAAGTCCGTCCCACAGATCGGTCACCGTTCCCGGAACCGGCTGGGAAGTGGAAATATCCGCCCCCTCCGCCAGACGCTGATAAAACTGTTCCTGGGTTAAATCTATATCTTCATAGTAAGTCTGTCCATCGATCATAAACGGCATGGGAAGCACATACACACCTTCCTTTTTTGCCTGTTCCTGTGTGATCCCGCTGTTGCTGTCAGTCACGATCGCAATTCTCATTTTCCTTCTCCTTCCTCTGTGATCCATCTGCCGTAAAGCATACCTGAATTTCATTTTATCCTATTTCACAGGAAAAGGGAAGTGAAAATTCTATACAGTAAAAAAGCCGGAGATTCCATCTGTCCCGCTGGACAGGCGGCCTGCCCGTGCTGTATATTATAAATGCAAATCTTTAATAAAAAGGGGGATTTTTATGCCTTATTGTCCGAAATGTGACATGGAATTTGTAGAAGGGGTAACGATATGCACAGACTGCGGCGGGCCGCTTCTGGCCTCAAGGGAGGAAGCTATGGCCCTCAGGCAGGAAGAAGAGGCTGCAGCTCTTAAACGGAAGGAAGAACAGGCTCTGCAGGAAGCAGAAACCGGCGGGAACGCTGCAGACAGCAGGGAAGAATGCTGCAGTTCCCGGACCCATGTCTATGTCAGGCAGTCCCAGAAGCAGGAAGATCTGAAATCCTCCGCTGCCGCCTTCGCACTGGTGGGAATCATTCTGGGCGCTGCTGCCCTCATTCTCTGGGCCGGTCTTCTGCCCCTGTCCCTGTCCGGCCCCTCAAAAATTCTGATCCAGGTGATTATGACCCTTATGGCCGCCGGCTGTCTGGTCACCGCCGCCGGCTCCTTCCGGTCCGCCAGGTCTGCCGACGCTCTGGTGCAGGAAGAAAACAGACGCACAGAGAGCATCATCCGATCCTTTACGGATGCCTACACAGGGGAGGACCTGGACCGCAGGCTGGAATCTGAAGCCGCGGAACTTTCTCCCGAGGAACTGAGCCTGAAGCGTTTTGAACTGATCCAGGATATCCTCATCACCACTCACGATCTGCCGGATCCTTCCTATGTGGATGCGCTCAGCGAAGAAATCTATGGAAAGCTGTATGAGCAGGGCTGACTTACCCCTGCCGGCGCAGAAACGCCGTGTCGGCTGCAGGAAGCATTTCCTGCTCCGACACCAGACGTCTGACCCACAGACTGTAATCTGCCACCCGCTCTGCCTTTCTTATCTTTTTTCCGTACTTCTCTCCGTCCGGAAACAGATGGATCATATAGGCCCATAGCTCCTTCATTTTGAAAAGCACATTCCTGTCTCCCGACATTTCCCGGCAGTAGCCTTCCAGAAGTTCCTGATGGAACGCCAGAAACCGGTCCTGATCCTTTGTTTCCCCGTCTGTCTTTCCGCCCTTTTCCACGCTCCGGTTCAGCATGACTGCCAGACGGGGATCTGCGATCAGCCCCCGTCCTGTCATGATCCGGTCCGTCTCCGGAAATGCTTCCCTGAAGTGTTCCAGATCTTCCGGAGAAAAAATATCTCCGTTATAGCAGACCGGGATCCCCGGCAGCTTTACCGCTTCTGCAAATACCTCCCAGCGGACCCTGTTTTTGTAGAAATCCTTCTGTACCCTAGGATGGACAGTCAGCTCCCATATGGGATATTTCCTGAATATATCCAGCAGAGGGCCGAACTCTTCCGGATCATCCCGCCCGATGCGGGTCTTCACAGAAATTTTCATCTCTGTTCCGGAAAAGATCCTGTCCAGAAACCGATCCAGCTCCTGAGGAAAAGCCAGAAATCCCGATCCCCGTCCTTTTGAGACCACAGTTCCGGAAGGGCATCCCAGATTAAGATTCACCTCATCATAGCCATAGTCCTTCAGGATCTCAGCAGTATGAAGAAAGTCCTCCCAGTCATTGGTAAGAATCTGAGGAACCACCGGAACTCCTTCATTATGCTCCGGCAGAATATCATTCAGTTCTCTGGAACGAAAGCCTCTTTTTTTCCCCGGTACGATGAATGGAGTAAAATACCGGTCCGCACCCCCATACCACCGGGCATGTGCGTTCCGGTAAATGTAGCCGGTGATTCCCTCCATAGGTGCAGCGTAAACTCTCACTTCAGCTCCTCCTCAACGGAAAAATGAATCAGTTCCCTCTCCAGCTCCTCACCGGTCATCATCCAGAAAAAGCCGTCTCCCCGAAAGATGTACCGCTGGTCCTGAGTGGGCGCGCAGCAGTTTTCGTCAAAGGCCACTTCCATAATTCCCGTCTTCCCTCTGTACTGTTCTTCCGGCCCGCTGTAGCGCACGGTCTTTCCCTCCCATGCAGCCACCTGATGATCCAGATAAAAATAATTGCAGTCCATGATTCCTCCTGTTCTTTATTCCTGTATCAGACGGCGTCCTTCGGAAAGCCGTTCATAAAACTGTCCGTAAAAGTCCCGGTCTTCCCCATAGGGAGTCAGAAAGAAAAGCTTCAGCAGCTGTACATTGATTTCCTTCGCTTTCCCATTTCCCGCTCCGCTGTTTATAAATTCCTGAACCTCCAGCAGAAAATAATGCCAATCGGAAATATATTTTTCATTCTTTTCCAGTTCCGGTGTATCGATAAACCGCTTTACCTTCACTTTGGAACGGCTGGACTTCCTGCATTCATTCACCTGAAGGAAGTAGCGGAAGCTTCCGTTTTCATAGAATCTTCCCAGTGGGAACAGCCTGCACAGTCCCGGCCGGAACGGATGGACCAGGCAGCGGCCGTTCCCGTCCAGAAATCCGCAGGCTTCTTCCTCTCCTCCCATTTTCAAATGAGGAAGGATCACGCCATCCTCTACCTGCAGTTCCAAATACCGTGAAAACAGCTCATCCATTCCCACTTTTCCCAAACTGTTCAGACGATACAGGTCCAGAGGATCCAGGATCACAGAACTGCCCATTCCCCGGCAGCAGGCAGAGCAGCCCTCGCAGCCACCGCAGCCTGCCCGGACCATATCCTCCGGTCCGTACAGTTTTCCGTCAGAAATGTCCTCCATACGAACTTCCCGCTTCATGATCGTTCTCCCGCCTCCTTATTTCCACAGTTCATCACTGTCCAGCACAATGGTAAACGGACCGTCATTGACCAGCTGCACTTCCATCTTGGCCCCGAACTGTCCGCTCTCCACCTTTCCGGCCCGGCGGCGGCAGCTCTCCAGCACATACCGGTACAGTCTTTCCGCCTCCCTGGGATCTCCCGCTTTGATAAAGCTCGGGCGGTTTCCCTTCCGGCAGTCCGCGTACAGCGTAAACTGACTCACCACCAGCAGCTCCCCGCCCACATCCTCCAGGGACCGGTTGGTCTTTCCGTTTTCATCCTCAAAAATCCGCAGACGGTACATCTTATCTACCATTTTTTCCGCAGTTTCCTCATTGTCTCCTTCCCGGACCCCGAGAAGGATCAGAAATCCTTTTCCGATTTTTCCCACGGTCTGTCCTTCCACAGTCACCGACGCGGAAGTGACCCTCTGTATCACCATTTTCATAATCGTTTCTCTCCTGCACAGTTATTGCCGTTCTCACATCAGATGAACCTTTCTGCAGAGCCGCAGAAGCCTGGTACCCATAGGCATTTCCACAAGTTCGGTTTCCTTTACCGTGCCTGTAAGCACAATTCCGGCTCCATAGATCACCATCGCCGCAGGGACGGAAACAGCAAGTCCCAGAATATTGGAATGGAATGCCATGTATACCAGACGGTAAAGTCCAAAAGCTGCTGCTCCCATCACTGCCGAAATGAGAAACGGCTTTATAAAGGTGGTCATGACCTCCTGGCGGTACTTCATGGCCCTTCCTATGGAAATCCAGTTCAGCACGCAGACTACCAGCGCAAATGTCACATTTCCCACTACCAGTCCGTACACTCCCCATTCCAGCTTATCCAGCATCAGATATACCAGCACCGCGTGGATTCCCAGGGAAATCGCAGAATGGGTCACAGACCGGACCATCTGATCGATTCCCTGAAGCACCGCATTGGTCACTGTGGACAGTGAGAAAAACACTACTGCAGATGCTCCCATCGTCAGCAGATCCGCAGACATTTTCCGGCTGTCGCCGAACAAGAGCTGAAGAATGGGGGATGCAAGCACTCCCATACCTACCGCACAGGGAATGGCAATCAGCATGTTGAATTTTACTGTCATGTAAATTTTCCGCCGCACCTCTCCATGTTTTTTCATGGTTTTGGACATAACGATACTGGGGATCATGGACGCGCCCAGAGAAGTGGCAATGGCCACGGGAACATTGGTAAGCAGCCTGTATTTTCCGCTGTAGATTCCAAGCAGCTCCATCCGTTCTTTTTCTCCGAATCCTTTTCCACCCATAATGATTCCGAACATGGAGTTATCCACCGTTCCGCTCAGCTGATACACCGTCTGGCTGAGGATAATGGGCACAACCGTGAGAAAGAGAGCCACTGCCACTTTTTTATAGGAAGAACATCTCTCATCTCTGCGGCTTCTGTGTCCCCGGCGGTATAAGAGCATGACTGCGGCCAGAAACAGAAAGGCAGCCAGGGCACCCACAAAGGTTCCCAGCGTTCCTCCCGCTGCTCCGTAGGAGGCCGGATTGTCCTTATCTGCGAACCGGTTCATGAAATCATAGGAAGCCCATATGCTTACTCCGGCATGGACCACCTGCTCTATGATCTGAGAAATGGAAGTAGGGATCATATTGCCGCGGCCCTGGAAAAAGCCGCGGAACACTCCCATTACCGCAAACACCAGAATGGTAGGCGCCATCACTCTCAGCGGAAGGGCACTTCCCGGACTCTGAAACAGAGAGCTGGCAATCAGGTCCGCTCCGGCCAGCAGCAGCACTGTCATCAGGCCTCCGGCAATCACTCCGAAGGCAATTCCGCAGTCAAACACCCGTTTTGCATCTCCTGGCCTTTTTCCGCTGCGGCTTTTGGCGATCTGTTTGGACACGGCCAGAGGCAGGCTGTAGGAAGAAAGGATCAGTCCGATATTGTAGATCTCATATGCCGTATTGTAGTAGCCGATCCCTTCATCTCCAAGGATCCTGGTCATGGGAACCTTATAAAAAAGCCCGATCAGGCGCACGACGATCCCGGCAGCTGCCAGAATACTTCCCTGCACCAGATAATTGTCATTTTTTTTGCTCATTGTCCACCCGTCCCTTCCGGTTTTTCTCTTATGTATCGTCTCAAAAACAGTCCCATTTTATCACAGGGCACAGCGGTTTTCAAGAATTTCAAAACCGCTGTGCCCGTTCTGACGGCCGGGACTCTGCCTCAGTCCGTATTTTATCTGAATTCATACCGGATGGTCAGGTCATTCCCCTTCGTCCGGACTCTGGCAGCAGCGCCGCAGATCAGCGGCATCATCGGCGGCAGATGACCGAAATCTGCATCCATGATCACCGGCACATCATACTGGGAAAGCAGATCCGTGACCGCCTGATACTGGTCCAACCCCATGCTCTGTTCCCCGAAATGCAGCGGACGGCCGATCAGGAATCCTGTTACATGCCGGAACCATCCGGCCCGTTTCAGTTCCCAGATCGCTCTGCGGACAGCCATCACCCCAAGATCGCAGGATTCCAGAAACCAGATGATTCCGTCTTTCTCATACCGATCCGCAAAATCCTGCACCCTGTCATAGCAGGTCCCGGCCAGGTTGGCCAGGCAGTCCAGACAGCCCCCGATCAGTCTTCCGGAAAACACCAGTTCCTCATCTTCTCCTGCTTTCCGTTCTCCTGAGAAGCGTCTCAGAATTTTCGGCTCAGACAGGACATACGGGGCCAGCGGATCTTTGGACGGATCCGGGAAACCCGGACCGGCCGAAGCTTTCTCCCACAGCGGATAACCGCTCACTTCCACCTTCTTCCCCCGGATCAGCTCATAAGCATCCTTCAGGGACGGATCCCAGGGTTCCATTCCGAAGGCAGGCGCGCAGGGTCCGTAGACGGAAGCCGTATCGCACAGAGTAGTGAGAAGAACGGTAAAATTCGTATTATCGGAAAATCCCATATACCATTTCGGCTCTGCCGCCCGGATCCTTTCAAAATCCACATAATCCATGGTCTCGCACATCAGCTCTCCTCCGCCGCAGGAAATCAGCACATCATTTTCCTTCCTGCAGTACCATTCCGTAAGCTCTCTTCCGCAGGCTTCCGGTGTATTGCTGATTCCGATCCCTTTGTCCTCATAACAGTTCGGTCCCAGGTCCAGCCCATGCCCCATAGCAGCAAACTTCTCCAGACAGTGATCAAACATCGTCCTGTACGGCTCCTGACTGCATCCGAAGGACGGAGCCGCAAAACCGATCACTCCTTTTTCTCCCAATGGTTTCGGATACCTCATATTCTCTTCCTCCTGTCACCGGATCCAGTGGATCCTGCTCTCCTCATAGCGGTCCTGCTGCGGTCTTTCTTCCGCCGGATACCCGCAGGAAACAAGGGCAAACGCCTCCAGTCCTTCCGGCTCTCCCAGCACACGGTTCACCGCATCCATCCGTTCTCTCACCGGCGCAATTCCCATCCAGCAGGTCCCCAGCCCCAGATCTGCAGCCTCAAGCATAAGGTTTTCTGTCGCAATGCTCAGATCGATCTCCGCATAGGCAGGTGCTGTCAGCCCCTCCTTCCGGAAGCAGGGCACTACTGCCAGCGGCGCATCCTTCAGAAATGCCGCATAGGGGCTGCACGCCGAAAGCTCCCGGATCTTTGCTTTGTCCGTTACCACAAAAAATTCCCAGGGCTGCTGGTTTCTGGCAGAGGGCGCCGCCATGGCCGCCCGCAGAATCCTTTCTATCTTTTCCTCTTCTACCGGCCGGTCCTCATATTTTCTCACACTGATTCTTCTGAAAATCGCATCCATTTCCCGTACCTTCCTTTCTTAAAGGGGCTTACCCGCCAGAATCTCCTGATAGTCTCTGTAATTATCTTCCAGCAGTCTGGGAGTATCCAGACCGTAGGGGCATTTCTTCGCACATGCTCCGCAGTGGAGACAGCCCTCTATCTTCTTCATCATCGCCTGCGCCTTCTCCGTCAGCTGTTTCTCCGACGGAGAGCGGCGGATCAGCAGGCTCATGCGGGCGCAGGTATTGATCTCAATTCCAGCCGGACAGGGCATACAGTAGCCGCAGCCCCGGCAGAAATTCCCAGCCAGTTCCTTTCTGTCCTTTTCGATCACCGCCTGCAGCTCTCCGTCCAGCCGGGGCGGCTCGTCCATAAAGCCAAGGAACTCATCCAGCTCTCTCTGCCGCTGAATCCCCCATATGGGAAGGACCCCGTCAAAGCCGGCAAGATATGCGTAGGCAGCGGCTGCATTGGTGATCAGACCGCCCGACAGAGCCTTCATGGCAATGAATCCCATACCGGCCTTCCTGCATTTTTCCACCAGTTCCAGATCCTTCTCCGTAGCCAGATAGCAGAACGGGAACTGGAGCGTCTCATAAAGCCCCGACTCAATCGCTTCTTCCGCCACATGAATCCGGTGATTGGTAATGCCGATGTGACGTACCATTCCCTGCTCTTTTGCGTCCGCCATGGCTTCGTAAAGCCCCGTTCCGTCTCCCGGCCTGGGGCAGAATGCCGGATTATGAAACTGAAAAATATCGATATAATCGGTCTTGAGCAGTTTCAAAGAAGTTTCCAGATCCCGTTTCAGTCCGTCTCCGTCTGCGGCCGGCGTTTTCGTAGCCAGAAAGATCTCCTTTCTCACATCTGCCAGTGCTTCGCCCAGTTTCTCTTCGCTGTCTGAATAAGATCTGGCCGTATCGAAAAAGCGGAAGCCTCCTTCATAGGCATTTCTCAGCAGTTCCACCGCTTTTTCCATCCCTACCCTCTGTACGGGAAGCGCTCCGAATCCGTTTTTGGAAACCGTGATTCCTGTCTTTCCCAGAGTTACCATATCCTTCATAACTGACCCCTCCTCTGCAGTTTTTCTCATGATATTTCATTATACAAAAAAAGCGGGAGGAAATGCAATGTTTTCCTCCCGCGGCATATTTCCTCCGCCGGTCACTTTTCCTTCCGGTCTTCGCTTTCCCTCAGAATGCAGCTCACCGGCTGGTTCTTCATAATTCCGCCCACGCATCTCTGATTGCAGTAAGTGCAGTAGCGGATCTCGTTCTCTTTCCCTTCCCGCACCTTCTCCGGCCACCGGGGATCGGCGATCAGCTGTCTGGAAAGCCCTGCAAATGCAAATCCCTGCTCCAGCAGCTCCTCTGCAAACTGCCTGTGCTGAATCTTTCCTACAAGGCATACCGGTCTGGAACTGCAGGACAGCACTGCCTCTCCCAGATGGCGGAAGCATCCCTCTCCCTGAAGCAGAGGATGCCCCGCCGACGGAATGGTATCACGAAGATTGGAATGGTTGGCTATGGCCACATGGAAGCTGTCTGCTCCTGCCTCCTCCAGGGCTTTTACAAAGCAGGGAACCTCGCTGATCAGAACTCCGCCCCGGCCCAGAGCCGGTTCTTCCGTACGGACCGTCAGTTTATAGTCTATCGCCAGATCGGGGGCTGCTTCCTTCACAGCCCGCACCACCGCCGCAGGAAATGCTGTAAGCTCTCCGTACCGGTCTGTCCTGTGGTTGAACAGAGCAGAGGAAAAACTGCCCAGAAGACGGTCTCCATGGATCTGGACAATCCGGAATCCGGCAGACTGCGCGTTTCCTGCCGCCACTGCAAACCGGCTGATGATCTCCTCCGCCTGCTCAGTCGTCAGGCTGTCACAGTAACCGTTCACATTTTCCGCCATTTTCCTGCGCACCTCATCGCCTCCCAGGCTCATTCTCTGGCGGAACAGACTCCCCACATATGCCAGGTCATACTCCTGAAAAAACAGCTGAGGAGCTGCCTCGCATCCGTTTTCTCGGCAGATTTCCAGAATCTGCCGGAAATAAGGAAAAAACCGTTCCGAATCCAGAGACGGAGCCCCCAGCATGGAAGGCTGCACCGCAACGTCCGGCAGGATGATCAGTCCCGTTCCTCCTTCTGCGATCTCTCTGTAAAACTCAGTTCCCCTTTCTCCCAGAGACGTGGGAGCAAATACGATTCTGTTTTTCAGTTCCACTGTCCCGATCTTTGCCAGTGTAAATAATCTCTCCATGGTTCTTCTCCTCTTTCTGTCTGCTATTTTGTTGACTTAATCAATTAATTTCCCATAGAGTAGCACATGTTATTGACTTTGTCAATTATTTTGTTCCGCAGCGCACAGAATCCTCTTCCGTTCCCTCTCCTCCAGCTCCCATACCGGCTTCACCGGTTCCGGCCCGCCGCTGAAGGATCCGATCTTTTTTTCAAACCACACCACATCCAGCCACGTTCCGTTTTTATAGCCCGTGTTCTTAAACACTCCGATCCGTTGAAAGCCCATCCTCTCATGGAGCCGCTCGCTTTTCGGGTTGGGAGACACCACGCAGCCGTACACGGTCCGTACTCCCTGCATCTTCAGCAGCTCCAGCAGAATTCCATAGAGTCTTCCTCCCAGACCGCCGCAGGTACAGCTTCTGTCCAGATAGATGGAAAGCTCCGCATCCCATTGATAGGCCGCCCGTTCAAAGGGTCTGTGGGCATAGGCATACCCGGTAATCCTTCCATCCTCCATGCAGACCAGATAGGGATAGCCCTCCTGTTTCACATTTCTGATCCGTTGCCTGAATTCTTCCTCTGACGGAAGGCAGTATTCAAAGGTTATGGAAGTGTCAATATACTGTCCGTAGATCTTCAAAAGCTCTTTCGCATCTGTTTCTTCCGCAAACCGTACTGTCATGTTTCTTCCTCCTGCTGAGCCCATCTGCGGCTCCCTTTTTCTGAGTCCTTCATCATTTCCTCCATCTCCCGGACATACCTGCTGTCACTTCCCACTCTCATCCACATCTCATAGCCGAAGGTGGACGTTACCGCCGTCCTGTCTATGGGCATGCCGGAGCAGTAATCCAGATACAGATTTCCGTAAAGCTCCAGCATTCTCTCCTCTGCTTCTCCCGAAATAGCCAGATGATGTTTACCGGTCTGATACCGGATCACTTCCTTTACCATTTCCGGCCCTGCTTCGGAAAAATCCAGCAGCCTCCCGTCTGTACTTTCCCGCCGGGCAGCGCTCTGCCCCACGTCCGCTTCTTCCGTCCGGAATTCCAGAAGATTGTTTTCCTTCCATTCAAGCACTCCGTATTCACAGGGAGGGATGGAATAAGGCCCCAGAACGATCTCCGTAATCCCGTATTCCGTTTCTTCCGTTCCCGGCTCTGCTTTGTGTTTCTTGATCCTCTGCGCATGGAGATGTCCGCTGATATAGAGCGGGATCCGGAAACGTTCCAGCAGCCCGGTCACCTCTTCGCCATTTTCCAGAGTGCACTCTGTCTTATACATCCGGCTTTCCTGCAGAAGATTATGATGGGCTACCGGAAGCACGCTGGCCCCCTGTCTCCCCGCCTCTTCCAGCTGTTCTTCCATCCATTCCAGAGTTTCTTCTCTGATCTTTCCGCTCACCAGATTTTTCTCCTCATACTGGCAGGAATCCAGCATCATGATCCAGTGGCTTTCATCCAGCCGGTATACATAACTCAGAGAAGCCTGGTCTCTGGAAGATGCCTCATCATATCCGAACTGCCGGTAGATTTCATAGAACTCTCCGCCTCCGGCCAGATTTTCCGCCGCTTCTCTCTCCTCTCCGAAATAGGTAGAGGCATGGCGGTTATTGATGTCATGATTTCCGGGAATAACCAGAACTGGCACTCCTGCCTGTTCTACCTGCAGAAGCTTTTCCGCCAGCTCCATATGACTCTGAAGTTCTCCGTTATGGGTAATATCCCCGGTCAGAATCAGGGCTGACGGCTGTTTTTCCACCGCCGCATCCAGAAGAGCGTCCACCATCTCTTCACTGTACTGATCCGGCTTCCCGTCATCCTCTTCCCATACCATAGTCCGGAATGCTTCCCCTCCGTCATGGGTGCGGGGACTGAGATAATGCAGGTCTGAAGCCAGCATGACCCATGGAGGTTTTTCCTCTCCGGGTTCTTCCGGATCTGTGCCGATGAAGCCGTCCTCTCCTTCTGTGGCAGCTTCCTGCCGGCTTTCCCGGTCCGTCTCTTTTCCGTTCTCTTCCCTGTTCTCTTCTGTCTGCTCTCCCTGATCCTCCGGCTGCTCCTTTTCTCCGCAGAACTCTGTCTCCTGGTCTCCCGGGTCCCAGGGCCGGATGCCCACTCCCAGGCGGATAAACAGCACCGCTGCAAAAATTCCTGCCAGAAGAAGAAGGAGCAGCCCCAGCCAGGCTGCCCCCCTCAGCAGTTTATGTATTCTGTCTTTCATATATCAGGCCCTTCCGTGATGTCTGTTTTCCCGTCTTATTTGTGATAAGGAGTTCCGCCCAGAATGCAGAAGCTCCGGTACACCTGCTCCAGAAGCACCACACGCATCAGCTGGTGAGGAAAGGTCATGGGGGAAAAGCTCAGCCTGCAGTCCGCACGGGCCAGCACTTCATCTGACAGCCCCAGGGAGCCTCCGATGACAAACACCACATGGCTGACTCCTCCCAGCCCCAGCTTTCCCACTTTTTCCGCCAGTTCCTCACTGGAAAGCATCTCTCCCCGGATCGCCAGAGCGATCACATATGCTCCATCCCGGATCTGAGCCAGGATCCTTTTTCCCTCTTTTTCCTTTATCTGCCGCTCCACAGTTTCCGACGCTCCGTCCGGCGTCTTCTCATCCGCCACCTGGATGATCTCCAGCCTGCAGTACCGGCTCAGGCGTTTGGAATATTCCTCTACCGCCTGCTGATAAAACTTTTCCTTCAGCTTTCCCACTGCCACCACAGTCACTCTCATGACGGAAGCTCCAGAAGCATATCATACCAGCGGGCTCCGCCGTGTACCGACTGAGAGACGCCCAGATTCACATATCCGAATTTCTCATAATAGGGGATCAGCCGATCCTTACAGGTAAGGATCAGACCCTTCCGTCCGGCTTTTTCAGCAGCCCGGATCATGTGTTCCATCAGAGCGGCAGCCACTCCTTCCCTTCTTCTGTCAGGTACCACATCCAGCCCGAATATACTCTGGTAAGCTCCGTCCGGCTGATGGCAGCCCGTGTCTTCAAACATTTCGTCGCAGATGGTCCTGCGGTCTGTGACCGCTCCGTTGATCATCCCGATCAGACGGCCGTCCTCCTGCTCCGCCACAAAAAAGCTGTCCGGAAATGCCCGAAGCCGCTCCCGGAGCGCATCCTTTCCGGCCGCTTCAGCCGCCGGAAAGCATTCTGCCTCCATCGCCGTCACCGCTTCCAGATCTTCCATGACTGCTGCTCTGATTCTGTAATCCATTGCATATCTCCTTTTCCCGTCCGTTTTTTCCCGCTCCGTCACACGCGGAAATAGTATCCCACACCCCATTTTGTATGCACATACTTAGGGTCGCTGGGACTGGGCTCGATCTTCTCCCTCAGCCGCCTTACATGAACATCCACCGTTCTCACATCACCGCTGTCCATGGCTTTATTCCCCCATACATAAGTGAGCAGAGCTTCTCTGCTGTACACCTTATTGGGATTGCACACCAGAAGCTCCAGAAGGTCAAACTCCTTTGCCGTAAGATTGATCTCCTTCTCTCCGATAAACACCCGTCTGGCCTCCAGGTCCATCTTCAGATCTCCCGCAGATACCACCTTGTTCTCCGGTTTCTGGCCGGCCCTGCTCCTTTTGGAATTCCTTCTCATGATCGCCCGTATCCTGGCTTTCAGCTCCAGAATATTGAACGGCTTGGTCACATAGTCGTCTGCACCGTACTCCAGCCCCAGGATCTTATCCATGTCGCCTCCCTTGGCCGTGAGCATGATGATCGGCATCTCCGAGAACTCCCTGATTGCCTGGCAGACCTCATATCCGTCATGCTTCGGCAGCATCACATCCAGAAGTACGATGTCATACTCCCTGGCTTTTGCCATATTGATGGCTTCCTCTCCGTCATATGCACAGTCCACTTCCATACCGTCCTGTTCCAGGCTGAAGCGGATCCCTTTTACAATTAATTTTTCATCATCCACAACTAACGCTCTTGCCATTTCTTTTCCCCTTGATTACACGCTGATCTGATCTTTTATTTTCTCAAATGCCCCTTCCTTTATTCCGGGCACTTTCATAATGTCTTCCACAGTCCGGAATCCGCCGTTCTCCTCCCGATATCTGATAATATCCGCCGCTCTGGCTTCCCCGATGCCGGTAAGGGTCATCAGTTCCTCCGCTCCGGCTTTATTGATATTTACCCTGCCTGAAGTCTCCTCTCCCATTGGGGAAAGTCCGGCCTCCTTTGCTTCTTCCGCAGAGGGAACGCAGATCTTCATTCCGTCCTCTGTCTGTTCCGCCAGGTTTAAATACTCGGAAGCCGCCTCATCCGTAAAGCCTCCTGCCTGCTCTACAGCCTGAAAAATGCGGCTTCCCTCCGGTACCTGGTACACTCCGGGAGCGTTCACTTCCCCGCAGATATGTACATAATGATAAACAGGAGCCTGGGACTGCGCTTCGCTTTCAGCCGAAACGTATTCTCCCAGACTCTCCGTCTGTACCTCACTGATATTTTCTGAAATCCAGCCGCCCCCGCAGCTGTAGCAGATTCCTGCTCCAGCCATGAAACCCGCGGCCAGAATCGTCTTCCAGTATTGTTTCTTCATGGTCTCCCGCCTCTTTTCCTTCCGATGCGGAAGCCATATTCAGCCTGACAGTTCTATTTTACATAAAACCGGTCCGGAAATCAACTGCGAAAAATAATAATTCCTCCGATGGCAGCTGCAGCCCCCAGCGCCTTCTTCCATTCAAACGGAACCCGTTCTACCCCGAAAAGTCCGAACAGTTCTATGGCATAAGCCACCAGGATCTGGGAAACAACAATGAGGAGCGCTGCCCTTGCCGGACCCAGGCTCCCCATGCTCCTGATCACGGTGTACGTGATAAATGCCCCCAGAATTCCGCCGGTCAGCATATATCTGGGCTGTACCTGAGTCAGCGGCCATATTTCCTCTCTCCCGGAAAAGAACCAGATCGCCGCGCAGGTGACAAAAGCCGTCAGCTGCACCCATCCAGCAGATACCCATACTCCGGTCTGCTTTGTCACTTCCGTGTTGAATACCCCCTGAATACTCATCAGCGCTCCCGACAGCAGAGCTGTTAAAATACCCCACATTGTTTTTCCTCCATCTCTCATTCATTTCCCTTAGGGTTTCCTGAGATGGGGGAAATTATTCTGCAGAATCGTCCCGCCTCTTTCAGACGACATTTCTTTTGCTTCTTCCTGCCGCAGCCCGAACCAGATGTTCTGCCAGCACCGCCGTCGTCACCGCCCCGATTCCGCCGGGAACTGGAGTAGCCATGGACGCTTTCTGCCCCACAGAATCCAGGTCCATATCCCCGCAGAGAGTTCCGTTCTCATCCACATTGATTCCCACGTCCACCGCCACGGCTCCTTCTCCCACAAACTCTCCGCCGAGCATTCTGGCACGGCCAGCGGCAGCCACAAGGATCTCCCCCTGACGGCAGATCTCCTTCAGGTTCTTTGTTCTGGTGTGACAGACCGTAACCGTAGCATTTTCCTTCAGCAGAAGCATGGACAGAGGCCGCCCCACCACCATGCTTCTTCCTACGATCACCGCTCTTTTTCCCTCCATGGGAATTTCATATGCCTTCAGCAGGCGGATCACCGCCTCCGCCGTACAGGGAGCAAATCCCGTTTCGTCTCCCGCAAACACCTTTGCAATATTTTCCGGGCAGATTCCGTCCAGGTCTTTCTCCGGACAGATCATCCTCTCAATCTCCTTCTCATCCAGCTGAGCAGGAAGCGGGCGAAGCAGCAGGATCCCGTCAATTTCCGGGGCTTCGTTGATCCGTGCAAATTCTTTCCTGAACTTCTCCATGGACACGTCCTCGGGAAATGCAAAGCTGATTCCCTTCATCCCAAATTTTTTCATTCTGGACAGGGCGCTCTTTTCGTAGGACAGATCATCGGGCCGTTCGCCCACCCGGACCACTGCCAGTACAGGCACATATCCGTCCATAGCCTCCAGTTGCCGTTCCACTTCTTTCTGTATCTTTGCGGATACCTCCGCTCCCTTCAGTAAGACCATGACGTCCTCCTTTTCCTGTTCCCAGTATTGTTCCTGTTATTTCAGACGAGCCAGCACCCGTCCGTAAATCAGGTCCGCTTCCTCTGTTCCTTTCCGTACCAGTCCGTCCGCACGGAGATTCAGTTCCTCCGCCCGTTTCCGGTCTTTCATGGATCCCGTATTGATATATACATTCATGGCTGCACCTGTAACAGCCGTCCTTATAAACTGAACTGCTACTCCCACATCGCTCACTGCCATCACGCTTCCTTTTTCTTCCAGGATCCGCAGGATGTCCAGCATTTCCATCCCCGCATCCATCACCTGAAGAGGAACCAGACTGGCTGCCAGAAGACGTTCTTCCATTACCCGCTCTTTGCAGGCCTTTTCCTCCTCTGTTCCTGCAGGCATACGGTATGCCTCTGCCAGCGGCGCAAAAACCCTTTCATCTTCCGCAGCCAGCTCCATGAACCTCACCTGCAGTTCCTGCATCCGTACCAGCAGGCGGGAGATCTCCTCCTCCCACTGAGCGTACTTTTTTTTGCCCAGAGTCAGATTAGCCACCATCTGCCCCAGGCCGTTTCCTATGGCTCCTCCCATGGCAGAAGCTCCTCCGCCCCCGGGTATGGGAGCCTTGGAAGAAAGCTCCTCCAGAAACGTCATGAATTCCATTCTTTTTTCTCCTTCCTCCTGCGCAGACAGCTGCCGGCCGCAGTACACAGCACCAGGATAAGAATGCTTCCTCCTGTCACTGCTGCCCCCGGCTTCAGCCCCTGCGGTTCATAGGACATCTCTACGGTATGACTTCCCTCGGAAAGTTCTACCGTGAGGAACGTGTCAAACAGCTTTCTTGTTTCTGTCTCCTGTCCGTCCACCAGTACGGTCCATCCTTTGTCATAGGGAATACTGGTATAAAGAAGTCCCGCTTCTTCCATACGGACGGTCCCCTCCAGAGCCGTATCCGTCCATTCTGTGATTTCCCATTCCTCCTGGCTCAGAACGCTGTAGACTTCTTCCAGCGCCTGATCGGAAAACCGGTAGATCCTGGCTTTCATATCCGCGCCGGATTCTTCCTCACAGGTAAGCAGAATCTCTTCTCCCGGCTGGCATCTTCCAAGCTCCAGCAGATAGCCTCTGTTTACATTGTCATAAACGGTGCTTTCCTCTCCCCAGCTTACCTTTACCTTTTTCACCTGACGATTGGAAATATAGGCATAATACTCTCCTTCCTCTTCCACTGCATAGGAATAGGCATCCCCTCCGTCCTGGCCGAATACTTCCTCCAGCACCTGGGAAGTTCCCAGTACGCTGCACAGATCGTTCTGCACATCTGCAGGATTTCCCAGATCCAGCTGCCAGTTGTCCTCCAGGTCCATGGGAATCCCGAATCCCACAGGAAGAGTATACGCCTTCCGGTACAGCCAGGTCTCTCCCTCCTGACCGGCCAGGGTAAGCAGCGGATTGCTCCCCTGATTCCAGGAATAAAGGCCGTACCGGATGGACAGCAGAGAATCCACCAGAGGCGTACTGCCTTCGATGCTGTAGGCATTTGTGGAAGCTTCACATCCCATTTTCCGGAAAAAGTCCGTCATATCCGCATTGGCAGTGGAGGAAAACAGAGAGACCGTGGGGAAGTTCATCCATGCCCCGTCATTTTTCGTTTTTCCGTCCACCTTCTCGATCCGGTAAAACGTATCCGCCGGCATCAGACCGGATACCAGTCTCTCCACATCCTCGTTGTCTTTCACATATGCCGTCCTGCTGGTCGTCGTCACGCTGGTGACCGCCGTATTGAGCGCAGCCTCCAGAGATACCGTCACAAGCGCCAGAAGAAGGAGCAGATTTCCGTTGATCCTTCCCTTTCTGTACAGATAGATCAGGCTGGCATACAGGGCCAGAAACAGAATCGCCACATAAAAGACGCTGAAATGGAAACTGTCATCAGTCACCGTCTGTTCTGCCAGCAGCACAAACGCCGCAGCTCCCCAGAATGCCGCAGCCACATGCTTCCAGGGAGTCTCCCTGAGGTACATATAGGCCCGATAGCATATGAAAAGCATGAGAAATATATAGATAAAGGACTGACGGCAGGGCAGGCTGTTCGGATAATGCAGGCCGTGCCAGATGAAGTTCAGCACGTTGACGGAAAAACTGGCAAAAAATATCATTAGCAGCGTACAGTACACTGCTTTTTCTTTTACGGAAATCCTTCTGCAGGCCAGATACAGCAGGAAGAAAAGGAACACCGCCACTCCGCAGTAGATGTTCGGCCAGTGATCCAGGCCCACCTCCACCTCCACATTTCCTATATGCCTGGCCAGCATGTCAATGATGGAAAAATAGCTGCTGAAGGTCTTGGGAAAATTCACATCTCCGGAAGCCGTCATCTGAAGGGCAAAAATCTCCGGCAGCAGCACCACCGCAGCCATTCCTCCGGCCAGCAGAGAATATCCCCCGAACTGCAGCCCGTTATACAGGTACTCTTTTACAGGCTTTTTCGGCTCCAGGATCAGCAGGCAGAGAAAATATATGACCAGAAACAGGCAGACCATAATGGAAATATAATAATTGGAAAGAATGGAAAGCCCCAGAGTCACGCAGTAAAGAAGTCCTTTCCTCTCCTTTACAAGCTGTTCCAGTCCCAGCATCACCAGCGGAAAGAGCCAGATGCAGTCCAGCCACATGATATTCCAGCTGTAGGCCGCCATATAGCCCGACAGCGCGTAGAAAATACCGAAAAATGCCGCTCCGAAGTCCCTGGTCCCGCAGTGTTTTCTCAGATACCAGGCAAAGGTCAGTCCGGAAAGTCCGATCTTGATCACGATCAGATAGGTCATAAACTCGATAATATAGCTCTTCGGGCAAAGCACGATCAGCCAGTTTATCGGGCTGGCCAGATAATAGGCATAAAGCGCGGCAAAGTTCACCCCGCCTCCCACATTCCAGCTGTACAGCAGGCTGCCCCCTGTGCGCAGTTTATGATGAAACTCAGAAAAAAACGGCGCGTACTGATGGTACATATCGGTTCTCAGAAAGCTGTTTTCCCCGAAAGGGAAAATTCCTCTCTGAATAAAAATAATGATCATCACCGCAACCGGAATCCAGAATGCTGCAGCCAGTCCGTCTTTCGGACGTACCAGGCTGGCATGCACTCCCCGGGGCCTGTCCGGTCTTTCTTCCTCTTCTCTCCTCTCCGGCTGCTTTTTCCCGTCGTCTTCCTCTTGCCGGGGAAGGGGGGCATCCGGTTCTGTTCCCGGCCCGGCCGGTCCTTCTGTTCTTCCCTTTCTCTTTTCCCTGCTCTTCTTCTGATCTTCTTCCGGCTCCGGAACAGCCTGCTGCTCTTCCTCTCCGTCCAGTTCTTCCACGATCAGTTCTTCCTCTTCTGCCGGTATCTCCGCCTCTGCCTCCGGCTTTTCCGGAGAAATACCGCCTTTCCATCCTTTCTCCATCTCTCTTTTCTCCATAACGCCCAGAATATCATCCAGTTCCCTGGCAATCTGTCCAGTCCCATCCTGTTTCATCTCACATTCTCCCCGGTCCTTTCTTTCTGAATATAATCAGCTTGCTGAATACATAATTCAGAACCAGAGAAATCGCCGATACCACGATCTTGCAGATCATATCCTGGCGGATTCCCAGACCGTCTACCATAAATACCATGGCCGCATAGGTAAATACGGCGGTAAACAGTCTGCAGGCAAAAAAGCTGGTAATCTCCTTCACCAGATATTTCAGATGAAGATCGAAGTTTTCAAATACAAATATCTTGTTTGTCACGTAAGCAAACAGAATAGCAAAGAACTGGCTCAGCACCGTAGCCTTTTTATATCCCAGGGGAACCCGCATCACCCCGTAGGAAATCCAGTCCACCAGAGTAGTGAGCACTCCGAAAATAAAATAGGAAACAGTCTCCCGGTTTATCAGCTTTTCCTTCCACTTCCCGATCATCTGTCTTGTCCAATCCTTTCCTGTATTTTGGCTTTCTGCCCTTTCCCGTTATTTTAATATACCCCGCATAAGCTGTAAAGACTGCAGTTATTCCTCAATGATCAGCTTCTCTTCCATTCCCTGAGAACAGTGGAGTTCTCCGTCATCGGTTATGAACACCCCGCACACTCCGTCAATGGAATCCAGAAGCTCCATTCCTTTTTCCAGCCCAAGGGAAAAACAGGCAGTGCTCAGTCCGTCTCCGTCTACCGAGCGGCTGGAAAGAATGGTTACCGCCGTAAGGCCGTTCTCATAGGGATACCCTGTTTTCGGATCCAGAATATGGTGGTAATTGACCCCATCCTTTTCAAAATGCCTTTCGTAAACACCGGAAGAAACCACAGACAGATCCTCCGCCTCCACCAGACCTACGGTTTCACTGTAATCCCCATAGGGTCTCTGAATCCCGATACGGAAAGGATTTCCATCCGTATTTTTTCCAATGCAGAGCACGTTTCCTCCCAGGTTGATGATCGCACTCCTTACTCCCTGCTCCTCAAGGTAATCCTTCATCCGGTCCGCAATATATCCTTTTGCAATCGCCCCCAGATCAATGCAGGTCTCATCATCGGAAAAGAGGATTTTGTTTCCGGAAACGGAGATCTTTTCATAACCCACCTTTGGAAGATTTTCCCGGATCGATTCCTCATCCGGCACCTGAGGATCCTGTGCCGTGAAATCCCACAGGGAACTGAGGGGCTCCACTGTAATGTCAAATGCCCCGTCGGAGATCCGGCTGTAATACAGGCCCTTTTCGATCACCTCTGCCGTTTCTTCCGACACTTCCATTTCTCTGGTACCCGGTTCCCGGTGATTGATCCTGTAAACTTCGCTGGTCTCCACCGTCCTGCTGAGCATCCCTTCATAATCTCTGCACAGATCCATACAGCCGTCCAGGATCCTTTCATCTTCCGTATCATAAAGAGTAACGGTTACAAATGTATTCAGCAGAAATCCGGACCGGCTCACCGGTTCTGTCTTTCTTTTTCCGCAGCCCCCCAGAACCGCCGCCAGGCAGGCTGCAGCGAACAGGAGCGCTGCAGCCCCTTTCTTTCCCTTTCTCAATGTATTTCTCCTTTTAAGCATAATATTTCTGCAATAAATACTGGATTTTTAATAGTGATAATGATATATTATATCCATATAATTTCTGATATCGATAAGAGGCATCCATATGAAAATCAAACAGCTTTATACGTTCAAGACCGTATGTGAGGAAGAAAGCATTACAAAAGCCGCAGAACGGCTGTCCACTACTCAGCCGGCCATATCCCGCACCATCAGTGAGCTGGAGGAGGCGCTGGGTACCCAGCTTTTTGACCGGACTGCCCGGAAGATCGTTCTGAACGAAGCCGGACAGCTTTTCCTTTCCAAAGTCATTCCCCTGCTGGAGCTTTACGAGGATCTGGAAAGGGAATTTCTGGATTCCGGGATCAATCCCGCTCTGAAGATCGGGGCCACACCGTCTGTAGCCGGCACACTCCTGCTCGACGTCCTGGAAAAATTCCGCGCCACTCACAGCGATGTGCAGGTACGGGTCACTGTAGACAGTGAGAAAGAGCTGGAAAAACAGCTTCTCCACCGGAAAATCGATATGGCTCTCACAGAAGGCATGGCGGACGACGAGCACTTTGTAAAGGTTCCCGTCTCCTCTCAGCCGCTTGCCGTCCTCTGTTCCCCCGATTTTCCTCTGGCCTCCTCCGGAATTCTGACCGCTCCGGAACTGGCCAAACAGCCCCTTCTTCTGAAAGAGCCGGGCAGCATGGTCCGTCAGATCGTAGACAGTGCGTTTCTGTTTTTCAATCTGTCCGTATCTCCCGCATGGACCAGCATCAGTTCTGCCGCCCTGTTAAAAGCCGCCAGAAAGGGACTGGGCGTTGCCATTCTTCCCAGAAGTCTGGCCGAGAAAGATCTGGAAGCAGGAACTCTGACCGAGCTGGAGGTACAGGACTTCAATCTGAGCTGCACCAGCCATGTGACCTTTCTTCAGGACAAATATCAGACCGTGGCCTTCCAGGCCTTTGTAAACCTGATCCTGTTTTCCGTCACCTGACCTCTTTCTGTCCTTTCTGTTCCTATCTGCCAATAATCCCGACGATGAAAGCACCGTCGGGATTTCTTTTCTTCCTGATTCTTTTTATGCCTCTGCCTGTTCCTGCACTGCATTCTCTGCAGTCTTCGGAGCCCGGTCTTCCTTCAGCAGTTTCTCCACGCTCACCAGCTTTGTGCACAGACAAAGAAGCTCTGTAGCCAGCTCCAGGTCATTTAACGGCGGGTAGGAAGGTGCGATCCGGATATTGCTGTCATGGGGGTCCTTTCCGTAGGGATAGGTTGCTCCCGCAGAAGTCATAACTACTCCCGCTTTCTTGCAGCGGGCCACGATCTCTTTTGCACAGCCGTCCATCGCCTCAAAGGAAATGAAATATCCGCCCTTCGGCTTGGTCCACTCGGCGATTCCCAGTCCGCCCAGTTCCTGTTCCAGAATGCGCTCTACCGCCTCGAATTTGGGACGAAGAATATCTGCGTGTTTTCTCATGTGCTCCACCATACCGTGGATATCCTTGAAAAATCTCACATTTCTCAGCTGGTTTACTTTATCATGGCCGATGGTCTGAACAGACAGCTGCTTTCTGATATCCTCCAGGTTGTTGGGTGATGCAGCCAGAGCTGCGATACCGGAACCGGGGAAACAGATCTTGGATGTAGATGCAAATTTATATACCAGGTCAGGATTTCCCGCTCTCTTACACTCTGCCAGGATCTCGATCAGATGGTCCTGGTCATTATCGTAAAGGTGATGGATCGTATAAGCGTTGTCCCAGTAAATACGGAAGTCCTGGGCAGCCGGCTTTAAGCGGGCAAATCTTCTCACTGTTTCATCAGAATAGGAATATCCCTGAGGATTGGAGTACTTCGGTACACACCAGATTCCCTTAATGGCCGGATCGGAAGACACCAGCTTCTCCACCATATCCATGTCCGGACCCTGAGGTGTCATCGGCACGTTGATCATCTCGATACCGAAGTATTCGGTAATGGCAAAATGGCGGTCATATCCCGGAACCGGGCAAAGGAATTTCACTTTATCCAGCTTGGACCACGGAGTATTTCCCATCACTCCGTTGGTGATAGAACGGGCCACCGTATCATACATCACGTTCAGACTGGAGTTTCCGTAAATGATCACATTGGTGGGAGCTACCTCCATCATGTCCGCGATCAGCTCTTTGACCTCCTTGATACCGTCCAGGCAGCCGTAGTTGCGGCAGTCAGTTCCGTCTTCACAGGTCAGGTCATCATTGCTGCTGAGAACATCCATCATCCCCATAGACAGATCCAGCTGAGCCAGACTTGGCTTTCCTCTGGACATATCCAGCTTCAGATCCTTTCCCTGCATTTCCCTATACTGCGCAGTCAGTTCCCGCGCCAGAGCCTTCAGCTCATCTCTCGTCATCTCCGCATATGCTTTCATCTTCATTCTCCTCATCCTGTCTTATGCAATTTCGTGCACGAATTCATTGCAGCAGTAACGCTACCATTATCTATCAAAACTGTTGATTGCGCAAGTACTTTTTCACCGGCTCTTTTCACCCTTTTCTTGACATCCCCTGTTTCCCCCACTAAAATATAGGCTGTATGGCCGCATCTTCATGCGGCAGAAAGGGAATATTTATGACGGATTACCTGTTAGTGGACGGATACAACATCATATTTGCATGGCCTGAGCTGAAGGCCCTGGCCGATACCAATCTGGATGCCGCCCGCCTGCGGCTCCAGGATATTCTCTGCAATTACCAGGGATTTAAAAAATGCAGAGTCATTGTGGTTTTTGACGGATACAAAGTAAAAGGCAATCCGGGAGAAGTGATCGCCTACCATAATATCCATGTTGTCTTTACAAAGGAAGCGGAAACCGCGGACCAGTATATTGAGAAGGTCACCCAGGAAATCGGCCGCACCCATCATGTACGGGTCGCCACTTCCGACCGGCTGGAGCAGGTGATCATTCTGGGAAAGGGCGCCGTGCGTCTGTCCGCCAGAGATCTGCAGAAAGAGATCAGCGAAACAAACGATGAGATTCACCGCCAGCATCTGGCGCGGATCCCTTCCAAGAAAAACCGGCTGTTTGACGGTGTGGACGCAGAGCTCTTCCAGTATCTGGAAGATATCCGGCTGAACAGAAAAAAGTAAGAATTCTTTACCCGGGTATTCAAAATAAGCCTTGATTTTACGAGATTCTTTACTTCTTTTGTGACTTTTTTGTGACCAATAGAGACAGTTAATATAATAGGAAACCATAGAATTATAACTAATCGTTCTCCCCGAAGATGGTACAATTTAGCGGCAGATTTATCCCTGCCGCTTCCTTAATTTATACTACCAATCCCGGATACTGGAGCGCGCCGTCCTGATCTGGCGTGAGCGTCACCGGCGCGGTGGCCATGCGGCCCTCCTGGTCCAGATAGTACCACTTACCATCCACCGTCTGGAGGCCGGTGCACATCGCGCCATCACTACCCAGATAGTACCATGATCCGTTATACTGATACCATACATTTGATACCATCAGACCATCACCGCGGAACCAGTACCATTTACCATCAACATCTTGATACCAGTCATTTTTAACGTATTGACCAGTGTCACCCAGATAGAAACGCCATCCGTCATCTTCCTGATACCATCCGGACTTTTTTTCTTGTTCTGTTGGAACGGCAGCACTGCCATAATCCAGGTTGGTTGCTGTGTGATGACCTTCATACAGCAAAATGTCTCCCGGAAGCAAATATTTATCACTTGTAAGATATTTACTTTCCGTTAATGCTTCAAATCCCGCAGATTTCAAAGCTGACTTCAAATTACCAGTATAACAATCTTTGGAAACACTTTTGAGTTTTGAAATGCCAAGACGATAACCCGCAGCTTTAACATTGGCCGCTACACCAGAAGAACAGTCTGCCTCACACTTAACTGCAATCTTGGATGGATCGTATCCAGCGGCCGTCAATTGTGTCCAGTATGTAGTCCTTTGATTTTGATCATATCCAACATTATTGTTTTCAGCTGCAGCCTTACCTAAATATGCCAGCTCCTCACCGACCCGAAGATCTGGGTGGCGCAGGACCACATTCCAAGGCCGATTATACCACGAAATGATCTGCCATTCAGTTCCTGTCTGATCCCCTGCTTTTCCACCAGAATATTTCCCATTCTCATCATGCCCGCAATTGCTTATCATATATTATTCCTCCAATCAAAAAAGGCCTAGGATTTCTCCCAGGCCTTATTAATTCTACAGTCCAGCACCAGGACCGGTCTTCACATTCT
>CALWRQ010000031.1 GCA_944383965.1 uncultured Lachnospiraceae bacterium
AGGTCAGGGAATGTCCCCGGAGGAACTGACGGAGGGGTGGAGGAATTATGCCCTCTGGGAGGGAACGGAGGGAGAACGTTTCCATGCCGATCTGTCATGGCTGAGTCCGGAAAAACGGGAATACCTGATTCGAAGGGCCGGTTCTGACAGCGCCCTTTATCTGTCCCCTGCCTGTGACCTGACGGAAGCCCTGTACGGCAGCGCGCAGGAGCCGGAAGAGCAGACAGAGGTTCAATGATATGGATGGAAATGATTATAATCAGAATGTCGGAAGAGAGGAATAGATCAATATGGATACAAATTATTACAAACAATACGAACCCATCTTCGGAGCATGGCGCATTGCCGGGCTTATCGGAGAGGGCAGTTTCGGAAAGGTTTATGAGATCGAGAGAAAGGATTTCGGTACCACTTATAAGGCGGCTCTGAAAGTCATCACCGTGCCGGCCAATGAAAGCGAGATCAAAGAGGTGATGGCAGAGGGGATGGATGAGGCCAGCGCCCGGGATTACTTCGGCTCCTTTGTTCAGGATCTGGTGAAGGAGTTTGCCCTGATGAGCAAACTGAAAGGCAACAGCAACGTGGTCAGCTATGAGGACCATCAGGTCATTGAGCATAAAAACGGTATCGGCTGGGACATTCTGATCCGAATGGAGCTTCTGACGCCTCTGAATGAATACATACGGAAGCATCCGGTGACCCGTCAGGATGTGATCCGCCTGGGAGCGGATCTGTGCCGGGCGCTGGAGCTGTGCCAGAAATACAACATCATTCACCGGGATGTAAAGCCGGAAAATATCTTTATTTCCGACAGCGGGGATTTCAAGCTGGGGGATTTCGGAATCGCCCGGACGGTGGAGAAGACCACCAGCGGGCTGTCCAAGAAGGGGACCTATTCCTACATGGCGCCGGAGGTCTATAAGGGAGAGGCGTACAATTCGTCGGTGGATATTTATTCCCTGGGAATCGTGCTGTACCGCCTGCTCAATGACAACCGGACACCGTTTCTGCCGGCGGCGCCGGCACCCATTACCCACAATGACCGGGAGACGGCTTTGGCCAGACGGTTTTCCGGGACGCCCTTGCCCCTGCCGGTGCACGGAGAGGGAAGGCTGGGAGAGATCGTGATGAAGGCCTGCGCCTATGACCCGAAAGAGAGATATTCCAGTCCCATGCAGATGAGGCAGGAGCTGGAGGCCATTCTCTACAGCAGGGAAGAGGGCCGTCTGATCTATCCGGAAGGAGACCAGGTGCCTCAGGATTCCGTTCACTATGTGAAAACGGGAGAGGAGGACCAGGAGAAGAAGAGAGAGGACCGGTTCCGGAAAGAGGAGAAAACGGTCAGTGACTTCGGGAAAGTGGATTCGGGCATGGGGAACCGGGACGCCGGTGAGAAGAAGGAAAGGAAACATGTTCCCGGGCCTCAGCCGGCGGACGGCAGAACGGAGAAAAAGGAGAAACGGCCGGAGAAGAAGAGAAGCATGCTGGTGCCCATTGCAGCCGGGGCCTGTGTCCTGGCAGTGGGAATCGGAGTGCTGAGTCTGGGAGGAGGAAAGAAATCACAGTCCCATGAGGCGCAGACGGCAGAAACAGCTGCAGCAGCTGCCGGGGAAAAAGAGACTGCCGAGGCGGCGGTACAGGCCCTTGATGATTCGATCTGCATCGGCGTGTACGATGTACCGGAGCAGACGGAAAGTTCGGATGATTATGCGGAACTGTATCGGTGGGGACTGGAAGCTTTCCATCAGGAGTATCCGGAAGCGGAGTTCAACGGAAAGGAGACCGGGATCCGGCTGATCTTTGCCAGTGAAATGGAGGGGGATTACCCCATAAATAAAGGTAATTTGGGACGGCGTCAGAGCAATGAGGCTTACGCGGCGGATGCGGCAGACTTTTTCCGGGAGCAGGGATGCGCGGCTGTCATCAGCGTCTTTGATTCTTATAAGGAGGAACTGGCGGAAGGACTGTTGGCTTCCGGCATTCCGGTGCTTATTGTTGAGCATGCTGGCCGGATAGATACGGAACAGATGGAGGAAGACGGGATATTTATCATAGAAGACGTCCAGGACTTTGGAATGGGCAAAGAGGAGATGGATATCATAGGGCAGTTTCTGGCGGAGGAACTGGGAGCCGGATCCGTTCTTTATGTAGATCAGTACACCGCTATGACTGATAAAAGCTATGTTCAGGAGCTGGCGGCCGAATTGGAACAATGGGGAATGTCGACAGAAATATTCTGGTATGAGAAGCACAGCCGGGATGCCCTTGCCTCAAAGCTTTTGGAAGGAGAAACCTGGGATGTGATCTATTCCGATATGAATGACCGGCAAGACTGGGAGATGGTCTGGGAACAGACGGCTTTTTCGTCTCCCCTGGTGATTTGGAGTACAGCTGGTTATAATAATTTGGATCTTTGGAATCCGGAGATCGATGGGTATTATTTTGATTTCAGGGCAAATGGAAAGAAGGATGAGGAGCTCTCTCATATCGCAGATCTGGTGGAGGAGAAACATGACTGCAATCCCCTTATCCTTCAAAAATATATCGCAGGGGCTATTGATGCCTATCAGGTGGTGACGGAGGCGCTGCCCCAATGCAGCGACACCGCAGATCTGGCGGATGCCATCCGGAATGTTTCCCTGGACGGATATTCCGGAACTTTCCGGTTTGATGAGGAGGGCAGGTCGGAATATACTTCCGTCAGCTACTGGCATAACGGGGAATGGGAAAACTATTATTTTGTAGAATGACCGGCCGGAACTTCCGGAAACGAAGAGAAAAGCCGCAGAGCGCATGGTCTGTATGCGTCCTGCGGCTTTTTGTCAGAATCTGTGATTTACAGCTCCAGTCCTTCCAGATACAGCTTGTATGCGGGAAGAGCGGACAGGTCCACGTCGTCCAGAGTGACAGGCTGACCTGCTTTTACATCATTAAGCAGCACGGCGCCGTTGAGGAGATAGAAGGGGGCTGCGGTTCCGGCGGTGGCCCGCTCCAGAAGCTGGGGAGTCAGTCCCTCAATGGAGTGGTGATGGCCCTGAACGGATAAGCAGGTGCCTTTGGGCAGATCTTTTTCGGCAACGCCGGCCATGATGGTTACCTGACGGCACTCCGGATGGGTACCGATTCCCATGAAATCGCCTACCAGGATGGAAGCCGGAGTTTCCATGCCCATGTAGTGGTAGGGGTAGTAGATGCAGGCATACTTGCCGTTGGTGCTCATGACATGGCCTTTCCCCTTCAGAATATCCCACATTTTTTCATTTTCGCATTTTACGATGATGAATTCACCGCCGCAGAAGCTGGCTTCGTCGGATTCCCGCAGATTGTAGAATACGTCTACCACGCCGGTTTTTGTGAGAATACCGCCGTCTTCCTCCGGAATGAAGATGTTCGCCAGTTCACTGGTCTTGGCGATGGGATAGTGAAGGAAGGGGCAGGCGGGAGTCAGACCGGTAATGTTGGATACCAGGTTCATTTCGCACAGGTCGGCGGAAATCACGCCCAGATATTTTTTCAGCAGCTTTTCTCTGGCCTCCAGAGTTTTGCGCCCCTCGTAGCGCCAGCAGTCGATCATGCCGGGAAGATCTTCGCTGGGGGTGTTTCCGTCCAGATAAGTGAAGGAACCGGTCTCGCGGTTCCATACGAAATCGTATTCGCTGGATTTTCCGGCGCAGACCACTTCCAGGCCCAGCAGCATGGCCCAGGAATACAGATCCAGAAGGTTCCGGGGCTGGTCGCCGTTTACGAGGGCGTATACGGCGTTGTTTTCGGCGGCGACCTTGTTGAGAAGAGGTCCGCACACGCTGTCGGTCTCTTTGGATACCATGTAAACGTTGATGCCTTTCTTCAGGGAACGGAGAGCGGCGTCAGAGCTGACTGCGGTATTTCCCGTGCACTCCACCATGGCGGTGATTCCGCATTCCATCACCAGGCGGTAGTCGCTGACGATGAGAACGGCATCTTTATCTGCATTCCGGATAGATTCCGGATCGGGGCAGACGGTGATCCGGCTCTCATCATATCCGATTTCCTTCAGCACATTCATGCACTCGTCGGTATGTCTGGAACAGATGACCCGCAGTTCCATGTTCCGTACTTTGGGAATCTGGGCCAGAAGGGTATAGCCATAGCCTCTGGTTGCTCCGATAATGCCTACCTTTGATACCTTTCCTTCTTTGTTAAGCAGTAAATTTGTATAATCCATAGGGTTGAACTCCTTCCTGTCTGCGGCCGGATCCTGTGCTCCGGCCGCTTTGTTTATGTTTCACCGTATTTTTTACAAGAACCTGCCGCAGGTTCAGGGACGGAATACGATCTTTATGGCTGCGTCATCCTTGTCTGCCAGGTCAAAGCCGGCTTTGATATCTGCCAGAGCGAATTCGTTGGTGATCAGGGGCTTGATCCTGACAGAACCCTGGATAATGGGGCGGAGCGTATCCGGTACCCAGACGTAGCGCTGCTGCCAGGTATGATGGACCAGACAGGTGTTCACAAACTCCAGGCCGTCATCATGCCAGCGGCTGATATTCAAGGTGATGGGAGTGGTGACCCAGCTGTAGAAAACGAATTTGCCGTTGTGACGGATCATGGCGCTGGCAGCGTTGAAGGAATCCGCCGTTCCGGCTGCTTCCACCACCACGTCGGCTCCCCGTCCGCCGGTCAGGGCTTTTACTCTGGCGACCGGATCTTCTTCATTGGAATTGATCACAATGTCCGCTCCCAGAGATTTGGCCAGTTCCAGCTTTCCTTCCAGCACATCTACCACAATGACCTGATAGGCGCCTTTTAATTTGGAGCACTGGGCGATGATCTGTCCGGCATAGCCCCCGCCCATGACCACTACGGTGTCTCCTAACTGGACGCCTGTGTTCAGACCGGAATACATGGCGCAGCAGGTGGGCTCGCCCAGAGCGGCAATATCCATATCCAGTCCTTCCGGAACCGGCTGGAGCTGGAAGGATTTGGATTTGAAATAATCGGCAAAATTGTTGTTCCATCCGAAGGCCATGACCCTGTCTCCGGGCTTGTAATCACTGACCCGGCTTCCCACAGCCACCACGGTTCCGCCGCTCTCATGACCAAGAAGGAAGGGAAACTCCGGCGGCTGACGGAACTCTGCGGTCTGAGGAGGCATAAAGCCGCGGTAGAAGCTTTTGTCTGAGCCGCAGATGCCCATCATGTGATTTTTTACAATAATATCGTCTTCTCCGCATTCCAGCTCCCGCTCGATCAGCTCGATGTCGTAGGCCTTATTCAGGCGGGCAGCCCGGGTAATGAATTTTTCCATGGATCAGACTCCTTTCTCATCAGATGATATGCAGTCCCACCAGCACGCAGGTGATGGCGGCTCCTACAAATCCGGCTACAGTGGACGCGCCGCCGACGGCACGGATACCCTGATTCACATCCATATTGGACATGGATACGGTTACCCAGAAACCGGAAGAATTGGCGTGCTTGAACATCAGAGCACCGGTTCCGCAGGCCAGGAAAGCGGCTACGGGAGAGATGCCCAGGGTGGCCAGCATGGGTTCCATGAGGGCGGCGGAGGTCATAACTCCCAGGGAGTTGGATCCGGTGACCACATGGATGATGGCTGCCATGATAATAGGGATCAGAATGGGTGGGAAGGAGGACTGAACTACCAGCTCAGCGATTTTCTCCGCTACGCCTGCATTCTTTACGAAGGTAGCCAGAGCGCCGCCCATACCGGTTACGATAATGGGCATGGCAGCTGCGGTGATGCCTTCGTCAACCCAGTCGTTTAATACCTTCTTGGTTTTCCATTCCTTTCCGGTCAGAAGCAGGGAAAGAATGCATCCGGTAAACAGAGCGGCCAGAGGACTTCCGATGAAAGCGCAGAAGTTTGCAATGCCGGTTCCGGGCACGATCACGGATGCGGCGGTATTGATAAAGATCAGGATCAGCGGGAATACGATGGGAAGCAGGGACTTCGTCAGGGACGGAAGCTCCATGGTCTCATGCTCCGCTGCAGATTTCAGAAATTCTTCCTTCGGCATAACCGGAGTTTTCAGAGTCATGCAGTAGAAGGTGGCGGCAATAACACTGGGAATGGATACCAGTGCGCCCCAGAGGATCGCCTGACCCAGGGGAACGTTTAAAAGTGCTGCTGCGGAAACCGGCCCGGGAGTGGGGGGAACTAAAGAAGCGGTTACCAGTGCGCCCAGGTAAAGAGCAGTTCCGTAGCTCATCATGGATTTCTTTGTCTGTACGGCCAGAAGAGAAACGATGGGGATCAGAAGGATCACAACCGTATCTGCCCAGATCGGGATACCTAAAATGGCAGAGCTTAATGCAATGGCCCAGATAATATGCTTTTCACCGAACAGATTAATGGCCCATTTGGTAATGCGGATGGCAGCTCCTGTTTTTTCCAGGATGGTACCCATGGTGCAGCCGAGGAAGATGACAATGGCTACGCTTTCAATGGTGCCTGCAAATCCGCCGTTTATGGTATCTTCGATTTCCTCCCAGGGAGTGCCCAGGGCAATGGCCAGAATAAAAGCGGCGATCAGGATTCCGAACGCGGCGTTGACCTTGCATTTGGAGATCAGCACGATCATCAGCAGAATCACGACCGCAAACACGATAAGTACATAAGATGTTGACATAAACCAACCCTCCCAAAATGATATTGTACCATGAGGAAAGGGAAGAGCAGCTGCCGGCTTTGATGCTCTTCCGCCCATGGTGCTGATACAGAATTATTGAGCAAATGTTATGCCAACTATCGGATCAGTTGAAGAAATAATTAAAAAGTTATGGAAAATAAAGAATAAATTTGCAGTTTGATTCCCGGATCTTCGCTGCTTAAAAAAGAAATGGTGCAGAGTGATGCAAAAAAATGCAACAAATGCAACTGCTGTGCATCATTCATCAGGAGATCTGGTATTTTTTCAGTTTGCGCCACAGAGTGGAGCGGTCCATGCCCAGAAGGGCTGCTGCCCGGGTACGGTTTCCGCCGCACTGTGCAAGAGCCTGGCGCAGCCTCTCCCGCTCATCAGAACAGGAAGTGGGATCAGAGGGACCGGAAGGAACAAAAGAGGATGGCTCTTCGGAAAGATCCTGAGGATAAAGGGCTTCCTGAAGATCACTTCTGGAAATACAGTTCCCCTGGAAAAGAGACAGAGTACGTTCTGCAATATTTTTCAGTTCCCGGATATTGCCCATAAACGGATATTGATGGAGCAAAGCCAGAGCATCCGGAGCAAGGGAGGGCAGAGGAATCTGATCCTGCAGGCTCTGCGTCTTCAGGAGATGGAGAAACAGAAGCTCCACGTCATTTTCACGGCTTCTGAGAGGGGGAAGGAACAGGCGAAGCACATCCAGGCGATACATCAGATCCCTCCGGAAGGATCCCTGATCGGCCATCTGGGAAATACTCCGGTTGGTGGCAGAGATGATCCGCACATTCACGTCGATCACCTTGTTGTCACCGATTCGCCGGACCTGCCGTTCCTGAAGCACCCGAAGCAGCTTGCTCTGAATGGAAGGAGAGACTTCTCCGATCTCGTCCAGAAACAGAGTACCTCCGTGTGCCTGTTCAAACAGTCCCATTTTTCCTCCTTTGCTGGTTCCGGTAAAAGCTCCTTCCACATATCCGAACAGTTCGCTTTCCAGAAGATTTTCCGGAAGTGCAGCACAGTTTATGGCGACGAACGGACCGTTTTTCCGGCTGCTGGCATTGTGGATGCTCTGAGCGAACAGTTCCTTTCCCGTTCCGGTTTCCCCTACGATGATCACGTTGGAATCAGACCGGGCATACCGTTGTGCTGTCCGGATGGTGTGTTTCATTACATCACTTTCGTGGAGAATGTCGGAAAAGGTATATTTGGCCTGGAGTCCCCGCTCACTGAGCTTGCGGCGGATCTGACTTTCCAGGTCCTGGATCTGGGTAATATCCGTCAGATTGATCACGGCGCCGGAAAGCTCGCGGTTGGCGATTACCGGCGTACAGCTGACGGATACGATGGTCTTGGTGCCGGGGATGGAAAGGATACGCCCGGTTTCTTCTTTTCCGCTGCTGATTACGGAAGAAAAGACAGGAAGAAGATAGGGAAGGACCTGTCCCAGAGGCCGATGCATCAGGCTGATATCTCCGTTCATGCGGCGAACGACCCGGTTGCGCACCAGGATCGTGCCGCTGCGGTCTACATAGAGGAGACCGTCCTTGGAGGAATAGATGATGGTTTTGTACATCTGTGAGATGATCCGCTCCTGCCGGAGCTGATCTGCGGTGCGTATGGCCTCGTCCACCGCCTGAAGAATGGTATCTTCTCCTGTCCTGACTACTACGGAGGGAAGATGGACTTTTCTGGCCTGGATATTGGCGGAATAGCCGCCGATCAGGGCGTCACAGCCGTCTGCCAGGGCTTTCTCAAGTGTGGACGGGATATCTTCATGACGGACGGGAGCGTATACCTCCCCGTCTACCTGAAAGAGCCGGCAGATGCTTTTTACTTCGTACATCTGTCTGCCGAATCCGAATACAGCGATTTTTTTCGGATGAAACGTCTCGCAGCACTCAGAAACAGCCCGTATGAGGTCGTATCCGGAGATAGAAAGCTGGACAGTGGGGATCTGACTGTATCTGGCAACTGTTTTCTGAGCGGTATATCCCCTGGCGATGATGGCGTCATAGTCGCCGGCAGGTACATCCGGCGTATCTTCTACGGTCATGGTTCTGATTTCTGCATCCAGCCGGTCATGCTCCGGATGCAGGGAAAGAACATGGCGTACTTTTTCTTCCAGCTCCGGATATGGTACAATAAATAGTAAGCGAATCATAGAGAACCCCCTCTTTATTTCGGTAAATCAAGTGTTGCATATTTGGTTGCAGTGTTTCATTTATACAACAACATATACAACAGATGGCCTTCTTCCGTCAACAGATGGAAAGAAAAAACAGGAAAAAAGGAAGAAGAAAAAAGATCCGGCAAATTGGCATGAAAATTGCTTTATTAATGTTCAGAATAACAGGCATTTCAGACAGGAGGAGAGTGCAATGGCAGTATTGGGATGTATTGCGGATGATTTTACGGGAGCCAGTGACGCGGCATCATTTCTGGCAAAAGGCGGAATGAGCGTCCGGCTTTATAATGGGATACCGGAAGCACGGGAAGAAAGCGGGCCGGAGGAGCAGGCGGCGGTGATCGCGCTGAAATCCAGAACACAGGATCGGAAAGGAGCCGTGGAGGACAGTCTGAAGGCGGCGCAGTTTCTTCTGGAAAAGGGGGCGAAGCAGATCTACTTCAAGTACTGCTCCACCTTTGATTCCACGCCTCAGGGAAATATCGGCCCGGTGGCAGACCGGCTGATGGAACTGCTTCATGCTCCTTACACCCTGCTCTGTCCGGCTCTTCCTGTAAACGGAAGAACTGTGGAACAGGGAAGGCTGATGGTAAACGGGGTACCGCTGGATGAGAGTCCCATGAGGAATCACCCCCTCACTCCCATGTGGGACTGCCGGATCAGTGAACTGATGAAGCCTCAGAGCAGCTATCCCTGCTTTGTGCTGAGCAGGGAAGAGACGGAAAACTTTTTACCGGACGGTCAGAACGGGCCGTTTTATCTGATTCCGGACTATACGGAGACGGAGGACGGTGTGCGGATCGTGAAAAAGTTTGGCTCTCTGCCGCTGCTTACGGGAGGAAGCGGACTGCTGGAGCCACTGGCGAAGAAGTGGTCCGGATGCCTGAAAGGGACGGCAAAAGCTCCGGAGAGCGGGACGGACGGGTACGGAATTCTTCTGGCAGGAAGCTGTTCCAGCGCAACTCTGGAACAGATCCGGTGGTACCGGGAGCAGGGAGGTTCCTGCATTAAAATGGAACCGGAGGCTCTGCTCAGCGGCATGCAGACAGCGGAAAGCTTATGGGAGGAAATAAAGAAGACGTCTGAAGCAGGAAAAACACCTCTGATATACAGCTCGGATACTCCGGATAAGGTAAAGGAGTATCAGAGACTTGGAAAGGAGCGGGTGGCTTCTCTTCTGGAGGGTGTCACTGCAGACCTGGCTGCCAGAGCTGCCGCGGAAGGGTATACCAGGATTATCTGTGCCGGAGGAGAGACCTCCGGAGCAGTAACAAAACGCCTGGGCTTTTCCTCTTACTGGGTGGGAGAGAGCGTGGCTCCCGGTGTGCCGGTGATGACGCCGGCAGAGCGCCCGGATATCCGTCTGGTTCTGAAAAGCGGAAATTTCGGCCAGGAGGATTTCTTCGGACGTGCTCTGAACATAACGGCAGGAAAGGAGAAAAGGCAATGACAGGAGACAGAGATCTGGACGAAAAGCTGAGGGAGGCGGTGTGGGTCTGCCGCAGCCTGTTTGAAAGAGGAAAGACTTCAGGTTCTTCAGCCAATATGAGCTTCCGGCACGGAGACAGAATCTATATTACAGCCAGCGGAACCTGCTTCGGCACCATGAAGCCGGAGGATTTTACACCGGTGAATCTGGATGGAACACCGGCAGGAGAAAGAAAACCCAGCAAGGAATGGCCTCTCCATCTGGCGCTTTATGAAAAGTCAGAAGATACGGAGGCGGTCATTCACACTCACAGTACCTACAGCGTACTGTGGAGCTTTGTTCCGGGGCTGGAAGAAAAGGACTGCATTCCTGCTCATACGCCTTATCTGAAGATGAAACTGGGAACCGTGGGGCTGATCCCCTATGAAAAGCCGGGATCCCCTCAGCTGTTTGCCGCTTTCCGGGAAAGAGCAGGAGACAGCGATGGGTTTCTGCTGAAGCAGCACGGTCCGGTGGTGCCCGGAACATCGGTTATGGATGCCTTTTTCTGTCTGGAAGAACTGGAAGAAAGTGCCCGTGTTGCCTGGGAACTTTACCGGGCAGGAATCTCCGGACAGCCTGAAAGAGAAATTCCGGATGAGATGCTTGCTTGACGTTCCCTTTTCCCGAAGCTAAAATGGGAAAAGAGGAGAAATGGCATGAACACAAAAGACTTGAAATGCTTTCAGACTGTTTTTGAAGAGAAGAGCATCAGCCGGGCGGCAAAACGGCTGTTTATCACGCCTCAGGGACTGAGCAAAAACATCCGCCAGCTGGAGGAGGAACTTCATACTGTGCTGTTCCGGAGAACGGCACAGGGGATGGTACCCACAGAGGCCGGTCTGTTTCTGTACGGGAAATCGGAGCAGATCCTGCGGGAACTGGAAGGCCTGGAGCATGGGCTGCGGCAGCTGGAACAGAGGAGAGAACGCCTTCGGATCGGCTGTGCCAACGGAGTACTCAATCTTCTTCCCCTTTCTCTGATCCTGGAATTTAGGCAGATCCATCCGGAAATACGGCTGGAATGGAGAGAATATCCCAACGACCAGGTGAAGGAACGGCTTCTGAATTCTCAGATTGAATATGGATTTATCATAGGCAACTGGGAGGAAACGACGGTCAGGGCCAGAAAGGCAGCAGGATGCCGGATCTGCCTGCTGGTCTATCAGGGACATTTTCTGTACGGAGAAGACAGAGTGAATCTGTCCCGCCTCCAGGGGGAACCACTGCTGATCCTGAACGAGGATTTCCGCCTGTATCATGACTTCCGCGCGTTATGCGTTGTACACGGGCTGGTGCCGAATATTGTGGGAAAGACAGCAGACGGAGCAGGCCTTTTCCGCCTCTGCAGCCAGCAGGTGGGACTGGCGGTGGTGCCGGAATTTTTCAGGGATGAGTTTAAAATGGAAGGAGTCCGGATCATTCCTTTTGAGGAAGAACTTCGATGGGAGATTTACGGGGTAAGCAAACGGGAAACAGAAGGGTATGAAACGATCCGCCTGTTTGATCAGTACCTGCTGGAACGGCTGAAAGGAAAAGAGGAGTAAAAAAAGAATTGCCGCCTGTCAATGAATGGTTGATGGGCGGCTGTTTTTTTATATGGTAAAATATTGTTAATAAATTATCAGAGAGGAGAAAGGCTATGAAGTATAAGAACCTGTTTACCCCGGTATCCATCGGCTCCGTGACCATCAAGAACCGATTTGCCATGGCTCCCATGGGTCCTCTTGGACTGGCAGACGCTCAGGGCGGATTCAACCAGAGAGGAATTGACTACTACACGGAGAGAGCGAAGGGAGGTACGGGCCTGATTATCACCGGAGTTACGTTTTCTGACTGCAAGGTAGAGACTCAGAGCATGCCCAACTGCCCGAATTCCACTTACAATCCCGTCCATTTTATCCGTACCAGCAAGGAAATGACGGAGAGAGTCCATGCTTACGGCAGCAAGATCTTTCTCATGATGTCTGCAGGTTTCGGACGAGTAACCATTCCCACCAATCTGGGAGAGTTTCCGCCGGTGGCTCCGTCTGCCATTCCCCATCGGTGGCTGGACAAAATCTGCCGTCCACTGACCGTAGAAGAGATCCACAGCATTGTAAAATCTTTCGGAGACGGCGCATACAATGCCAAGAGAGGCGGCTTTGACGGCGTGGAAATTCATGCAGTTCATGAAGGATATCTGCTGGATCAGTTTGCCATTTCCATGTTCAACCTGAGAAATGACGAATACGGCGGTTCTCTGGAAAACCGTCTGCGTTTCGCCAGAGAGGTGGTGGAAGAGATCAAGTCCCGCTGCGGCGCGGATTTCCCTGTAGCGCTTCGCTTCAGTGTCAAGAGCATGATCAAGGATTGGAGAGAGGGAGCTCTTCCCGGCGAGGAGTTTGAAGAAAAGGGACGTGATATTGAGGAAGGCCTGGAAGCGGCAAAACTGCTGGTGGAATACGGCTATGACGCTCTGGATACGGACGTGGGTACTTACGATGCCTGGTGGTGGAATCATCCCCCGATGTATCAGGAAAAAGGACTGTACCGTTCCTACTGCCGGATGGTAAAGGAAGTGGTGGATGTACCGGTTCTCTGTGCCGGTCGGATGGACAATCCGGATATGGCGTCCAAGGCGGTGGAAGACGGGGACTGTGATATTGTCAGCCTGGGCCGGCCCCTGCTGGCAGATCCGGACTATGTAAACAAACTTCGTTCCGGACGGTATGAGGAGGTGCGTCCCTGCATTTCCTGTCAGGAGGGCTGTATGGGAAGAATTCAGGAGTATTCCATGATCAACTGTGCAGTCAATCCTCAGGCGGCCAGAGAGAGAGCTATGGCCTATGAGCCGATCTTAAAGAGTAAAAAAGTGATGGTGGTCGGGGGAGGAGTAGCCGGCTGCGAGGCAGCCAGAGTTCTGGCCATCCGCGGCCATAAGCCGGAGCTGTTTGAGAAGGGAAGCCGTCTGGGAGGAAACCTGATTCCCGGAGGAGCACCTGATTTCAAAGAGGATGATATCGCTCTGGCAGACTGGTACGGCACCATGCTGAATAAACTGAACGTTCCCGTTCATCTGAACCATGAAGTAACGAAGGACGAGGTGCTGGCAGGAAAATATGATGCGGTGATTATTGCCACCGGATCCTCTCCCAAGGTATTTTCTCTGGGAGAGGACGAGAAGGTGTTCACCGCTGCTCAGGTCCTTCTGAAGGAAAAGGACTGCGGAGCATCCACAGTGATCGTAGGCGGAGGACTGGTAGGATGTGAGACAGCGCTGTGGCTGGCAGAACAGGGCAGAAAGGTGACCATTGTGGAGGCTCTGGACAAGATTCTTGCTGTAAACGGACCTCTGTGCCACGCCAATAAGGACATGCTGGAGCGTCTGGTTCCCTACCGGGGAGTGGAGACTGTGACCGGGGCCCGGGTAAAGAGCTACGAGAATGGTGTGCTTACTGCGGAAACAGCTGAGGGTGAGAAGAAAATCCCCTGTGACAGCGTGATTCTGGCTGTAGGATACCGGGAAGAGGATTCCCTGTACCGCCAGCTGGAGTTTGACGTACCGGAGATCTATCTTCTGGGAGACGCCAAGAAGGTATCTAATATCATGTACGGAATCTGGGATGCCTTTGAGGTGGCAAATCACATCTGATCGGGGCGGTAAGCCAAAAAGAAAAGGACTGCCGGAGGAAATCCTCCGGCAGTCCCTGTCTGTGCCGAAATCAGAAAAAATCCCGTATTTTACTGTGCCTGCATCTGAGCAATATCCGTATATCCGTCAGTGGACGGAAGAGCAAAATCTACGGGCTGTCCGGGATTCTTGATATTGCATTCCACGTACATATGATAGGTCATGGGAGTTCCTTCATAATTAACCGTCATATCCATCAGCGCTTTTTCCTGAGTGATATTTCCCGCTCCGTCCACGGTAAGTTCTCCTTTGTAAACATCCATGGAGATCTGATCCATCATGGAGGTGTAATCCGTTCCCATACTGCCGAGAACCGACTGAACCATATCGGTAAGGGTCTCTCCGTCCGCTGTGAAATAGATCGTGGTGGTGCCGTTGCCGTTGGCTGCACTGGATGCATCCTTGATGTAAGCCAGCTGGTCGGTGCTTAAGAGAGAAGCGGTTTTTGCATTGTTCATGGCGGTGGTCATATCCATGGCCATTTTATATTTCTGGCCGTCCATATCATAATAGCACCAGCCGTCTTTGTAAAAATAATCCATCTGAACGGTTTCTCCCAGAAGGGACAGATCCATGGACATCATAAACTGCATCTGATCCGTATAGATATTTTTAAGCTTCATGTTGCCGTTCATGTTCATATCCATGGTCAGGCCTTCCATGGAGATCTGCATATTCATCAGATAGTCCGTATCCATGGAGGTGAGGGACTGGCTTCTTTCCGTCGCTGCGCGCAGTGCCTTCATGGCATCATTCTCAACGGCAGCTGTCTGTACCTGCACCTGTCCGTTCTGTACCCAGCAGCCGTTTCCGTCAATCTGGTAGCCGTCTACGTAGGTATTGCTGGCCATATAGCCGGCAGAGTCAAAATAATAGCATTCTGCAGTGCCGTCTCCGTTGCCGTCCAGCCACATCCAGGTGTTCTGAGGATAAGTACCGTCATCCTCCTGCCACCACCAGCCGGTGGAATTCTGCTGCCACTGTCCTGCAAATGCGGTGGCGGACATGGATAAGGCAAAAACTGCTGATAAAAGAGTAATCTTTGTCCATTTTCTCATATGATCTCCTCCTTCTCCGATTCTGAGAAAATAACCTATATACTCCATTATAGTCAGGTGAATACGGAAAAACAAGCGAATTTTTTCTTACAATTAATCGATGGTTCGGCAGGTTGTCAGAACAGTTTTGCCCCTTTTACATATTTATGAAGAATCCAGTCTTCACCGGAAAGGTAGATATACCGTTCCAGACGTTCCTTCAGGGAAAGCTTCTGAGGATGAGGAATCCTGCTTTCATCCAGCACCAGAATATCACATTCATATCCCTCTTCAAAGCTGCCTGCCTTTCCGAAGAAGCTGCCGCCTCCTTTGGTGCCCAGGAAGAAGGCCTCCTCCATGGTAAGAGGACGGCTGCCGTCACCTGTGAAACGGGCGCGGAGCTTGGATACCTGAATGGCTTCCGCCATGGCCCGGAAAATGGAGAGAGAGGTTCCTCCGGCAATATCAGAACCCAGTCCCATTTTCTGATCCTGATCCAGGAAGGCTCTGACGGGAGCTGCACCGGAGGTCAGGTTGGCATTGGACTGAGGACAGTGAGCGATGTAGACGCCTCTCTTTTTTAATAGAGCCGCTTCGTCTTCCGGACAGTGAACGCAGTGGGCCATGATTGTGGGCACATCGCCGCCGAACAGACCGAACTGATCATAGGCATCCCCATAGGATGCGGATGAGGGAACCAGCTCCTGTACCCAGGCAATCTCTTCCGGATTTTCCGACAGGTGGGACTGGACCGGAAGACCGTATGCTTTCTGGATCCCGGCCAGACGGGTCATCAGCTCATCGGTGCAGGCGGGAATGAACCGGGGAGTGAGGATCGGCTTCGTGTGTACATATTTTCCGGAAATATGGTCCAGCCATTCTATGGTAGCAGCCGCAGAAGCCTCTGCGCTTTCCTCACAGAGATAATCAGGACAGTTCCGGTCCATGTTTACTTTTCCCACAAAAGTCTCAAGACCGGACTCTTCCAGAAGATCCATAAGGAGTTCGGTTGCCGGAAGATGGAGGGTAGCGAACAGGCAGGCTCTGGTAGTGGCACTTTTTCTCATATCATTGACAAAAATGGAATAAGCGTTTCTGGCGTAGTCCGGATCGGCGTATTTGGCCTCTTCCGGGAACGCGCTGGAGTTCAGCCATTCCAGGAGTTCCAGATCCATTTTGAAACCGCGGAATGCGTACTGCGGAGCGTGGATGTGCAGGTCTGTCAGTCCGGGGATCACCAGATGACCGGTACAATCCTCCACAGGCAGCCTGCTGTACTGGTCAGGAAGCCGATCAAAGACTCCCGTACAGAGACCGTTTTCCCATACCAGAAAGCCGTCCGGTACGGTGATCAGGGTATTTCTGTCTGTGCTGTAGCAGATATCGCCTTTTAAAATCTGTATCATAGTCATTCTCCTTTCCCGGGAGAATACAGGCCGTTCCCTGTCCGGACATAAAAAAAGCTCCCGGACCCTGACCTGTATGCAATCCCGGCTGAAATTGTCAGCAAGCGGGAAAATATATAGTCAGCTGTTCCGGCAGCCGGTAGAAACATTCACCCATTCTGTGAACCTATACATATTTTCGCGGCCTTAGTGTAGCACAACAGCTGAGGACTGTCAAGAATAAGAATTGGATTTTTCTTTGAATTTCCGTTGTGTTTCCGGAAGTAAAATGCTATTATATGAGATAAAAAACGAAATCAGAGGAAAGGAACCATACGGAATGGATAAGGAGAGAGTGATAAAGGCAGCATTGCTCGGTTTCGGCACAGTAGGGGGCGGGGTATACCGTCTGTCAGAGCGTCTGGGAGAGGAGCTGGAAAATAAAACCGGTGCCAGACTGGAAATAACGAAGATCCTGGTGCGCAGCCTGGGAAAACAGAGGCAGGGAGCGGATCCGGCCCTGTTTACGGATAACTGGAAGGAGATCCTGGAGGATGAAGAAATATCGATCATTATCGAGCTGATCGGAGGGATCGAGCCGGCCAGAACTTATGTGACAGAGGCTCTGAAGGCGGGAAAAAATGTGGTTACAGCCAATAAGGACTTGCTGGCTGAATACGGCGGGGAACTGCTGAACCTGGCTCAGGAGCATCACTGCGATCTGATGTTTGAAGCGTCGGTAGCCGGTGCCATTCCCATTATCCGTTCTCTGAAGCAGAGTCTTGCAGGAAGCATGATCACAGAGGTGGCAGGTATTGTAAACGGCACCACCAACTATATTCTTACCAAGATGTCCGAAGTGGGCATGGACTATGAAGAGGCGCTGGCTCTGGCCATGGAAAAGGGCTACGCGGAGGCAGACCCTACGGCAGACGTAGAAGGCCATGATGCAGGAAGAAAGATCGCGATCATGGCTTCCATTGCCTTCAATTCCAGAGTGACGTTTTCTCAGGTATATACAGAAGGAATCACAAAGATCACAGCTAAGGATATCAGCTATGCCAAAGAATTCGGCTATGTGGTCAAGCTTCTGGGAATCGCCAAGAAGGATGAGGACGGAGTAGAGGTAAAGGTCCATCCCATGCTGGTGCCGGAGGATCATCCTCTGGCGGCTGTGAGAAATTCCTTCAATGCAGTGTTCGTCCACGGGGAGGCCTGCGACGACGGAATGTTCATGGGAAGAGGAGCGGGAGAAATGCCGACAGCAAGCGCAGTCATGGGAGACGTGATCGATGTGATGGGAAATCTGGTACACGACTGCTGCGGCCGTATGGGCTGTACCTGCTATAAATCTCTGCCGGTGAAGAAGGCGGAAGATTCCTGCAGCCGTTATTTCCTGAGAGTCCAGGTGGCAGACCGTCCGGGAGCACTGGCGAATATTGCCGGTGTTCTGGGCAACAATCAGGTGAGTATTGCCCAGGTTTACCAGAAAAAGAGCAGAAACGGCGTAGCAGAACTTGTGGTGATCACCGATCCGGTGAGGGAAAAGAACTTTAATGACTCCCTGGCAGTGATCCGCGGTATGGATGTGCTTCGGGAAGTATCCAGTGTGATCCGGGTATACTGAACAGCAGAATAAAAGGGAGGCAGTCCTCAGACAGAGGAACTGTCTCCCTTTTTCTGTGCACGGCCGGCACCGTCGGGACTGCGATGCTGCCCGATCCAGTAATCAGATGCCAGGCGGATAAAGTCTTTGGCTGCATGACTTAAATAACTGCCGCGCTTATAACTGACGGCAATATCCCAGCTGGGATGGTCCGGAAGAGAAAAAGCGGCAATTCCCGTGGGATCTTTCTGCACATAATAATAAGGAATCAGACCGCAGCAGATGCAGGAACGGACCAGGGTAGCGATGGTGGCCGTACTGGAGGTCTCAAACAGTACGGATGGAGAAAACCCGTATTCCCGGAAAATTGCGTCTGTCAGACGGCGGCTGGTGGATTCCCGGTACATGATCACAAAAGGTTCGTACCGGAGCCGGGAGAGGTCCAGGCAGGTCAGAGGCTCTCCGGGAGGAGCGGCCATGGCGCTTAAGGGATGCCCTTCCGGAATGGCTGCCACGATTTCTTCCTGACAGATGACCTGATATACATCACCGGTCCGGTCACACTCCTGGAGGGTCATGAAACCGATATCCAGTTCCCCCTTGGCGATCTGCTGCTGCTGAAGACGAACGCTCATTTCATGGGGCTCTACTACAATATCCGGGTATCTGCGATGGAAATCGGGATAGACGGAGGTGAACATGTCAATACCGCGGCCGGGGGTAAAGCCTACGGAAAGATGGCCCTTTTTGGTGGCGGCGATATCGCTGATGATACTGTAGGTTCGATGCTTGATCTGCATGATTTCCCGGGCGTTTTTGAGATAGACCTCTCCGGCCTCCGTGGGTCTCCAGTTGGTGCGGGACCGGTAGAAGAGAGGGGTGCCCAACTCCTTTTCCAGACGGAGGAGCTGCTGATTCAGAGCAGATTGGGTAATGAAAAGCTTTTCCGCTGCTCTGGTAATGTTATTTTCTTCTGCAATTTTTATGATGTACTCGAGCTGTTTGAAATCCACGGCAGTATCTCCTTGTTTTGTATATAAAGGTATTATACACTAGGGAGAAAAAAATGTGCAAGCCCCCTATCTTTTTTCGGATGAATGCGGTATAATAGAAAACATTATTATTCATATATGTTTAATATGAAATAAAAAACGGGAGGAACAGGGAGAGATGAACGGCAGACTGCAGGAATGGATCAGAGAGGCAGGCAGAGCGTATCCGGAAAGAAAGGAAAAACTGGAAGACCTTTGCAGAAAGGAAGAAGACGGAAGGGCTCTGGCCCGGCTGGCCGCAGAGCAGACCTCGGTGGAGGAACCGGAGTGGGAGCGGATTGCCGCAGGGATACTGAATGCAGTATTTCAGGAGGAACTTTCTGATTATCTGAAGGAACTGGGGGTGGACAGCTTTGCAGAAAAGACGGAATGGCTCTGCAGGGAAGGGCTTTACGGATTCTATATCCTGGATTCCTATAACAGGGAGGAGCTGCTGGAGGCGGCAACCTTTCTCTGTCCGGAAAGGGACCGGCTGTTTACCTACGCAGGCCTGGATCTGCTGCTTGGCCGATATGTGATACGCAGCCGGCAGGGAAGAATTCTGGAGACGCCTCAGGAAATGTATCTCGGGATTGCCCTCCATCTGGCTCTCAGAGAACGGAAAGAAGAGAGGATGGGATGGGTAAAACGGTTCTACGATCTGCTGAGTCTTCAGCAGGTCACCATGGCCACCCCCACCCTGTCCAATGCAAGGAAACCGTTCCACCAGCTTTCCAGCTGCTTTATCGACGTGGTGCCGGACAGTCTGGACGGAATCTACAGAAGTGTGGACAGCTTCGCCAAGGTGAGCAAATTCGGCGGGGGAATGGGAATGTATTTCGGAAAGGTCCGGGCGGCGGGAAGCAGTATCCGGGGGTTTGACGGAGCGGCAGGGGGAGTGATCCGCTGGGTCCGCCTGGTGAACGATACAGCAGTGGCGGTGGATCAGCTGGGAATGCGTCAGGGTGCCGCCGCCGTGTATCTGGATGCATGGCACAGAGATCTTCCGGAATTTCTTCAGCTGAGGACCAACAACGGAGATGACCGGATGAAGGCCCACGATCTGTTTCCGGCAGTTTGCTATCCCGATCTGTTCTGGAGGATGGCAGAGGAAGATCTGGATCAGAAGTGGCATCTGATGTGCCCTCATGAGATCATGACCGTAAAAGGCTACTGCCTGGAAGATTTCTTTGGAGAAGAGTGGGAAAAACGGTATGAAGACTGTGTCGGGGACAGCAGGATCACCAAGAGGACCGTTGTGCTGAAAGATCTGGTGAGGATGATCCTGAAGTCCATGGCGGAGACGGGCACTCCGTTCGTATTCAACAGAGATGCGGTAAACCGGGCCAATCCCAACGGACACAGAGGAATGATCTACTGTTCCAACCTGTGCACGGAAATTGCCCAGAATATGTCTCCGGCGGAGCACCTGACTACAGAAGTGCGTGAGATAAACGGGGAGAGGGTAGTGGTTACATCGGTAAAACCCGGCGATTTTGTAGTATGTAATCTGGCCAGTCTCAATCTGGGAATGCTTCCGGTGGAAGAGGAAAAAGCCATGGCTTCTGCAGTGGAGACGGCTGTCCGCGCACTGGATAATGTGATTGATCTGAATTTCTATCCTCTGCCGTATGCGGAACTTACGTCACAGAAATACCGGGGGATCGGACTGGGAGTGAGCGGATACCATCATATGCTTGCGAAGAGAAAAATCCGCTGGGAATCGGAGGAACATCTGAAATTTGCAGATCAGGTCTTTGAGGAGATCAATTACCTGGCCATAAAGGCAAGCTCCCGTCTGGCAGCAGAGCGGGGAAGTTATCCCGCTTTTTCAGGCAGTGACTGGGAAACGGGAGAATATTTCAGAAAAAGAGGATACGAAAGCAAAAAGTGGAAAGAACTGGAAGCAGAGATCGGAAAGCAGGGAATGAGGAACGGCTATCTGATGGCGGCAGCTCCCACCAGCAGCACCAGCATTCTTGCAGGAACTACGGCAGGTCTTGACCCGGTGATGAAAAAATTCTTTCTGGAGGAAAAGAAGCATTCCATTCTGCCGCGGGTCGCTCCTGATCTGGGACCGGATACATTCTGGTATTATAAGGAAGCTCATCACATGGATCAGATCTGGAGCGTGCGTGCGGCGGCAGTCCGCCAGCGCCATATTGACCAGGCGCAGAGCCTGAATCTCTATATCACCAATGATTTTACCATGAGGCAGATCCTGAACCTTCTGATCCGGGCGTGGGAGGAAGGAGTAAAGACCGTTTACTACGTGAGAAGCAGGGCGCTGGAAGTGGAGGAGTGCGAGAGCTGCTCGTCATAGGAGGAAGAACGTATGGAAGAGATGAAGAAGAAAAAACTGTTTAATCCCGATGGAGATATTTCTGTTTCCGGACGGAGGATCATAGGAGGAAATTCCACAAACCTCAATGATTTCAACAATATGAAATATGGCTGGGTTTCCGACTGGTACCGGCAGGCCATGAACAATTTCTGGATTCCTGAGGAGGTGAGCATGGCAGCAGATGTGCTGGACTATCCGCGGCTGTCGGAGGGAGAGCGGACGGCCTATGACAAGATCCTGAGCTTCCTGATTTTTCTCGATTCGGTTCAGACGGCAAATCTGCCCAACATCGGGAGCTTTATAACGGCCAGCGAGATCAGCCTGTGTCTGACCATACAGGCATTTCAGGAGGCAGTCCACAGCCAGAGCTACAGCTATATGCTGGACAGTATCTGCACCCCTACGGAACGAGAAAGGATCCTGTACCAGTGGAAAAATGACAGTCACCTGCTCAGACGGAACACCTTTATCGGAGATCTGTACAATGAATTCCAGGAAAAGCAGGATAAGAGAACATTTCTGAAAGTGCTGATGGCCAATTACATTCTTGAGGGGATCTATTTTTACAGCGGCTTCATGTTTTTTTACAATCTGGCCAGAGGAGGGAAAATGCCCGGAAGCGTTCAGGAAATCCGTTATATCAACCGGGATGAAAATACCCATTTATGGCTGTTCCGCAGCGTGATCAGAGAACTGAAGCAGGAGGAACCGGAACTGTTTTCAGAAGAAAATCTGGCCATGCTGGAGGAAATGATGAGAGAAGGGGTGGACCAGGAGATTCAGTGGGGCAAGTATGTGATCGGAGACCGGATTCCCGGGCTGACCGGCGATATGGTGGAAGACTATATTCTCTATCTGGGCAATCTCAGATGGGGTTCTCTGGGGTTCGGGACTCTGTTTGAGGGGCATGAACATGAGCCGGCGTCCATGAAATGGGTAGGACTTTATGCCAATGCCAACATGGTGAAAACGGATTTCTTTGAAGCGAAGAGTACGGCTTACGCCAAAAGTACGGCGCTGGTGGACGATCTGTAGAAAATGGAAAAATGAATTTATTTTTTCACCTTCAGAGAGTATAATGGTAGAGTGAAAAAGAAACCGTGTCCTGACAGAGAAGCCGGGGCAGGGCATTTTAGAGGAGGTAAGAATGATGAATCAGACAATGGAAATGATCTTAAGCAGGAGAAGCATTCGGAAATTCCAGGACAGGCCCATTCCGGAAGAGGATATCCGGCAGATCGTGGACGCTGCCCTTCACGCCCCCAGCGCCATGGGAAGACAGACCTGGAAGTTTACGGTGGTAATGAACCGGGAAAAGATCCGGGAGCTGGCCAGGGCGACGGGAGAGGTTCTGGGAAGAGAAGGCTATGATATGTACTGCCCGCAGGTTCTGATCATTCCTTCCAATCTTGAGACCAGTCCCTTCGGCCGAGAGGACAATGCCTGTGCACTGGAAAATATGTTTCTGGCAGCCCACTCCCTGGGGATCGGCTCTGTCTGGATCAACCAGCTGCAGGGAATCTGCCATGAGCCCCGGATCCGCAGCATCCTGAAAAAACTGCAGATTCCGGATGATCATGTGGTATACGGAATGGCGGCCCTGGGGTACGCGGCCGAAGAGCCCGCTCCGAAGGAACGGATCGGACAGACAGCCTATATCCGGTAAAAACCTTGCCGAAGCCGTATTTTTCTGCTATAATGGTTCAACATGAAAACAGGCAGGCCAAGCCTGCAAGGATAGAATACGCGGAGGGATAATATGGAAGAGAAGATGGCGGCAGTGGAAGCAGAAGAGAAGGAGACTGTTTCCAAGAATTTCATTGAACAGGAGATCGAAAAAGATCTGGCAGAGGGAGTCTATGATCATGTGCAGACCAGATTTCCTCCGGAGCCTAACGGTTACCTGCATATCGGCCATGCCAAATCTATCCTGCTCAATTACGGACTGGCAAAAAAATACGGCGGAAAATTCAATCTTCGTTTTGATGACACCAATCCTACCAAGGAGAAAGTGGAATTTGTGGAGTCCATTAAGGCAGATGTACAGTGGCTGGGAGCAGATTATGAGGACAGGCTGTTCTTTGCATCGGACTATTTTGAGAAAATGTATGAGTGCGCCGTATTCCTGATCAAGAAGGGAAAGGCCTTTGTCTGCGATCTGACTGCAGAACAGATCAGGGAATACAGGGGAGATTTCAAGACACCCGGAAAGGAAAGCCCTTATCGGAACCGCTCTGTGGAAGAGAACTTAAAGCTCTTTGAGGAGATGAAGGAAGGAAAATATCAGGATGGAGAGAAAGTGCTCCGCGCCAAGATCGATATGGCTTCTCCCAACATCAACATGAGAGACCCGGTGATTTACCGGGTGGCCCACATGAGCCATCACAATACCGGTGACCGCTGGTGCATCTATCCCATGTATGACTTTGCCCATCCCATTGAGGATGCCATTGAGCACATTACCCATTCCATCTGTACGCTGGAATTTGAAGATCACAGACCTCTGTATGACTGGGTGGTGAGAGAGTGCGAGTTTGAAAATCCGCCCAGGCAGATCGAATTTGCCAAGCTGTATCTTACCAACGTGGTTACGGGAAAACGCTATATCAAAAAACTGGTGGAAGACGGAATTGTGGACGGATGGGATGATCCCAGACTGGTATCCATTGCAGCCCTGAGACGAAGAGGCTATACCCCGGAATCCATCCGTATGTTTGTAGATCTGGTAGGAGTGGCGAAAGCCAACAGCTCTGTGGACTATGCTCTGCTGGAGTACTGCATCCGTGAGGATCTGAAACTGAAGAAGGCCCGAATGATGGCTGTACTGGATCCGGTGAAACTGGTGATTGACAACTATCCGGAGGATCAGATGGAAGAGGTCGAAGTACCGAACAATCTGGAGAATCCGGAGCTTGGCTCCAGAATGGTTCCTTTCGGAAGAGAGCTTTACATCGAGCGGGAAGACTTCATGGAGGTACCGCCTAAAAAATATTTCCGTATGTTCCCCGGCAACGAGGTTCGCCTTATGGGGGCTTACTTTGCTACCTGCACCGGCTGTGAAAAGGATGAAAACGGCAATGTGACCGTGGTTCACTGTACTTATGATCCAGAGACCAGAGGGGGCTCCAGCTCTGACGGCAGAAAGGTGAAGGGAACGATCCACTGGGTAGCGGCAAAGACAGCGAAGAAGGCGGAATGCCGTCTGTATGAAAATATTGTGGATGAGGAGAAGGGCAAGCTTAACGAGGACGGCAGCCTGAATCTGAATCCCAATTCCCTGACGGTACTGAACGAATGCTACGTGGAACCGGATCTGGCAGAGGGAAAGGCCTATGACAGCTTCCAGTTTGTGAGAAACGGCTATTTCTGCGTGGACTGCAAGGACAGTACAAAAGATCATCTGGTATTTAACCGGATTGTATCCTTAAAGAGTTCCTTCAAGGTTCAGAAGTGATCCGGAGCGGGCACATAAAAACAGAATCGGCAGGAGGAAAAATGGATCTGATGGTGCCTCTGAAGACGGGAGGGGAGATTCCCCTCTACGAGCAGATTTATGAATATATAAAAAAAGAGATCAGAAACGGCGGACTGCGGGCAGCGGTCCGCCTTCCTTCTACCAGGAGACTGGCAGAACATCTGAAGGTGAGCCGGAGCACCACCCAGATGGCCTACGATCAGCTGCTGGCGGAGGGATATATTGAGGCGGTTCCCTGCAGAGGATATTTCGTCTGTGAAACGGAAGGTCTGCTGGAAATCGGAGGAGGAACGGCCGGAGGGAACACGTCCGGATCCGTGCCTCAGAGCGGAAGCGGGAGCTTTCTTCCGCCGGGAGAAAAGGAAGCGGCGGCAGATTTTTCTCCCGGCGGCATTGACCTGGAGAACTTCCCCTACGGAGTGTGGAGAAAGATCTCCAAGGACACGCTGGTAGATGACAACCGGGCGATGTTTCTGGCCGGAGACAGACAGGGGGAGCGGTCTCTGCGGGAAGCGGTCCGGGATTACCTTCATGCGGCCAGAGGAGTGATCTGTACGGCAGAGCAGATCGTGATCGGGGCAGGAAACGAATACCTGCTTATGCTTCTTATGGAGGTGCTGGGGCGGGACAGAAAGATCGCCATGGAAAGTCCTACCTATAAGCAGGCATACAGGGTGCTTTCCGGACAGGGAGCACAGGTCATTCCTGTGGAGATGGACAGCAGAGGAATGAAGGTGGAAGATCTGGAGCAGTCCGGAGCGGATACCGCTTATGTAATGCCGTCCCATCAGTTTCCTACAGGAATCGTCATGCCGGTCAGAAGAAGGCAGGAACTGCTGAAATGGGCCTGCAGGCAGGAAGGACGTTTCCTGATCGAAGATGATTACGACAGTGAATTCCGCTATAAGGGGAAACCGGTTCCTGCGCTCCAGGGAATGGGACGGGAAGACAAGGTGATCTATCTGGGAACCTTTTCCCAGTCCGTTGCCGCTGCGATCCGTATCAGCTATCTGGTGCTGCCGCCGTCTCTTGTGCCTCTTTACCGGCAGAGAGCCGGTTTTTACGCGTCCACTGTGTCCAGGATCGACCAGAATATCCTCTATCAGTTTCTGGTAAAGGGACATTTTGAAAGACATCTGAACAGAATGCGTGCGGTCTACCGGGAAAAGCACGATCTTCTCCTGACGGCTCTGCGGCCGCTGGAAAAGGACTTTCTCGTGTCGGGAGAGTATGCGGGGCTCCATCTGCTGCTTACGCATCGGCGGGCACCGGAACGGGAGCTGGTGCGTCTGGCCAGAGAAGCGGGAGCAAGGGTTTACGGCCTTTCTTCCTATTTCATCGGAGAACCGGAGAAGGGAAACGGAAGCAGAACCGTTCTTCTGGGATATGCCAGCCTGACAGAGAAGGAAATCCTTCAGGGAGCGGAGCGCCTCAAAAGGGCATGGACCGGGCTGTAATGCAAAAAAATACAAAAATCAGGTTTTATTGTTTGACAATTGTCTGGATTAGTGCTATTTTCTATATTAAAAATATGAGCGCAGCATAGGAGGGAATTATGGAAAAGAAGAATCTTGACTGGGAAAATATCGGGTTTACATATCGTGTGACAGATAAACGGTATGTTTCCCACTATAAAGACGGACAGTGGGATGAGGGAGAACTGACTTCTGATTCCAATATTGTGCTGAATGAATGCGCGGGCATCTTTCAGTACTGCCAGGAGGCCTTTGAGGGGCTGAAGGCCTATACTACGGAAGACGGAAGCATCGTTACCTTCCGGCCGGACCAGAAT
>CALWRQ010000032.1 GCA_944383965.1 uncultured Lachnospiraceae bacterium
GGAACCCGGCGATGAGCAGGGGAATAAAAGCTGCAAATCCCAGGCGGAAGTTGTCTTCCAGCCCGATCATCATCGCAGGATGTTACCGCCGTATCTTTAATTCCGCTGGATGTAATCAGCAGAACTACTTTTTCACCTTTTTTGATTTTTCCTTCCTGCACCAGTCTTTTCAGTCCGGCGTAGGAGGCTGCAGATGCCGACTCACAGTATACCCCTTCCCTGCATGCCAGTTCTCTCTGGGCCTCCTTCAGTTCCTGATTTCCTGAAAGGGAAAGAGCAAGTCCGTCGGAATGCTTCAGCGCATATAACGAATGATACGTCCCCCATACCGTGGACATGGACGATGCTACGGAAGTCTCCTCCCAGCTGTCCACCGGGTCAATAATCTCCCGGTGACTGTTATACGCTTTCGCAACAGGACCATAATCTTCCACAGAAACCATCTGAGGAATCCTGTCTGTAAACCCCATCTGCCTGAGTTCCATAAACCCTTTCATAATCCCGAACAGTGCATCCCCATAGCAGATCGGAACAATCACCTTATCCGGAAGTTCTTCCATCTGTCTGTACAGTTCGTATGCAATGATCTTATATCCTTCCATTGCCCAGGGATTACTGCCTGTAATGGGGATCACATAGTTCGTAGCCGGAAACCATCCGTATTCATCGACCATCCGCTTCAGTACGTTCCAGCGGTCCGGTCCGCTTGCCGCACCGATCACACAGGCTCCGTATACCTGCATAAATGTCTCCAGCGTTCGATTGACCCCTTTTACCGTCAGAATCACGCACGGCAGTCCGGCCTTTGCGGCAAATGCAGCTCCCGACGCTCCGTTATTTCCTGTTGAAGCATAAATAACGCCAGGAGCCTTCAGCTCCAGCGCCTTATTGACCATTACTGCATTCAGCCGGTCCTTATGCCCCCAGGTAGGATTCCTGGTTTCGTCCTTGATATAAAGCTCCACTCCCAGTTTGTCTCCCAGTGTATCCAGTTTCGTAAGCGCCGTATTCCCTACTCCCAGGTCCACCAGCCTTTCCTTCCCTTTCAATGGGAGAATCTTCCGATACGTCTCAAGATCATTTCCGGGAAACATTTTCAAAAAAGTTTCTTTTCTGCCGTCCGTTTCAGGGAGCTCATAAACCGGGCTGACAATCGATGCAAATCGGTCTGTCCTGCAGACAGGGCAGCCTTCAAACATATTCTCCCTGTCAAACTCCGTTCCGCAGTTCAGACATCTTGACCTTCCTGTATACATATCTGTCCTCCATGTTTCATTTCAGAATATTCATCTGAATCGCTCACACACTCTCCCGCTCCCTCCGGCTGCTTTTCCTTTCCGCTCTGCCGGCATATTGTACAGATTCATAAAAAAACCTCCTGTACATTCGTATTTTTGTTAATACTATTGTACAGAAGGCAACTTCCCAAGTCTAACGAATCATTTCATTCATAATCATCGATTTTTTTCATTGAGCATACAGATCCAGTTTTTTACCGCCGGCTGATCCATCCGTTCTTTATTATAGATCATATAAGACTGAAATATCTTTCTCTCCATATCTGTCACAGGAATCTCGACCAGAATTCCTTCCTTCAGTTCCTTTTCCACCATCACCCGCGGCAGAAGACAGCACCCTGCTCCTGCTATGCAGAATGCTTTTGCACTGTCCAGCATGTTGCACCGGATATGAAACAATCTGCCATCATTTAAAATCTTATCCGAAATATCCCGAAGATAATTCTCCCAGATATCTGAATACAGAATGGGGATTCCGGGCAGTTCATCCCTTCTCACTCCATCCTTCAGCCGTGCAAATTCCCGACAGGAGCCCACAAGGATAATTTCTGATGACCGGAACGGAATACACTCCATATTTTCCAGACTCAGGTGGTAGGATATGACCGCAATATCAATCTGCTGTTTCTGCATAAGCAGAATAATATTTTCACTGTGTTCAATATTCAGATGAATGGAAATATCCGGAAAAGCCAATGCATACCGGGTCAGGATATCCGAAACCCAGTAATTGAAGAACCACTGGTTGCAGTATATGTTCAGTCTGTCCTGAAACTGGTGGAGTACGGAAATATCTCTGATGCAGGCCATCTTCAGACCATACATCTCATAGGCATACTTTAAAAACAGATGGCCTTCCTCCGTCAGTTTCACCCCTTTTTTATCCCGTATGATCAGCTTTTTTCCGATATAGTCCTCCAGAACCTTTATTCTGTTTGAAACCGTAGACTGTACGATATGCTGCTGTTCTGCCGTTCGGGTAAAATTTCTGCATTCCGCCAATAAGATAAACGTTTCTATTGCATCCATATCCATATCCGATCACCTGCTTTCTGTTTCTCTTCTGTTCCGGAAAATAGGGAAAAAGAAAAGGCGGAAGGATTCTCTCTCCGCCTTTTCCCATATTTTCAGAGTGCTACTGTACCCATACTCCGTCCGCTCCCACATAATATCCGTCAGGAGTATAGGCATTCGTCACCATCGCTCCGTCTGATCCCACATAGAACCAGCTCTCTCCGCTCCGGACCCAGTAATCCTTTGCCATGGCGCCGCCGGATCGGAAATAATACCACTTTCCATTCGCTGCCTGTCTCCAGCCGGTGGCCATCTTTCCATCTGCATCAAACCAGTATTCCGCCCCATCAATGGTCATCCACTCTCCGGCAGCCCGCTCTCCGTTTTCCTTTATGAAATACCAGTCATTTCCGCTGGCCTCCCATCGGTTCCCTGACGTCTGAGCTCCTCCTGTAAGAGCCTGATAATTCTCAAATCCATAGTCCAGCAGAGCCTTGGTATCCTGATAATGGGTCGATGAGCTTTTCATGATCACGGCAATCAGTCTGACTCCGTCTCTCTCCGCTCCCGTCACCAGAGTATTTCCTGCTTTTGAGGTATATCCGGTCTTTCCGCCTATGATTCCCTCATAATAGCGGGAATCTGTAGAATAAAACATTTTGTGGCCCATGGTCACAGTCTTTCCGGACGGGTTGTTCGCCGTAGGCGCTACCTTATAACTCAGAGTGGAATCGATCTTCTGAACCGTAGGATTCTCAAAAGCAGCCTTCGCAATCAGAGCCATATCGTAAGGGGTAGTCTTATGGTCGGCGTTGTTCAGGCCGTTGGGGTTTTCAAAATTGGTATTCATACACCCCAGCTCTTTGGCCCTGGCATTCATTCTATCCGCGAATGCTTCCACGCTGCCGGACACATGCTCCGCAAGACCATTGGCCACTTCATTGGCAGATTTCAGAAGAAGGGCATACAGACAGTCTCTCACCGTCAGCTGATCTCCCTCCTTCAGATTCAGAGTCACTGCTCCCGATTCCAGATTGGTGGTCGCCGTCTTGGAAAATGTAACGGTTTCGTCCAGACTGCAGTTTTCCGCTACAATCAGAGCCGTCATCAGCTTTGTGATGCTGGCAGGATAAAACTGAGTATTCTCATTCTTGCCGTACAGCACGTTTCCCGTTTTCCCATCAAGAAGGACCGCTCCCTCCGACTGGATCTGCGGTTCTGTCACAGTGGCCGCCTCCGTGCCAGCTCCCGCACCTGCCTGGGAGGAATTGCCGCTGCTCTGGGAAGATGACTGGCTTCCCTGGGACGGGGCCGTACCGGAATTTCCCAGCTCCATCCCCGGTCCCACATCAGAAACGCCACTTCCCCCGTCAGAAGCAGTTCCGGAAGTCTGCGTCCCTGAAACGGGAGCCTGGGTCTGACTGCCGGCAGCGGTCTGTGATCCCTGAGCGGGGATGGGGGGAACTGTTACTGCCGCACCATAAGCCGTCTGAGAACAGATCAGGGCAGAACAGAGGGCAGCTGTAAGAATCCGTCTGTATTTTTTCATAAGCCATATCTCCTGTGATCATTTTCGTGTATTCAGACTGAGATCTGTGATCTTTCGTCAATGCACCAATTATACCACAGTTCCTCTCTGAGGGATACGGCAACTTTCTTACATTTTCCTATCGGACGGAAACATCATTCTGCCGGTTGTTCTTTCTGTTCCAGGCTGTCCGTAAGGATTTCCATAAACTCCTCTCCCGTGATGGTCTCGTGAAGGTAGAGGTACTGCGCCAGGGAATTGAGCTGCTGCATATGGCTCTTCAGCAGTTCATAAGCCTTATCGTACTGTTTCTTCACCACCTGAATCACCTTTTTGTCAATCTCAGCAGCCGTCTCAGGCGAGCAGGCCAGAGAGGAATCGCCTCCCAGATACTGGTTTCCCACTGTCTCCAGGGCCACCATGCCGAATTCCTCACTCATGCCGAATCTGGTAACCATGGAACGGGCCAGCTTAGTCGCCTGCTCAATATCATTGGAAGCTCCCGTGGTAATGGAATGGAAGATCAGCTCCTCTGCCACACGGCCTCCGGTAAATGTGGCGATCTTGTTTTCCAGCTCTTCCTTGGTCATGAGATTATGTTCCCCCTGTTCTACCTGCATGGTATAGCCCAAGGCTCCTGAGGTTCTGGGGATAATGGTGATCTTCGTCACCGGAGCAGAATGACTCTGCAGGGCCGCCACCAGAGCATGACCGATCTCATGATAGGATACCACCATTTTTTCATGATCGGACATGATCTTGTTCTTTTTCTGGTATCCGGCGATGACTACCTCCACGCTTTCTTCCAGATCTGCCTGAGTCACCACTTTCCGGCCGTTTCTCACAGCGTGAAGAGCGGCTTCATTGACCATATTGGCCAGCTCCGCTCCGGAAGCTCCGGAAGCGGCCCGGGCAATGGCTCCGAAGTCCACATCATCGGAAAGCTTTACTTTCTTTCCGTGTACCTTCAGAATATCTTCTCTTCCCTTCAGATCAGGAAGCTCCACCGGAATGCGCCGGTCAAAACGTCCGGGACGGAGCAAGGCGGGATCCAGAGATTCGGGACGGTTGGTGGCTGCCAGGATGATTACACCCTTTTTCGCGTCAAATCCGTCCATTTCCGTAAGCAGCTGGTTCAGAGTCTGCTCTCTCTCGTCATTGCCTCCTATGGCTCCCGTATCTCTCTTTTTACCGATGGTATCGATCTCATCAATAAATACGATACAGGGCGCTTTCTCATTGGCCTGCTTGAACAGATCCCGGACCTTGGCGGCTCCCATACCTACAAACATCTCCACAAACTCCGATCCGGAGATGGAGAAGAACGGAACATTTGCCTCGCCGGCCACTGCCTTAGCCAGCAGAGTTTTTCCTGTTCCGGGAGGTCCCACTAAAAGAGCTCCCTTCGGGATGGTCGCTCCGATCTCTGCATAACGGCCCGGATTGTGGAGGTAATCCACGATTTCCTTCAGCAGTTCTTTGGCCTCATCCTCTCCGGCCACATCGGAAAACCGGATGCCTTCCGTAGACTGGACGTAGATCTTTGCGTTGCTCTTTCCGAAGGACATGGCGTTTCCCATTCCTCCCGGCCCCATTTTCTTCATCATCCAGCGGGACAGCAGCTGCCCGACCACCACAAAGAACACTACCGGCAGGACCCAGCTGAACAGCATCTGCAGCAGAGGGGACATTTCCTTTATAATAGGAGAGCCGAAACTGCGGATGCCGGCATTATACAGCCGGTCCACCAGAAAGGTGTCCTCCATCCGTCCTGTCTTGTAGAATCTGGGAGGATTCCCGTTGTCGCTGAACACAATTTCCGTATCGGTCACCTGAACCTTGGACAGTTCTTTATCTTCCGCCATCTGAAGGAATACGCCGTAATCCACTTCCTGAACCTGAGCCGTAAACAGGCTGGGGGTTACCAGAATATTGAACAGCATCAGTACGACCAACGCGATCAGATAATAAAATATCAATGGCTTCTTTGGTGTTTTTACCTCTTTCATAATCCTAATCCTTTCTCACTCTCTGCATCAGATCACTTAATTTTTCCAGTCCCTTAATGATCTCCTCCACTGTTTCCGAAGGCTCTTTTTCGATCATCTCGCTCCAGCATCTGCTCAGTTCCTTTGTCATGGCAGTAAACAGCTCATGCCCCTGGCTGCTGATCTCCACCATTACGATCCGTTCGTCCTCCGGATTTCGGCTGCGGATCACCAGCTCCCGCTGTTCCATCTTCTTGCATACTCCGGTAATATTTCCCCGGAGTATGCCGATCTGTCTGCTCAGCTCGCCTACATTCTGCGGGCCGCAGGTTTCCAGAGCTGCCAGGACGTGGAACTGCTGAAGAGTCAGATCATTCTTCCGGCAGACCGGTACGATGCACTGATCCACTGCGTCTTTTACTGCCGTAGACGCCATCAGCAGTTTATCCTGAAAGTCTTCTGCAGTCATGAAAGACCTCCTTTCCTGATTATACTTAAATTAAGTATTTATTATTTTATCCTTATTCTATGTCTTTTCAATGTTTAAATTATGAAAAAAATATAAAAATTTTATTATCTTCAAAGTATTTCCGTTTCAGTATCAGAAAATGCCGGGGCATGGCTCTCCATACTCCGGCATTCATTCCCGGCAGAAGGCCTGAACTGCCGTTCTACCGTCTTCCTTTATTCTTTTTATACAGGCTGCTGCGGAAATTGTTATAGTGAAGCACCAACGTGGTAAGGCACAGAGCGATGCAGATCAGCTGCACCGTATAGCCGCCCAGATTGATTCCCAGCGCCAGGCAGGTGAGCGCATCAATAAGAAACAGCCACCTTTCCGCCCGGAACAGTGCAGGAACATCGTAGTCTTTTTCCTGTATACCCTTTCCGTTTCCGCTGCCCATAAAAATCAGAAAATCTTTGTTCATGAACAGCATCACCGTCTCAATGGCGCAGGCTACGCCGCTGAACAGGAACAGTATATCCATCCTTTTCCATCCTCTCTTTCGGTAATCTGCAGAAGCGACCGTCGCTTACTGCCTGTCTGGACAGTATAACACACCTTCCAGCTCTTCCGCAATCGTCCCGATCCAATCTTTTCCGTAATCTTCTCCGACAGCAAACAGAGCCCTGCACACCAGTTCCCAGTGTTTCTCTGTCAGTCCGTTCCTGTTCAGCTCCCCCGTTCTCTCCAGAATCCGGGTCTTTAACTCCCGGATCTCTTCTCCGGCCAGCCAGAAATCATCCGGATCATAATCAAAAAACCGTCCGCAGGGCGTGCGGCACAGGGTACAGTCCGGCAGAATCCTGGCTTTTTTCTCCCGGATCCGCTCCGCCAGTACCCGGACATCCGCGGCTGTTTTGGAGGCTTCTTCTGATTTCTCCGGAAACATCCTTTGAAGGGCTTCCTTTATCAGCGCCTTCGTTTCCCCGTCTGCTTCCGTCCGGTCTGACGTCCGCACCAGCCCTATGGTCACGCTCAGAAGCAGATCAAACTCTTCCGTTCTCCTCATCCGCTGCACCTACTCCAGGATCTCGCCTTCCACGGAAATGGTCACCACCTGCCATGGAAGAAACTTTCCGCTGTTCTGCAGAGCTGTTTTTGCCGCCCGTTCAATCCCACCGCAGCAGGGCACCTCCATACGCACGATGGAAACGCTCTTTATCTCATTCCTGCGGATGATCTCCGTCAGCTTTTCCGTATAATCTACCGGATCCAGCTTGGGACAGCCCACCAGCACCACATGATTCCGGATAAAACGGTTATGGAAATCTCCGTACGCATACGCCGTGCAGTCCGCAGCGATCAGCAGGTTTGCTCCCTGAAAATAGGGGGCGCTCACGGGAGCCAGCTGGATCTGCACCGGCCACTGGCGAAGCTGGCTGGAAACCGGTCCGCCGGACGGCTGTGCCGGCGCCGGCCCCGCCTCCGGGCGAATCGCCCTGGAAGCAGATCCCGGGCAGCCGCAGGCAAGCGGCTCCTCCTGCTGTTTCCGGTTTTCCATATGGCGCTTTACCGCTTCCTCATCAAAAGCAGCCGCTTCTCTTTCTTCAAAGGAGATCGCTCCTGTGGGGCAGGCGGGAAGGCAGTTCCCAAGACCGTCGCAGTAGTCATCCCGGATCAGCCTGGCCTTGCCGTCCACCATGGCGATCGCCCCTTCCTGACAGGCCGAGGCACAGAGCCCGCAGCCGTTGCATTTCTCTTCGTCTATAGTGATAATTCTTCTGATCATACTTCTTCCTCCTGTCCGTTCTTGACCTTACAGAGAAAGTATACTATAATTTCCGGAAAAAGTATGTTGTAAATACAACAAAGGAGGAAAAAATGAACGATCTGATTCTTCATGCCTCTCCCCTGTTCCGGGATATCCGCCGGCAGGATCTCTCTTCCATGCTTTCCTGCCTGTCTGCCAGACAGAAGGAATTTTGCCGGGAAGAAATCATCTTCTCTGAAGGAGATCCTATTTCCCATATCGGTCTGATTTTATCCGGAGCAGTTCATATTGTAAAAGAGGATTACTGGGGCCGGAGTACGCTCATGGCCTCCCTCGGCCCCGGAGAATGCTTCGGAGAAGCTTATGCCTGCTCATTCGGAGTTCCTTTTTCTTTTACAGCCCGTGCAGCTCAGGACACCTCTGTCCTGTTTCTGGACGTGAACCGGGTCCTGACCACCTGTTCTTCCGCCTGCCCCTTTCACACTCTGCTGATCCGCAATCTGCTGTCCGTGCTGGCAGAGAGCAATCTCCGTCTGGCCAGAAAAATAGAGAGCACTTCCCCCCGGACGATCCGGGAAAAACTGCTCTCCTATCTGTCTGCCCAGGCCCGCGCCGCCTGCTCTTCCTCCTTTACCATTCCCTTCACCAGACAGCAGCTGGCCGACTATCTGTCTGCAGACCGCAGTGCCATGACCGTGGAGCTTTACAGGCTGAAGGAGGAAGGGATCATCTGGTTTGAAAAGCGGCATTTCCGCCTTCTGTCCTGATCAGGCCTTTCCTTCCATTTTCTTCATATGGCTCATTTCTTTTGCAATAAAGACGGTGGTCACCAGAAATGCGGCAAAATCTGCTGCCGGACCTGCATAAACGATTCCTTCGATTCCCAGAAACAGCGGGAGAATCAGAATCAGAGGAATCAGAAAGATCACCTGTCTGGTCATGGACAGGAGCAGTCCCTTCACTGGTTTTCCGATGGCAGCAAAAAAGTTGGAAGAAATCAGCTGCACCCCGTTTACCAGAACCATGAACAGAAAGATTCTCATAAAGCGGACGGCAAATTCATAATAAAGAGCATCTCCGCTTCCGAACAGAGACAGGATCTGTCTGGGGAAGAACTGGAACATGCAGAAACCGATGGCTGAAATTACCAGATCCCACTGAATAGCCATCCGGTAGGTCTGACGCACTCTGGCATACTGAGCCGCGCCATAATTAAAGCCGATGATGGGCTGGCTGCCCTGGGAAATACCGATAACCACTGCCAGCAGGATCGCATTGGTCTTCATTACGATTCCGCAGGCTGCAAGGGGGATCTCCATCCCGTATTTGGACTGTGCACCGTAGTAGGTCAGAGAATTGTTCAGAACGATCTGTACCAGCGTAATGGCCACCTGATTCAGGCTGTTGCTCATTCCCAGAGAAGCGGTGGACAGACACTCCTCCAGGCTAAGCCGGAAATATCGGCGCTCCAGGCGGATGTTCTTAAAATGCCGGATGTAGCGCAGCGCCAGAAGGAAGGAAAAGAACTGTCCGATCACCGTAGCGATGGCCGCTCCCGCTACCCCCATGTGCAATACGAAAATAAAAATAGGGTCCAGAATGGTATTGATCACTGCACCCACCAGCATGCAGGTCATGGAATATTTCGGGCTTCCGTCCGCCCGGGCCAGGTTGCTCATGGCATTGGTGACGATCAGAAGGGGCATTCCCACTGCAGTAATTCTGGTATAGCTGATGGCATAAGGCATGACTTCTGCTGTAGCTCCGAACGCTGTCAGCAGAGGAACCAGGAACATCTCCACAAGAACGGTATACAGAATACCGAAGGCAAACATCATGCATATGCCGTTGCCGACTGCCTTGGCTGCTTTCTCTTTCTTTCCTCCGCCCAGATAAAGGGAAAAGCGGGACGCGCTTCCGATTCCGATCAGCAGGGCAATGGCCAGGCAGATGGTGGTAAGGGGATACGCCACGTTTGTAGCCGCATTTCCCAGGTATCCTACTCCCTGTCCGATAAAGATCTGGTCTACGATATTATAAAGGGAGCTGACCAGCATGGCGATCACGCTGGGAATGGCAAAGCCCCTGAGAAGTTTTGAGATTTTTTCATATCCCAACGGATTTTCCTGATTCTGTTCATTCATTTTCTCTGTACCTTTCCTTTCTTTTTATTCGTTTTAATCCGGTCTGTTTCTTCCTTACGGTCCTACCCTGGAAATGATATTTCCGGCAGCTTTTTCCAGCAGCCGGTCAAAAAGCTCCTGCTCTTCTTCAGAAAAGCCTTCAAGAAGCACCGCTCTCGTCTCCCGGCTCGCCTCCTTGATCCGGGGATAAATCTCCAGAGAATGCTCTGTCGGATACAGGCGGCAGGTCCTCTTGTCCTCCTCGCACACCTTCCTTACCAGAAATCCCCCCTTTTCCAATGCCAGAATCGCTCTGGTCACATTGCTGGGATGGACGTAAAAACTGATCATGAACTGATCCTGGGTAATTCCCGGCGATTCGCAGACCCGAATCACGTACATGTACTGGCTGCTGTTCAGCCCCAGAGGTCCCAGCTTTTTATCCAGATACATTTTCTTATACCGGTCTGCCACAGACAGCCATTTGATCGTGTACATATCCATACGATCCGCCTCCTTCCGCATGCCGCTGCATGCATGAATTCCTGTTCAGTTTAACATGATTTATTTGCGTGCGCAAGCAAATAAATGTTTTTTTTAAAGAACAGAAACCCGGCCGGAATGGTTCGTTCCAGCCGGGTCCTGTTCTCTTTTCCCCGAAATCCCGTGTTTGTCTGATCCTGCGATCAGTGGATGAACAGGTTTGCCAGCGGCAGTCCTACTGCCAGCACCAGTACCAGTTCGATCAGTACAAACATCACATCATATTTATAGATATCCTTTGCCCGCAGCCACTCCTTATTGCCGAAAAGCATGGCGGCAAAAGGCGATGCTGCCGGTGTGGCAATGGCACAGGCCAGCACGAAGATGCTCATGATGGCAGCAATGGGAGCGGAATTGACTCCCGCCGTCAGGCAGTAGGTTGCGATCACCGGCTGAAGGATCATTCCGATCACCAGGGAATTACAGATATTGGTAAGTACACAGCCTACAATCAGAACCACCACGCTGAATACAAACGGCGTCATGTTTTTGAATACAGGAGCAAGCAGAGTGTTCAGGAATGCGATCACGCCGGTGCTCTCATTGGTCAGCACTCCGCCCAGAAGAATTGCGGAGGTTACCAGGAAATACGTGCCCCATGCAAAGGAGTCCATATTCTCCTTGATGCTGAAGACCGGTTTTCCGTCAGCGCGCAGCACGGACAGAATGACCATAAAGAGAATGGCTGTTCCCACAGAATTGGCGCTGAGCCAGGCCATTCCGGGAAGTGTGGGAAGCATACTGGGAAGAAGCATGCTCAGCAGGAAGCACACGATCACCACTGCCACCATTTTCTGTCTCATGGTAAGGGGCGGCAGCGGATTCTTATTCAGCTGTTCCAGCGTCAGATTCTTTAACTTGCTCACATCCGGTCTCAGCACATATTTCGCAAACAGAATGATAGCAGCCGCGGCTACAAAGCCGTACATCAGCGCTACCATGAGCCACTGGGCATTATTGATCACCACACTGGTTCCCAGAATATTCTGGGTGATCGTTGAATAGTTGGAGATCAGCGCCAGACCGTTGCTCATATAAGGCGGTACCGGGAAGCCGATGGCTGCTCCTACGGCAATCAGGATCACCATGATCGTGGGATAAGCCTCCTTCGGCTTCATCCCGATATCCTGGAAAATATCATACAGGATCGGCCAGAACAGGAAGATCGGAGCAAAGCAGCCCACAAACGCCGCAATCAGCACGGAGCCGATGAACAGCACGGCAGTAAAGGCCCACGGGCGTCCGATGATGATCTTTCTGGTAAGGAAAAACCGGCCGATATAGGCGCTCAGACGGTTGACCTGAAGGCTGTTCATGATGATCATCAGGAAAAACACCTGAACCACCGTAGGATTACCAAACGTGGTGTTCAGCACAGCGCCCATGGCACCGTAATCCGATGCACCTACCATGAAGATGCAGAGCAAACTGGACCATACCGGATCCACCGTTGTCCAGAGGTACAGAGTACCGATAAAAATTCCCAGAATCTGCTTTCCCACCGGAGTGATCTCAGGCAGATCCATAGGCAGCCAGCGGATCAGAAACATGATCGCCAGGCCGATCAGGAAATGTACATAAACCATTTCTACCTTTTTCTTTGGCATAAGAAAAACCTCCCAAGAACAAATTTGTTATTATATTAACATTCTTTTTTTCTTACAACCAATAGCGGCGGTTAAGAATATTGGAATATGTGGAAAAAAAAATGGTTCTATGCTATAGTATCCATAGTTTGAATGTTTTGAGCAACCAGGGGAGAATTACAGAATATGGACGAAAAAGTGATCAGAGAGCTGTTCCTTGCCTACGGAACGCGCCAGGAAAAGAAAAAGAATCAGTTTATCTACGATCCTACGGTTTTGAAATCCAGCAGCGAGGCATATTTTCTGGATCAGGGAGTAGCCGCTCTTACTTCCATCAACGAAAACGGCGAAGAAACCGTTTTCCTGTATTTCAATGAGCACCGCATCATCGGTTTTGCGGAAATTCTGGCCAACAAGTACCGTTTTCCCAGCCGGATCAATCAATTTCTCCCCATATCAGCGTTCTGGCTGACAGCCAAGACAGGCTGCGTTTACTACACAATGAAAGAGCCGGTGTTCTGCCGGCTCCTGGATGAAAATCTTATTTTTACCAATGCGGTCCTGGAGGCCACATCCTTAAATTACCTGGAAATCATCAACAAGGTTCAGCACACGCAGGACGTGGATAAGGAAACCCTGTTCTGTGAATGGCTTCTCAGCTGCCGTATCCATCGGGACTCCACCGCTCTCGTTCCAAAGGTATTCACCTTTACAGAAGTCGCCAAGTACCTGGGGATGCATCCCGTTACCGTCAGCAGGATCGCAGGCAATCTGAAAAATCAGGGTCTGCTGCGCCGCACGGAAGACGGCCTGGTCATCACCGACGAACTCCGTCTCATGGAGATGATACATCAGGGGCGTAACCACCAGGCAAAGTAGCCTTCTGTCAGAATTCCTGACTCTCCACGCCCCCGTCGTCGGTAATGGGTATGAGTCTTCCCGTACGGATCATATCGCAGAATACAGGAACCAGCTCCGGATCGAACTGCGTTCCCGCTCCTCTCTCCAGCTCCTCTATGGCTTCACTCACCGGCATGCTGAATTTATAGCATCGTTTGGATACCATGGCGTCAAAGGAATCCACAATACACAGGATCCGTGCCGCCAGAGGAATGTCTCTTCCGGCTACTCTTCTGGGGTAGCCTTTTCCGTCGTATCTTTCATGATGGCCGATCACCGCAGGAATCACGTAATCCATAAGCGGCAGATGGCGGATGATCTCCACAGACGAAGCCACATGATTCTTCATCACATCGTACTCCTCATCCGTAAGCCTTCCCTTTTTATTCAGAATGCGCTCCGGAATACCGATCTTTCCGATATCATGAAGCAGGCCGGCTTCCTTGACGATTTCCTGGAATTCCTTGCTGGCTCCCGTTGCTTTGGCCAGTTCTTCCGCATAGTACCCTACGTTTTTGGAATGCTGGAAGGTATAGTGATCCTTTGCGTCGATGGCGGCTGTCAGTGCGTAGATCGTGGGGGCGTATTCCTCATAACGGCTCCAGTGCTGATCCTTCACCGCACTTCCCGATTTTTCACTGATAAACTGGTCGGAATACACCATAATGCCGTTCTTGCCTGTTTTCTTCACATGATATACGGCCAGATCGGCGTTGGTGATCATTTCTCTCACCGTAGTCGCTGCATAGGGGATTGCACAGATTCCGCAGCTCACGGTCAGAGACTTCAGATAGGTGTCTTCTTCTTTCCTCTGACGGTTGATGTCGTTGATCTGAAGGCTGATATTCTCTGCCAGCCCTCTGGCGGAAAAGATGTCATATTCGGGCAGCAGCACGGCGAATTCCTTTCCGCTATAGCGGGAAGCATACCCGCTCTCCCCCACGGTTCCGCTGATAATATGAGCAATATGGCGAAGCGCCTCATCCCCTTCCTGATCTCCGTAGAGCTGATTGTACAGTTTGAAGTCATCTACATTGAAAATGATCATGGCCATGGACGTATTCCGGCACTTTTCGTAGCATTCATCCACCTGCTTGAGGAAATGCTCCCGGTTCAGCAGTCCGGTAAGACGGTCCGTGCAGGCTTCTCTGTAGGTTCGCTCGTACATGCGGGAATTTTTCACCGCAATGGAGCTCACAGACTGAATGGACTTGAGAAGGCTCATATCGTCTCCGTTAAACCGTTCTTTCCGCCCTTTCTTTCCCTCTTTTGCTCCCAGAAAGACCACTCCCACCAGCTCCTGATTATCCTTCAGAGGCAGGAAGCATTCCACCCCCATACTGTTGAGCTGTTCCTTTTCCTCTTCCCAGAGGGATTTATATGCCACCGTTCTCTTGAAATCCTTCAGAAGAAGGCATTCCCCTTCTCTTTTCATGATTCCCACCAGAGGATGGTCTGCCGTCATGAAAAAACGCCGGTCATCCAGAGGACTGCTGCTGTAGACCATGGGATAGCGTCCCTCTTCATCTTCCACGCACATGTACGCCTTCTTCACGTTCAGGGTCTGATCCAGAACGGAGATCATGGCCTGAAAGATCTCATTCATGCGCAGGCTGGAGGAAACAGCGGCCGTATACTCGCTGAGCTTTTCCGTCCGGCTGGCTTCCTCGCCGATAAAGATCCGTTCAAACAGCATCTTCATTGCCAGGTAAATGATCCATGTGGCAGCCATGGTCACCACCACAACCACCATGACGCTCACCGATTCCATAGCCGGAATACAGATCTGGATCATTTCGTTCATGGACTGGGTCAGATTGTAAAATGCCATAATGCTCACGCCAATGGCAAGCACATAGCAGCTTCCCCTGGAACCGATACTTGTAAGAGTAAACAGCCGGAGACTGTACAGACTGTACAGCATGATCACCGCATTGAACACCCCTGCCAGAATATCCACCGGGAAATTGTTGAATACGCTGATGCCCACATTTCCCAGAAGCAGGATCACAATTCCCAGCAGAAGTCCTCTCAGCTTTCCCGCCCGTTCCGGATCCCTTCTTCCGGCCCGGTACACCAGCAGAAACATATGGATCACCGCTCCCACGCAGATTCCGTACATAATGCAGACCTGCCATCCCATGTGGTAAACAAAAGCCACGTTTCCGTTTTCCTCTACCAGTGCGGGGGCCTTTAAAAACCACTCCGTAAAGCAGTTGATCAGGGTGCCCCCGGTCAGCAGCACACCCCACAGACGGTAGCCGGCTTTCGCCGGCATACCGCAGAATTCTCTGATAAAGCAGAAATAGGAATACGGCAGCAGCCAGATGCCCGCCAGGGACACATGGAACCAGAACCGGTAGGACGGCAGCACCTGCAGTCTCATAAGCAGGGACCCGCCTGTCCACATGATCATGGTCAGCAGGACCAAAATAAAGTTCCAGATCAGCCTTGTCTTTTTTGCCGGTAAAAATACTGCCAGAAAAAACACATAGCAGTACAGGGCTGACAGCGATATAAATACATAACTGCTCATCTCTGATGTCTCCTTTGTCCCCAAAGCTCTTCCTGCATCTTCACCATCTCTTTCACATCATGAATGTCCGGATTGATGCGCCGAAGCTGCTTTCCCCTGTACTTCCGGTAATTTTCAAACGTACCGCATTTCAGTATGGTCACTTCCAGAGGGTCCATTCCCAGGATCCGTTTCAGATCATGATAATCCTGGTCCACATATTTAAAGTAAATCGTCAGATGCTCCTTCAGAATCTTCTGACTCACTGCAGAATGCACCGCCGCATCCGGGGTGAGTTCCACATACAGATGAAGATAGGGTCTTCCTTTATCCGGAGTAAATTCCTTAAGCGCCGTCCAGTCCCGGATCCCCAGTCCGGAAAGGTGGATCACATTCTCAATGGAGTTTTTGGATATTCTGGTAAATCCGGCAATGTCGATGATGTCCGGAACCCGGTCTATGTACTCGAAACGGGGAATTCTGGTCTCATCCTCCCGGCTGGTCAGTCCCAGGCAGCGGTACATATCGCCTACCCGGTATCTGGCAAAAGCCCCTCCCTTCAGTACTGTAAGAACAATTTCGTACACCTCTCCCGGCTGTACCTCATCCATGCATACCGTACGGGGAATATAGGAGGAGTCATCCATATTGCGCCGCATCTCCTCCTCCGGCATAAACTCGTAAAAACAGGTGTCCGGGAAAAAGTACAGGCCGTTCCGGCTCCAGGTCTCAATTCCGATGCAGCTGGGCTCCGTACCGGAAAACACCTCAATGGGCCGTACTCCCCACATATCTTCCAGGTCATCCTTGTAGCACCGGTTGTCCGTTCCCGCACACACGAATCCCTTCAATGTGAACAGATCCTTGGGCATCAGCTTCCGGTTCTCCTTCTCACAGGTCTTTTTTGCCTTCATATACCGGATCGCCATGGACGGAGACATGGACAGCATCTTTTTTAACTTGGAACCGCCCCTTCCCCCTTCCGACATGGCCGCCACGCTCTGGCTCACATAATAGGCCACGCTTCCCAGGCCGAAAAAGAAATCGATTCCCTTTTTCATTCCCATCTTGAACCCTCTCTTGTTCCGTTCTGAGAAGGTCATATTCACCGCCTCGGACACCGGAGGAAGAAATTCCACATCGATCTCATCCTTCAGTCCCAGAGGGATCAGCCCGGTCGTATAAGGCAGAGGAGCCAGAGCATAAAGAAACGTGTCGCCCGGTTCAATATCAAACTCTCCCTTCCTGCTGCTGGTGGAAAGGATCATGCAGGCCAGCACATTGGTCTTGTAGGTCTGGAGCATGCCTTTCGTATAGGGAGCCGTTTTAATGGGATGCTTTCCGCCCTCCCATGTGGTCTGGATCCAGATGATGGGCTTTTCCGGAAGCATCTCCTCCCGCTTCATCAGAAGCACATCTGCATAATCATCGTACGTAGTGAGCGGAACCATGCGGCGGAATTCTTCAATACTCTCCGGCCTCTTTCCCTTTGTGATCTTCTGTCCCAGAGGAGAAGCGCACCACAGATCGATCTGCTCTCTTAACAGCCGGTTCTGGATCTCCATATACTGGTCCATGGACAGATCCAGAAATCCGCAGTATTCCTGCCAGATCTGTTTGTACTCTTTATTTTTCAGCTTTTCCTCGAATGTCATCGTATTGCCTTTCTTCCTGCCGGTATCAGGAACGGCACCTCTTTCCGGTATTCTTCGTAATCAGAAAATTCTCTCACAAAAATGATTCGGTCCTGATACCACCCGTAAAGCAGGTTCAGAACAGAAAAAAACATTCCCTGAGCCAGCTGCCTCTCTCCCGCTGCCAGTCCCAGAAACAGGAAACAGAAAAAGAATGCCGGGAGCCCCGGGTGGCGGCTCTTTCCGTAAATTCCCTTACGGCATACCTTATGTCCTTCCGCTTCTTTTCTGTAGGTATCGTCAAAGGGCAGGGCAAAAAACAAAGCGTAAAGAAGAGCCCAGAGGCTGACAGCCGCCGGCACCAGCCACAAAAGTCTCGCGGAAAGTCCGGCTGCCGCGCTGTCAGCAATGAATGTTCCTCCTATGACTGTCAGGATCACACAGCCTGCAGAAAAAAAACCGTTCATCCACTTTTTTTTCCAGAAAACCCGATTCCAGTCGTACAGAAAAAACAGGATGAAAGCCAGACTTCCTCCCAACCATTCCATTGTCAATCCTCCCTGATTCCTGCGATTCCAAAGGCTCCGGGGCCTCCGTGACAGGAAATCACGCATCCGATGGGGAAGGTCATCACCTGTCTCACTCCCCGCCTCAGAGTCTCTTTCTTAAGCTTTTCCAGCAGTTCCCCGGAAAAACCTTCCACGTAAAAAAGGATCATCAGGGAAGGATCGGGGCAGTTTTCTCTGAAATAATCATCCAGAACCTCAAATGCCACTTTCTCCATCTTTCCCCTGTATTTTTTAGATGCCTTCAGTTCTCCGTTTTCAATCCGGATCAGCGGTTTCACGCTCAGAAGAGATGCACCCAGATAGGCCGCATTGGATACCCGGCCGCCTGCCCTGAGATACTCCAGCGTATCCGGCAGAAAGACCACTCTTACTTTTTTCGCTTCCTGACGGATCTTTTCTGCCGCTTCCTGAGGGTCATCCGCCGTTTTCAGGATTTCCGCCGCCCGAAGCAGAAGCAGGCTGATCCCTCCGGATACATTTTCCGAATCAATCAGATAAATATTTCGGTCTCCCAGTTCCCGCAGCGCCAGTTCTGCATTCCGGCAGGTACAGGAGGCCTTGGAAGTATAGGAAATATGAAAGATCACCGCCTCGGGCCTTTCTTTTCTCAGTTCTGAAAAAAACTGAATATATTCCTGAGGATTGACAGCAGAGGTGGTAGGAACCTTTTTTGTCCTCCGGTATTCTGCAAATACATCCGTCACCGGAAAGGTCCGGTCCTTGCGAAGTTCATTTCCCACTGCCACTCCCATGGGAATCACCCGGAGTCCGGTCTGCCGGATGATCTCCTCAGACGGATCGGAACCGCTCTCTGTTGTCAGCAGCACATCTGTCATATGTTTTGTTCCCCCTCTGTGATAACAGCGTTTCCAACTGTTACCCTTTCCGTTAAACTAATCCCCATTATATACAAAAAACCATATATTTTCAATATACCTTCCCAAGCTTTACCTTGATTTTACCTGTTCTTTCGGCCTGTTTCCATAAATTACCAGAATTTTTCCCCGCCTTTTATTTTTTCTCCCTTTCCTCCCTTCTGTATCCGAAGCATTCCATAAACTGATCCATCAGGAAGCATGCGATTCTTTCCTGTTCCTCCCGGTCCAGTTCGCTGAAAAGGACCTGCTTTCCGTCTATTTCCACATAGCTGAATGACCTGGGCGTTTCCACTCCCATCACCTCCCGTAAATCCTATGCGGATCCCGGAGCCGAAAGACGTTCAGGGCAGGGATTCCCGGGAATCCCTGCCCTGAAGCATTTATTACCTTATTGTATTATAATCAGGATAAAATTCCTCCGTTGCTCTCGATCAGATCACGGAAATAGGTGAAAGACTCTTTTCTGCTCCGGTCCATAGTACCTTCGCCCTCATTGTTGCGGTCTACGTAAATAAATCCGTAACGTTTTTTCAGCTCGCCTGTTCCCGCAGATACAATATCGATGGGGCCCCACCACAGATAGCCGATCACGTCGCAGCCGTCTGCAATGGCCTCTCTCAGTTCCCTCACGTGCATTTCCAGATACTCTTTTCTGTCCGGATCGGCGATTTTTCCGTTCTCATCCGGAGTCTCGTCCAGACCGATTCCGTTCTCCACCGGGAAAATCGGCAGCTCATACCGGTCGGTAAGCTCATTGCATACGTACCGGAATCCCTTTGCGTCAATGGGCCAGCACCAGGGTGCAGGAGACGTTTTGGTAAGGAACGGATTTTTCACTCCTACTGCTCCGCCCGTATCCGCCTTCATTTCATCCGCTGCGCTGAACACTGCGCTGCGGTAATAGCTGAAGCCGATATAATCGTTGGTATATGCAGCCAGAAGCTCCAGATCTCCTTCTTCCATAACCGGTCTGCAGTTCTTTTCCCTCCAGATCCGATCGATGTAGGCAGGATAGTGTCCCCGGCACATCACATCGGTAAAGAACCATGCGTTTCTCTTGAACTGAAGGGTTCCGAATGCATTCTCCGGACTGCAGTCAAGCGGATAGGTCGCCAGGTGAGAAAAGCTGCACATCACACCCATTTTCGCCTGGGGATCCAGCTCTCTGCATGCCTTGACTGCCAGAGAATTGGCCACAAACATATGATGACATGCCTGGTAGATGTCTCCGTCCGTAACGCCGTCCATGGGGCCGGAATCCTTCTCCGGATGTCTGCCGATCACGCCTGCGGCGGCAAACGGAATCTTGAACGCATTGTTGATCTCGTTGAAGGTCATCCAGTACTTTACTTTTCCTTTGTAACGCTCCAGCACCGTTCTCACGAACCGTTCAAAGAATCCGATCAGCTTTCTGTTGGTCCAGCCGCCGTATTCCGTCAGCAGGTAAAGGGGTGTCTCATAGTGGCTCAGAGTGATCACCGGTTCCATACCCGCGGCGATCAGCTCGTCGATCAGCCGGTCATAAAACTCCAGTCCCTTTTCGTTGGGCGTTTCCTCATCGCCCTTCGGGAAAATCCGGGCCCAGGAAATGCTGGTACGGAATGCCTTGAAGCCCATCTCCTTCATCAGAGCGATGTCCTCTTTATAGCGGTGATAGAAATCGATTCCCTCATGGCTTAAATACACCTTGTTTTCATCCAGAGCCATCTTCCATTTTCCGGTTTCTTCATCCCAGGCCAGTCCGGGATGATCCTTGTCCCGGATGATTCCTACCATCACATCCGTCACATTAGGCAGTTTTCCGTCCTCCAGCCATGCGCCTTCACACTGATTGGCCGCCACTGCTCCTCCCCAGAGAAAGCCCTCAGGGAATCCTGTCTGTCTGCTCTCTTCCATCTGTCTTTCCTCCTTACCTCTGTTTCGGTCTTTCTGTTTCATGTTTTTATTCTAGCCTGACCCCGGAAATAATTCCATTCAAATCATGCCCGCTTTTAAAGGAACCTTTTCTGAACAGAACTTCCTTCTGACAGCAGGAGACTGACCGTCCGGAAAAAAGAAGCCCTTCCTTCCCTCTCTCCGTTCCAGCTCACGGCCAGAACACGGCGTACATTTTTTCTCTCCACATCCGCCGGACGTTCCAGAAGATAAAGACAGACGGAAGGCTCTTCGTCCTTTCTGAAACGGCACAGGTATAAAAGCTCGTCCTGAAGCGGGCTGACCGAACATTCCTCTCCATCCCATCCTATGGACTCCAGAAGATCAGAAAGCCGTCCCCCGCCTTCCAGCCTCCGGGCCTTTCTCCCGTATCGGCTCAGGATTCTCTGCGCTTCCCGCTCTTCTCTTTCCGTCTCCCACTCTTCCATGAGCTGCCGGATCCGTTTCCTGTCCCGGGTGCGAAGCACCACTGGAATCTGGATAAATTCCGGATGAAGCAGCGCGGTCTCCCCTTCCGTGGTGAGCGCCAGGCAGTTTTCCTCTGTTTTTCCCCCTTCCGCTTCAAACAGATATACCGGCTCTGCTGAGAACCCGCTCACTCCGCAGGTCAGACTCTGCCGGACAAATCGTTCCAGCCTGTCTGTAATGCCCGCGCTCTGGTTGCTCACCAGCAGCACCCGGACTCCGTCCTGCTCCTGTGTAAGCTCCGGATCCAGATAGGCCGTAAGAAACATCAGCTCCGCTCTTGGAAGGCGCCGTCCGAAGGCCCGGCGCCAGGCCAGTTCCATCGCATAGGTTTCCAGGGGACCGGCTGCTGCCAGCTCCTTATCATAATAGTTCGTGGCGTTCCGCCCCCACCTGAGGCGCCGCTCCATCCGGATCAGATGGCGGAAAAACTGTTCCCTGCTGCCAAACAGCCGATGCCCCGGGGAAAGGCCCAGGATCTCCCTCAGAGCACTTTCCAGCTTCTCCAGCATTTCTTCCGCACGTTCCCGTGCCTGCCCCGGAAGTTCCTCCCATTCCGTTCCCGGATCCCTGTCTCCTCCGGGAGTCCTGGAACAGGCCAGGAGTTCCTCCAGACCGGCAGCCTCTTTGGCGGAAAACCTGCAGGACAGAGCCTGCTCCAGGGCGGAAAGGATCTCTTTCACGGCTTTCTCCTCCGGCCCGTATCCTTCCTTCTGCCTCCCGTTCTCTTCTTCCATGGAAAATCCCAGCCGGTCCCTCAGCAGACTTACCGCCAGATAGCGGCATGCCTTTCCGAAATCCTCTCCGCAGATCAGGAAACCGCATCGGGACAGTCCCATTCCCAGCTCTCTTCGGATCACTGACAGCTCCGTTTCGTACCGGCACAGTTCCTCCTCTTCCAGGGGAATCTGCCGGAGGATTCCGGGCATACAGAAGGTGGCGCACCGGAACCTGCGGTCCTGCTCCCGTCCCAGAACCCGGACTCCCCGGACTCCGGAAACCTCCAGAGCGATTCCTCCCTGCCGTCCCATCCATCTTTTCAGTGTTTTGATCTCAGAAAATACGGTGGATTTTGACAGAAAAAAGCACTCCGCCAGCCGGTCCATGGTCACGAAATCCTGCTGGAACAGCAGATAAAGGGCAATCACGGAGGTGCGGTCCTTCATGTTGTAGTGTTCTTCATTCTCCTCCAGCTCAGACAGGATCTCCCGAAGCTGTTCCTCCGGCAGCCGCTCCAGCCGGTAGCCTTTCTTCTGTCCGGCACAGAGGCTGTCTCCCAGCACGGTCTCCATTCTCCTGATCTCCTGCTGGACCGTCTTCCGGCTGATATTCAGCCGTCTGGATATCTCTTCTCCCGTCACCCAGTCCTGCTCCCTGAGGAGCAGAAGCAGGATCTCCATCTCCCGTTTTGTCAGTTCCTCCACCGGCCGTTCCTCCTTTCTTTTTCTATGGTAACACAAAAACCGGGGAAATAAAATTTTTTATTTTCCTGTTGCACACCGCCTGACCCTGGAGTACAATAGGCCACGGATTTTATTTCAAAACCGCTGAAAGGAGCTTTTGTCCCATGCAGATCATTCTAAACAGCGTACTGACCCTGTTTCTCCTCATTTTCCTGGGCTGCTTTCTGGGAAAAAAGGGAATCGTAAGTACGGACTATGCCTCCGGTCTTTCCGGATTTATCGTAAAAGTAACCATGCCCGCCACCGTATTCAACGCCATGCAGATGGAATACGATCCCCAGCTTTTAAAGCAGGGGTGGGAGATCCTTCTGTTCTCCCTGATCTTTTACGGGATTTCCACCCTGATCGGACTGGCGGCCGTACATCTCTGCCGGATCCCGAAGGAAGAGAGGGGAATCTGGCTGTTCGTGGCCTCCTACTCCAACAACGGCTTCATGGGTCTTCCTCTGGCTCTGAGCCTCTATGGGAGCCCGGGTGTCTTTCTCATGTCCATCATGAACATGATCGCCAATCTGTTCATTTTCTCCGCAGGAGTCAAAATGCTCACAACCGGCTTCCCCATCCGGGAAAAGCTGAGTCTGAAAAAAATGCTGATCAACAACATCAATATTGCGGTCGTGCTGGGACTGATCTTTTATATCAATCAGTGGACTCTGCCGGAAGTTCTCTCCAGCTCTCTCAATTACCTTGGATCCATCACTTCCGGACTGTCCATGATCGTCGTCGGACTGTCCATGGCCAAACTGGATATCCGCTCCATGTTCCGGGGATATCGGAACTACCTGCTCACCGCCCTCCGTCTGGCTGTGATCCCGCTTCTCACCCTGGCGTTTCTCCGCACGGCAGGAGCGGGCATGGCGCCTATGGCTGCCGGAGTGATCCTGCTGACCTCCGCCCTTCCTTCTCCTTCCGCAGTGACGATTATTACGGAACAGTATCACACCAATACGGATCTGGCCGCCAGAGTGGTCTTTCTCACCACGCTTTTCTGCCTGGTGACCGTTCCGCTGATCATGACCATCGGTCTGGCCTGAAGCTTTTTTCAGGCACAAAAAATCCCGGCAGTCCGGCACTTCCGTGCCGTTCTGCCGGGATTTCTTTCTAATCAGGTCCCTAAGAATTCTTTCATGATCTCTCCCCTGATCTTCAGGAACTCACTGTCCGTACGATCTCTGGGGAAGGGAAGATCGACGGGAACAATCTTCTTGACCACACCCGGATTCTTTCCCATGATCACTACCCGGTTGCTCAGATAGATCGCTTCGTCGATATCATGGGTAACAATGATCATCGTCGTCTTATCCTGCTCCCAGATCCGCAGCACCTCCTGCTGCATGGTCATTCTGGTAAATGCGTCCAGAGCGCCGAAGGGTTCATCCAGAAGGAGCAGTTCCGGTCGGGTCGCCAGCGCGCGGGCGATGCTCACTCGCTGCTGCATGCCTCCGGACAGCTGGTTGGGAACGGCGTTGATAAAGTCAGACAGGCCGACCAGCTTGGTATAGTAGTCTACCATCTCCGCTTTCTTTTCTTTGGAAACCGTATCCGGAATCACGAACTCGATGTTCTGCCGCACAGTCAGCCAGGGAAAGAGTCTGGCCTCCTGGAAAATCATGCTGCACTTGGGGGACGGACCGTTTACCGGCTCTCCGTCCAGCAGGATCTCACCGGAGCTGATCGGCTCCAGAGTGGTGATCAGCTTGAGCATGGTACTTTTTCCGCAGCCACTGGCTCCCACGATCGCCAGCATTTCTCCCCTCTTAACTTCCAGGTTCACTCCTGACAGGACTTTGAACTGCTGTCCCTTAATATAAAATTCCTTGTGGAGATCCCGGATCTCCAGGATATTCTTACTCTCTGCCATATGGTCCTCCCTCTCTATTTGCCGTCCACGCTGCCACGGGTCTTAGCAAGGTAATAATGCTCCAGCCGGGTCAGGCCCTTGTCGATCACCAGACCGATCACACCGATCACCAGTACGCACATATACATTACGCGGGCGTTGGCCGTCTCTCTGGAAAGGGTGATCAGATATCCGATTCCCGTAGAGGAGGCGATCATCTCCGCAGCCACCACGCTCATCCAGGCACTGCTCATGCCCAGGCGGAGTCCTGTAAGGATCGCCGGAATGGAAGAGGGAACGATGATCTTGAAAATAGTCTTTCCCGTAGGAATCCGATACGTATAGGCCACCTCCAGCAGCTTTCCGTCCACAGTCTGTATTCCGTGAATGGTGTTAAGAAGCACCGGCCAGAAAGAACCGAAAGCGATGATCACGACCTTGGATACAAAACCGATTCCTGCCAGCAGGATCACGATAGGCACCAGGGCAATGGTAGGAATGGGGCGAAGGACGCTGACGATTCCGCTGAGGGCCGCATTGATCGGTTTGAACAGACCCATCAGGAAGCCCGCAATCACGCCGCAGAGTGCCCCGATCAGATAACCACAGGCCACGCGCCCGAAGCTGACGCTTAAGTTTTTCCAGAGTTTTCCTGATTCGATGTAGGATACAAAAGTTTTTGCAATCGTAAGGGGCGCCGGCACCAGGGAAGCCTTTACCAGTCCGCTGGAGGAGGCGTACTGCCACAGAAGAATCACCAGAATGGGGAATACAATGGCAATGCACAGGAGCGTCCGTCTCTGTCCGGCACTGTTTTTTGATCTAAGATTGAACATCAGTCCATTTCCTTTCCTTTATTCAAATATGCGGACTGGCGGGCTGCCATCTGTCATAGCAAAAGCCCGCCAGCCCTTTTTTATTACCGTAATCCGGCAATTTCCAGGTATGTGAGATCGAGAATATCGTCCATGGTGATCTCCGGATTGGAAAGCAGGTCGTTTGCCTTCATGAATTCCAGAACCTCTCCCAGAACCCGCAGATCCTGCTCTGTAAGATCTGCGCCGAAATTAGATCCGCTGTACATGGTGGAGAACCAGCTCTCTTCTCTCTGAGTGATCTCAGCCAGAGTGGAGAATGCTTCCTGCTGATTTTCTTCGCTCTCTGCCATCCAGTCATCTACCTTCTGCACTGCTCTTAAAACCTTTGCAGTGATCTCCGGATACTGCTCACAGAACTCATTCCGTCCTACAAAAGCACTGATCTGGCAGGTCTCGCTGGCAGATCCGTCCGCAAGCACGTGAACCTCGCCCGCATCGATCATGGAGCTGAATTTTGCCAGCTGGTCTGCAGCTCCCTGCACCTCGCCGGAAGCCAGAAGTGTCACGGTGTCGTTGGTATTTACCAGTTCAATGTCATTCTCAGAAAGTCCCATGGACTCCAGGTAGGTCAGAAGCAGGTAGTGAGCGCTGGTTCCTACGGAAACGGCGATCTTGGCTCCCTTCAGCTCTTCTGCATTGGTGATATCCACAGAAGTCACCAGGGGATACATGGTCTCCGTATCGCAGTTCCGTCCGATGATCTTGTAGCCGTAGTCTGCAGAAATACCGGAAATAGCTGCCTGCTCGCCGAATTCTGCAAAATCCAGGTCTCCGGAAGCAAATGCCTCTGAAATAGCCGGTCCGTTCTGGAAGTAGTCCATGGTAAACGTTACGTTGCTTCCCTCAAACTCTTCCTCCAGGAATCCAAGATTGTAAGCCAGATTCAGCGGGAACTGGCTGTTGATATCGCCCAGATGGATCTCAATGGGATCTCCCTCGTATACATAGTCGTCAAGGGAAACTGCTTCTGCACTCTCCTCTGCAGTCTCTGCAGCCGTGCTCTCCTCTGCAGCCGTCGTAGCCGCAGCTGTGGTCTCCTCTGTTCCGGATGAGCATCCGAACAGGGATGCGGTCAGGCAGAGTGCCATTCCGATTGTTAATGCCTTTTTCATGTTGTGTTCCTCCTCTTTCCTTTTCCTATGGTTGACTTTGATTGGCGGCGGATACAGACACCTGCACCTGTTACAGGCCCAGCAGGCCCGCCGCATTGTTGTAGAAGAAATCCGGCAGCACGGATTCCTTTATTCCGCAGGTTTCAT
>CALWRQ010000033.1 GCA_944383965.1 uncultured Lachnospiraceae bacterium
TATGCCTTCTGGATCTCAGCCACAAAGCGGCGGTTGATCTCCTCCACGATCTGATAGATTCTGGGAAGCAGACGGGAGAACAGCTCGATGGGCCACTTCTCCAGAGCCTCCGCCATAATGGTGTGGTTGGTATAAGCACAGGTTCTTGTGGTGATATCCCATGCCTCTTCCCAGCTTAAGCCCTCTTCATCCATCAGGATTCTCATCAGCTCCGGAACAGCAACGGTGGGATGAGTGTCGTTCATCTGGAATACAACCTTATCCGGCAGCTCGAAAATGTTGTTGTGGTTCTCTTTGAATTTGCGGACAGCAAGCTGTACGCTGGCAGAAATGAAGAAATACTGCTGCTTTAATCTCAGCTCTTTTCCTGCATAATGGTTGTCGTTAGGGTAAAGTACTTCTACCAGATTATTGGCCAGGTTCTCCTGCTCCACAGCCCGGTTGTAATTTCCCCGGTCAAACTCAGACAGATTGAAGCTGTCCACAGGCTGAGCATCCCAGATCCGCAGCGTATCTACTACATTATTGCCGTATCCCACCACCGGCAGGTCATAGGGAATGGCCATAACGGACTGATACCCCTTCTGTACGAAGATATTTTTGTGTCCGTCCCACTGGATATCCACATAGCCGCCGAATTTCACTTCCGTAGCGTATTCGGATCTTCTCACCTCAAAGGGATAGCCATCCTTCAGCCATTCATCAGGTACCTCCACCTGGAAGCCGTCCTTGATCTTCTGCTTGAACATTCCGTAGCGGTAGCGGATGCCGCAGCCGTATGCCGGATATCCCAGAGTCGCCAGGGAATCCAGGAAGCAGGCGGCCAGACGTCCCAGACCGCCGTTTCCAAGAGCCGGATCTCTTTCCTGATCTTCGATCATGTTCAGATCAAAGCCCAGCTCCTCCAGTACCTCCTTTACCTCTTTCTGTGCACAGATGCTGATGATATTGTTTCCAAGATATCTTCCTACGAGAAACTCCATTGACAGGTAGTACAGCTTTTTAGAATCCTGCTTTAAGATCTCTTTCTGTGTAGCGATCCACTCGTCAATAATCACGTCCTTTACCGCATAGGCTACCGCATGGTATGCCTGAGCAGGAGTAACTTCATCGATCGTCTTCCGGAACAGATTCCGGGCGTTCGCGATCACACTTTTCTTAAACGTTTCCTTATCAAATCCCTGATACATATCTGCCTCCTAATTTTTTAATCAGAAAGTTTTTCTACTCCTAAAACTACATTTTCCCCATTAATATTCCATTCCTTCGTATAGCCGGAAACCTGTCCGTATACAGCCTTATCAGCCATAACCTCGCTCAGGATCTCCGCCTCGTTCTTCTGAAGAATGGTCTGGATCTTTTCGTTGTCCTTCATGGAAACAGCGATATGATCCATTACTTCGAAGCCGGCTTCCTTTCTCATGGTCTGGATCTTGCTCACGATTTCACGGACGAAGCCTTCTTCGATCAGCTCCGGCGTCAGATTGGTATCCAGAACTACGGTCATAACGTTGTCTCCTTCAGAAACAAAACCGTCCTTCTGAGCCATATCGATCAGCAGATCCTCCCTGGTCAGTTCCACATGGCCGCCGTCAAAGTCAAAGGTCAGCACCCCTGCCTCATTGAGCGTATCCATCGCCTGATTGCCGTCGATCTCGGAAAGCGCTTTCTTGATGCTGCCGAGAAGCTTGCCGTACTTCGGTCCCACAGTCTTTAACTGCGGCTTGAACGTATAGGAAGTGAACGCTCTCACATCATCGGTGAACTCCACTTTCTTCACATTCAGTTCATCCTCTATGATCTCCTGATAGAACTCAGGAAGCACCTTGCCCTTTACAAACATCCGTCCGATGGGCTGACGGTTCTTGATGGCTGCCGTATTTCTTGCTGCGCGGCCCATCACTACCACCTTCAGCACTTCGTCCATCTTCTCTTCCAGGTCCCTGTCGATCATTTCCTCATGAACGGCCGGGAAATCACAGAGATGAACGCTTTCCGGAGCGGCTGCATCGATCTTTCTTACCAGATTCTGGTAAATATCTTCCGTCATGAACGGAATCATGGGCGCAGCTGCCTTGCACACGGTCACCAGAGCCGTATAAAGGGTCATGTAGGCGTTGATCTTATCCTGCTCCATGCCCTTTGCCCAGAAGCGGCTGCGGCTTCTTCTCACGTACCAGTTGCTCATGTCATCCACAAAATCCTGCAGCGCGTTGGCGGCCTCCGGCACCTTGTAGCTGCCCAGACAGCTGTCCACGGTCTTCACCGTGCTGTTTAACTTGGAAAGCAGCCATTTATCCATTACCGGCAGCTTATCATACTCCAGCTCGTATTTTGTGGCGTCAAATTCATCAATATTCCCGTAAAGCACGAAAAATGCGTAGGTATTCCATAACGTGCCCATGAATTTTCTCTGGCACTCCTGAACAGCCTTTCCGTGGAACCGTTTGGGCAGCCAGGGCGCACTGTTGATATAGAAATACCAGCGGATGGCATCCGCCCCGTATGTGGACAGAGCGTCAAAGGGATCTACTGCATTTCCTTTGGATTTACTCATCTTCTGTCCGTTTTCATCCTGTACATGGCCCATAACGATTACGTTCTTAAACGGAGCCTTGTTGAAGATCAGGGTTGAAATCGCCAGCAGAGAATAGAACCATCCTCTCGTCTGGTCTACAGCCTCGGAAATAAAGTCCGCCGGGAACTGGGACTCAAACAGGTCCTGATTCTCAAAGGGATAATGATGCTGTGCGAAAGGCATGGATCCGGAATCGAACCAGCAGTCGATCACCTCCGGAACACGATGCATCTCTTTTCCGCACTCCGGACAGGTAATGGTCACCTTGTCGATGAACGGACGGTGAAGCTCAATATCCTCCGGGCAGTTCTTTGACATGCTCTTCAGCTCTTCAATGCTTCCCACCGCATGCTGGCAGCCGCATTCGCACTCCCAGATATTTAAAGGAGTTCCCCAGTAACGGTTCCGGCTCAAGCCCCAGTCCTGAACATTCTCCAGCCAGTCTCCGAAACGGCCTTTTCCGATGCTTTCCGGAACCCAGTTGATGGTATTGTTGTTGCGGATCAGATCCTCCTTCACTGCGGTCATCTTGATGAACCAGGACTCTCTTGCATAGTAGATCAGGGGGGTGTCGCATCTCCAGCAGTGCGGATAACTGTGCTCGAATACGGGAGCGTCAAACAGCAGGTCTCTCTCCTCCAGATCCTTTAAGACCATGGGATCCGCTTTCTTTACAAATACTCCCGGCCAGGGCGTCTCTGCCGTCATATCTCCTTTTCCGTCCACCAGCTGCACGAACGGAAGGTTGTAGTTTCTGCCCACCTTGGAGTCGTCTTCACCGAAGGCCGGAGCAATGTGCACCACGCCGGTACCGTCGGTAAGAGTCACATAGGTGTCGCAGGTCACATAAAAGCCTTTCTTTCTCTGCTTCTCCGCCACCTGAGCAGCGCAGTCATATAAAGGCTCATACTCCTTGTGCTCCAGCTCTTTTCCTCTGTAGCGCTCCAGAATCTCATACTCGCCCAGTCTGCCCAGAACCGCATCAACCAGAGCCTCAGCCATATAATAGGTCTTTCCGTCTCCTGCCTTCACCTTTGCATAGGTTTCGTCAGGATGGACACAGAGAGCCACGTTGGACGGAAGGGTCCAGGGAGTGGTGGTCCATGCCAGAATGTACGCATCCTCATCCTTTACACGGAAACGGACAAACGCAGAACGCTCCTTCACATCCTTATATCCCTGAGCTACCTCGTGGGAAGAAAGAGGGGTTCCGCAGCGGGGACAGTAAGGCACGATCTTGAAGCCTTTATATAAGAGACCTTTGTCCCAGATCTTTTTCAGCGCCCACCACTCAGACTCGATAAAGCTGTTGTGATAAGTGACATAGGGGTTGTCCATATCTGCCCAGAAGCCGACCGTGTTGGAAAAATCCTCCCACATCCCCTTATATTTCCATACGCTTTCCTTGCAGTGCTCAATAAACGGCTCCAGACCGTATTCCTCGATCTGCTCCTTGCCGTCCAGCCCCAGCATCTTTTCCACTTCCAGCTCCACCGGCAGGCCGTGTGTGTCCCAGCCGGCTTTTCTCGGAACCATACATCCCTTCATGGCGCGGTATCTGGGGATCATATCCTTAATGACACGGGTGAGCACGTGGCCGATATGCGGTTTTCCGTTTGCTGTAGGCGGACCGTCATAGAACACATAGGGAGTTCCCTGCGCTCTGCTCTCAATGCTTTTCTCAAAGATGTGGTTGTCTTTCCAGAATTTCTCAACCTTTTTTTCTCTGTCCACAAAATTGAGATCCGTGGATACTTTGTCGTACATGATTTTCCTCCTTACTCTTTCCGCAGCATAAAAGGCCCCGCCGTGCGATTCCGCGTGCGGGTTCTGCTCCGTCCGAGCTCTCTGTTTTCAGCTCTTTGCCGATAACAAAAAAGCTCCGTCCTGTACACTCAGGACGAAGCCTTCCAAACCTCTTCGTTTTACCACCTATGCTGCATACTGTCATATGAGTTCTCTGTAACGTGAGAATTACGTCCTGGCTTACTCCTTTCAGCCGGCAACTCCGGAGTGATCTTCGCTTCTGCCACTACTCATACCGGGCTCCCACCTATCCCGGCTCGCTGGCATTTTCCGGCACCGCTACTCTCTCCTTCACAGTCTTTCCATTATTTAACTATTTCAGTATAAAGTTCCCCCCGGAAAATGTCAAGGCATTTCTGTTTCCCGCCAAAGCATTGTTATTTTTTTATCAATTCTCTTGCTATTTCCCGCCGTTGTGCTATACTACCTAAAAAATCTGCGCGCGGAAACGCATCCGGAACCTTGAGGAGGACCATTATGAACGAAAGAAACCTGACACTGCTGACGGACTTTTATGAGCTCACCATGATGCAGGGCTATTTTATGGAAAAGAATGCCAACGAAACCGTAATATTTGACGCCTTTTACCGCAACAATCCTGACGGAAACGGATATGCTGTCTGTGCCGGACTGGAGCAGGTCATTGAATACGTGGAAAACCTCCATTTTGATCAGGCCGATGTGGATTATCTCCGCTCCACCGGGATGTTCCATGAGGATTTTTTAGACTACCTTCTTCATTTCCGATTTTCCGGAGATATCTACGCCATTCCGGAAGGCACCGTGGTATTTCCGAGAGAGCCCCTGGTCAAGGTCATTGCTCCCGTCATGGAAGCCCAGCTGATTGAAACCGCTCTTCTGAATATTATCAATCACCAGAGCCTGATCGCAACCAAAGCCGCCCGGGTCGTATACGCTGCCGAAGGCGACGGTGTAATGGAATTCGGTCTCCGGCGCGCCCAGGGTCCCGATGCAGGCATCTACGGAGCCCGGGCTGCCATGATCGCAGGCTGCGTGGGAACCTCCAACGTCCTGGCCGGCCAGATGTTTGACGTTCCGGTCAAGGGAACTCATGCTCACAGCTGGATCATGAGCTTCCCCGATGAGCTCACCGCCTTCCGCACTTACGCCCGCCTGTATCCGGATGCCTGCATCCTTCTGGTCGATACTTACGACACCTTAAAATCCGGCGTTCCAAACGCTATCCGGGTCTTTACGGAAATGAGAGAGGCCGGCATACCCCTTTCCTTCTACGGCATCCGCCTGGACAGCGGGGATCTGGCTTACCTTTCCAAGAAGGCCAAAAAAATGCTGGATGCCGCCGGTTTTTCCGACGCAGTGATCTCCGCCTCCAATGATCTGGACGAGCACCTGATCGCCAGTCTGAAGCTTCAGGGAGCAGCCATCAATTCCTGGGGCGTGGGAACCAACCTGATCACCTCAAAGGACTCTCCTTCCTTCGGAGGCGTCTATAAGCTGGCTGCCATCAAGGACCGGACCACCGGAAAATTTATCCCCAAGATCAAGCTGTCTGAGAATGCGGAAAAGATCACCAATCCCGGTGACAAGACCATCCAGCGAATCTATGAAAAATCCACGGGCAAGATCATTGCAGACCTGATCTGCCTTACCAGTGAGACTTTTGATTCCCGCAACTCCCTGCTGCTCTTTGATCCCATCGAGACCTGGAAGAAGACTCTGCTGGCCCCCGACACCTATACCATCCGGGAGCTGCTGGTTCCTGTATTCCAGAACGGCAGATGTGTCTATCATTCTCCCAAGGTCATGGAGATCCGCGACTACTGCCGGAAAGAGCTGGATACGCTCTGGGAGGAATCCCGCCGTCTGGTCAATCCTCACGAAGTCCATGTGGATCTGTCCAACGAGCTGTGGCATATGAAGAATCAGCTTCTGGATTCCTATCATTACGGTTCCAGATAACCGCTGCCGGCTGTTTTCTGCCGTTGTATTATTCACGGTTTATTCATAATCTTTTCATAACTTTGCTATACTCTCTTCATAATTCATCGCTATAGTAAAGACAGTAGCATCAGTGGTAATGACTACAAAAAATAACTTTTTCATAATTGCCGGCGCCCTTCGGGGCTGCCGGCTCCTCCCTTTTTTCCGGTTTTTTTCACACCCTTCTGCCTGCCTCCATATAATAGGTTAGAATCTATCATGGAGGTATTTTCATGGCTTCATTTTTCCCCATCACCGGAACCATCTCCCAGATTGAACCCATGCAGTCTTCTACGGACAACTGGTGCGGATGTTCTCTGATGGTCTCCGTCACCACGCCCTATCAGGGTATGGTCAATCTGGTGATCACTCCCTACACGTACATCTACAATCAGGAACAGCTTCAGGCCGGAGATTCCATAACCGCCTTCTATGACGCATCCGCTCCGGCTCCCCTGATTTTTCCGCCTCAATACCGGGTAACCGCTGTCGTAAAGGACAGTGACGGACGGATGTGTGACTTCAGCTACTATGATGAAAACCTGGTCAATGCTTCCGGCACGCTCCAGCTGGCCCCCGCGGCTTCCACCGTAGTATCCTATCCCAACGGCCAGACCTTCTTCGGAAATCCTGCCGGTCATTATCTGCTGGTTATCTATTCTTCCAGTTCAAAGAGTATTCCCGCTCTGGCTGAACCGGACTCCGTGGTCGTATTCTGCCTGGCATAGGTCTGTCCTTTCTGACAGCAGCAGCGGCCGGATCCAACGATCCGGCCGCTGCCTTTTTTCCTGTCTTTTTTTCTGCCCCTTTGCTTTTCCCTGCAACCTGCACTATACTGAAGGTATCTTTTACTGACTGGAGAAATGAATCATGAAAAATATCCTGCAGCTGACGGCCTGGACCATGACGCCGCCCAGGCCCTACTCTCTTTTCCATATCCTGCTGAGTCTGTGCGGGATCTCCTTTGCCTTATGCCTGGCACGGATTCTTTCCCGAAAACAGGGGCAGGCCGGAAAGCGTCTTTTTCTCTGCGGTCTGATCCTGGCGGCAGGGGAACTGTACAAACAGCTTTTCCTCACCTTTGTCGTCCATCCGGGGACCTATGACTGGTGGTATTTCCCCTTCCAGCTGTGCAGTATTCCCATGTATCTCTGCCTTCTGCTGCCAGTGCTTCCGGAAAAACTCCGGCCTGCAGTTTTTACCTTCCTCCAGGATTTCGGCCTTCTTGGCGGGTTCATGGCCCTGGCAGAGCCCAGCGGGCTCATGCATCCCTATGTTTCCCTGACTCTCCACGGGTTCCTCTGGCACTTTATGCTGATCTTCATAGGGGTTTTCTGTCATTTTTCCTTTGACAGCTGCAGGTCCCTGAAGCAGTATGCTTCCGCTCTTCCCATATTTTTCAGCTGCTGTCTGATCGCGCTTGCCATCAACTGGACCGCAGGCCCGGAAACCAATATCGCCATGTTCTATATTTCCCCTTATCATCCGTCTCAGCAGGCAGTTTTCCACCAGCTGTCCCTAACGATCGGTATTTTCCCGGGAAATCTCCTCTACGTGGCTTCCGCCGCCCTGGGCGCCTTCCTGATCCATCTGGGGCTTGGACATCTGAAGCGCTGAACGGCCGGAACTATTCACCGCTTCCGCTTTTTTCCTGAAGGATATCCACAATGGTCTTTTCTGTACCGATCATGCCGGGGGAAGCAATCTCTCCCATATGACGCATGGTCTCCTCTGCCGTCTTTCCGTTGATCCCGTGTACAGGAGCAATACTGATCCCATGCATGGCAAAGTCCACAGACTGAAACGCAGCATCCACTGCCACGATTCCTTTCATGGTGCAGCCCTGGTTTCCGCCGTCGCAGATCATGCCTGTAATGCTGCTGGCCATATTATCAATGGTCCGTTTCATCTCCTCCGGACCTCCGCCGTACAGATATACCAGGCCGCAGGCCATTCCTGTTCCAGCCGCAATGCCGCAGCCGCAGAAAGCGGAAAGCTTTCCGGAATATTCCTTGATATACATACAGATCAGATAGCTGATAGCCGTTGCCCGGTGCAGGGCTTCTTTCGTCAGTCCCCGGTGTCTGTACACGCCGTAAAGAGGCATGGTAGCAATGATGCCGTGGGCTCCTGAACCGGTTATGCTCATAGCAGGATAATCCAGCCCGATCACCCGGGCTTCAATGGCTGCGTTGCACAGCAGGGACGCGGTCTTCTGCTCATCGTCCGAGATGATCACTCCTCCGTTTTTCTCCAGCAGATACCGGGCGTAGGAAGTCCGTTCGTTTTTCAGTCCTTCTTCAAACAGCCGGCAGTTCATCTCATATGCTTCTTCTATGAAAGCAATTTCCTCCGCCGGGACTGTCCGGGCATACTCCACGATCTGTTCCAGGGTAAAGGAATGGATGGCCGGAAGCGGCTCCTTACCCTCTTCTTCTGTCTCTTCCTTTGAAAACACGGTTTTCCCGTCCACCTGAATCTTTACCACATTGGTATGGGAATCCCGGATGGTCACTGCCGCCTCGTTTTTTTCAGTCCTGACTCTTGCTTCAATGAAAATACGGCTGGTGATCTCGCTCATAGATACCCTGATCCTGCCGTCCTTCACCATCTGCGCGGCAAGCCCGTTGTCTGCTTCCGTCACATCTGCCAGACATTCCAGTCCTTTTTCCGGCTTTCCCGCCACGGCGCCCAGAGCCGCCGCATAGGCATTGCCCATAAAGCGGCTGTTGGGAATCCCACAGGTAAAGGCGTTTTTGTACATGCCGCTGTTCAGAGTGAGTTCCACCAGAAGGATGTCTCCTTCTGTGAGCGCTCTGGCTTTCGATACGGCAAATGCAATCGCTCCCGGCTCCGTCACCCCCAGAGCCGGCCGCATATCTTCTCTGATCAGTTCTGTCAGCTGATTCATATTCTTTCCTCCCGGACAAGTTCATTCACTGCCTGCTCCAGCTGCTTCATCGCCTTCTCCAGCACGGATCTGGGGCAGGCCGCATTCAGCCGCATAAATCCGGTCAGGCTTCTGGTAAAACCGGAGCCCGGATTCAGCCCCAGCTTTGCCTTGCGGATCATAAAGTCCTTCAGGGCAGCATCATCCAGTCCCAGGGCCCGGCAGTCCAGCCAAATCAGATAAGTGGCATCCGGAATGGTGGGCCTGATTGCGGGAATGTGGTTTTTGCAGTAATCCGCAACAAAGTCAAAATTTCCGGAAATATAGTCCAGCACCTGCTCCAGCCACTCTTCCCCTTCATTGAAGGCAGCTTCCATGGCTACGGAGCTGAATGCATTGTTTCTGTGAATGTCCATGGAGCTCCAGTAGCTGTCAAATATTTTTTTCATCTCCTCATTGGGAAATACGGTAGTGGAAGCCTGAAGCCCCGCCAGATTGAAGGTCTTGGTGGCGGAAATGCAGGTAATCACCTTTTTGTCCGCTCCCGGCAGGGCAATGGCCGCCGGAATATGCTTTTTCCCATGGAAGATCAGATCGGAATGGATCTCATCGGACACTACCAGCACTCCGTTTGCAAAGCAGATCTCCAGCATCCGCCTCAGTTCTTCTTCTGTCCACACCTTTCCCAGAGGATTGTGGGGATTGCAGAGAATGAACATTTTTACCAGCGGATCCTTGGCCTTTGCTTCAAAATCCTCAAAATCCACCTCCCATGTTCCGTCTCTCTCTATAAAGTTGTTTTCCGCCACCCGGCGGCCGCTCATTTCGTTTACATCATAAAACTCCGGATAGACCGGCGGCTGAATCATGACCTTGTCATGTTCCCCCGTAAACAGGCGTACAATGGCCGTAAGCGCCGGAACCACTCCCAGGCTCCAGCTGCACAGGGATACATCGGGCCTCCAGCCATTTCTCTTCTCCTGCCAGTCCGCATACGCCCGGAAATAGGTATCCGGTCTGGACGTATATCCCCAGATTCCTTCCTGCGCTTTCTTTACACAGGCGTCAATGATCGGCTGAGCCGTCTTGAAATCCATATCTGCGATCCACAGCGGAATCACGTCATCCGTACCGAAGTTTTTCACCCGCTCGTCATATTTCGCCGCACGGTTTCCGCTTCTGTCTATGACTTCGTCAAAATTATATTTCATGAATCCAACCTCCTGCTGTCTTCCTCTGCTCTTTCCGTCAGATCAAATGGCAGGCCACAAAATGGCCGCCGCCTGCGTCCTTGAATACAGGCCGTTCTTCCATACATTTCTCGGTGGCATAGGGACACCGGGATGCAAACTTGCAGCCCTTCGGCGTGTCAATGGGACTGGGTACGTCGCCTGTGAGCATCTGTGCCTTTTTGGTCTTGCTGATGGCCGGATCCAGTTCCGGCACTGCGGAGATCAGCGCCTTCGTATAGGGATGAAGGGTATGCTCATAGAGCTCTTCTGTCTCGGCAAGCTCTACCAGGGATCCCAGGTACATAACGCCCACCTTTCTGGAAATATGACGGACCATGGAAAGGTCATGGGCAATGAACAGGTAGGTCAGGCCCAGACTGGCCTGCAGATCCTCCAGCATGTTCACCACCTGAGCCTGAATACTCACATCCAGAGCTGAGATCGGTTCGTCACATACCACAAATTCCGGATTGACCGCCAGGGCTCTGGCGATTCCCACTCTCTGCCTCTGACCCCCGGAAAACTCATGGGGATAACGGCTGGCGTGTTCTTTTCCCAGTCCTACCGTATTCAGAAGCTCATAGATCCGTTCCTGCCTTTCCTTCCCTTCACAGAGATGGTAGATATCCAGAGGCTCTCCGATAATATCCGATACCGTCATTCTGGGATTCAGGGAAGCATACGGATCCTGGAAGATCATCTGCATCTTTTTGCGGTAAGGCCATACCTCCTTCGCAGACATTCCCGCAATATCCACTCCGTCATAGATGATACTGCCCGATGTAGGACGGTAAAGTCTCATAATGGAATATCCGGTGGTGGATTTTCCGCATCCGGACTCTCCCACCAGACCTACCGTTTCCCCCTGTCGGATCGTAAAGGAAACGCCGTCCACCGCTTTCACATATTCTATTTTTTTCCCCAGAAGTCCCTTCCGGTTTTCAAAATACATTTTCAGATCTTTGATTTCCAGCAGCGTCTTCTCAGACATGACGGATCCCTCCTTTCTGCTTCTCATACTCTTCTTTTACCGGCGCATCGGGATGGCACATAAAGCAGCTGACCCGGTGGGTTCCGCTCAGCTGGAATTCCGGCACATCCATGGAAGCACAGGCTTTCACTGCAAATTTGCACCGGGGATAGAACGGACAGCCCGTCGGCGGGTGAAGCATATCCGGCGGTGTTCCCAGAATGGGAACCAGTCTCTGCTTGGACTGTTCTCCGTTGACCTTCGGCACGGAATTCAGAAGACCCATGGTATAGGGATGACGGGGCTCGTAGAAGATCTCTTCTGTAGTTCCTTCTTCCATGATCTTTCCGCCGTACATAACCAGGATCCTGTCACAGATGCTGGATGCGCAGCCCAGGTTATGGGTGATCAGAATCGTTGCCGTTCCCAGACGTTCGTTCAGTTCCTTCATCAGAGCCAGCACCTGGGCCTGGATCGTCACGTCCAGAGCCGTTGTGGGCTCATCTGCAATCAGAAGGTCCGGTTCGCTGGACAGGGCCATGGCGATCATGGCTCTCTGCCGCATTCCGCCGGAAAACTCGTGCGGATAGGAACGGACTCTTTTTTCCGGGGACGGAATGCCTACCATCCGGAGCATCTCTACCGCTCTCTCGTTCGCTTCCGCCTTTCCCATTTTTTTATGCGTATGGAGCACCTCTGTGATCTGGTTTCCGATGGTAAACAGCGGATTCAGAGACGTCATGGGATCCTGGAAGATCATGGAAATCTGGTTTCCCTGGATCTTTCTCATCTCTCTCTTTTTCTTTTTCAGCAGGTCCTCTCCCTTGAACAGGATCTCCCCCTCCGTCACCTTTCCCGGATAGGCCAGAAGTCCCATAACAGAAAGAGACGTCACGCTCTTTCCGCTTCCGGACTCTCCTACGATTCCTATGATCTCGCTTTTATCCACATGAAAGCTCACATCTCTGATCGCCTTTACTTCTCCCAGATGAGTAAAGAAAGAAGTATGCAGATGTCTTACATCCAATAATCTCTCAGCCATTCTCTCATACCTCCTTATTTGCGCTGTTTCGGGTCAAAGGCGTCTCTCAGACCGTCACTGAACAGATTGAACGTCAGAATTGTCACGGAAATCGCAATGGCCGGGAATACCATCTGATAGGGATATACGTAAATACCTGCCAGAGCGTCGTTGCACAGAGTTCCCCAGGAAGCCATGGGTGCTGAGATTCCCAGACCCACAAAGCTCAAAAATGCCTCGTTGAAGATCGCGCTGGGGATCTGCATGGCGATGTTTACCATGATCGGCCCCATCATGTTGGGAATCAGATGTTTGATGATGATCCGTTTTGTATCGGCTCCCGTCACTACAGCTGCCTTTACAAATTCCTGCTGCTTGAGGGTCAGAACCTGGCCGCGGACAATTCTGGCCATCTTCACCCAGAAGGTAAGACCCAGAGCCAGAATGATGGAGACCAGTCCCGGTCCGACCACTACCATGATCAGGATCACGTACAGGGTCATGGGAATGGAATCCAGAATGTCGATGACTCTCATCATGATATTGTCCAGCTCGCCTCCTATGTAGCCGGCGATTGCTCCGTAGAATACACCCACCACAAAGTTGATGAATGCTGCAAAGAAACCTACGGTAAGGGAAATCCGGGCTCCGTATACAATACGGATAAACAGGTCACGGCCCAGGCCGTCTGTTCCCAGAAGGTAGGTATGGTTGCGCAGGCGTACCTGTTCGGTCAGTTCTTCTCCTCCGCAGGTCACCTTCACCCTGGTCATTTTGTTTTCCAGAATGTTGCTGGCTTCCGTTAAGCTGATCTCTTCCGCTCCGCCTCCGTTCTGGGCAAAGTAATCCACCAGATACTGAGCATCGGACACCTTGACCATACCGGTCTCATCCACTTTTTTCTCCAGGCTCTTATACTCCTTCGTAGCCTCGGAATACAGGCTGTAATCCACGCAGATCTCCAGACCGTCCACGGAAAAGTAATTCTTCTTTCCGATCATATCTTTCCGTCCGCTCTCAGCCAGGCCTTCCAGGTTTCCCTTGGAATCCATGACTACCACCGTATACTGAGGTGTTACATAAATATTTTTTCCGTTTTCCAGGGGATAGGTGTCCATCACCGCAGGAATATTGGCAAGATCCAGATTCTGTGCCTTATAGGTATAAGGCCAGAACCAGGGAATCACAATGGCCCCAATGGTGATGACCGCGATAATGATCATGGAAACCATTGCCACCTTATTCGCCTTCAGCCGTCTCCAGCCGTCCTGGAAGAATGTAAGGCTGGGCCTTTCTATCTTTTCCGCGTCTTTCGCTTCCGGCTCCAGAGGCTCCCAGAGCTCGGAGGAAATCTTCATGCTCTCATCATTCATATTATCTCTCCCAACCTTTATTGATATTTGATCCTCGGGTCAATCAGCACATACAGAATATCGACCACCAGAATACAGATGACCAGAATCACCGCGAAGAATACGGTAATACCCATGATCAGCGTATAGTCTCTGTTCAGGATACTGTTGGTGAACAGGTTTCCGATTCCGGGAATTCCGAATACCTTTTCCACCACAAAGGATCCTGTGATCAGAGCCGCAAACATGGGGCCGATATAGGTGACTACCGGCAGAATCGCATTTCTCATCACATGTTTTCCCATTACTTTCCACTCCGGAAGGCCTTTCGCTCTGGCTGTCCGGATGTAATCCTGGTTCAGCACATCCAGCGTGGATGTTCTCATCAGTCTCACCACATAGGCCAGAGAGAACAGGGCGCTTACGATCACCGGTCCGATGTAGCCCTTCCAGTTATCCACACCGAAGGACGGCACCCAGCCCAGGATCTTGCTGAATACGAACAGAAATCCTGTGGCAAATACGAAGCTGGGAATTGTCGCCCCCAGCGTGGCTAGTATCATCAAGACTCGGTCTATGATCTTGTTCTGCCTCAGAGCAGCAATGATTCCGAAAAAGATCCCCAGCACCAGGACCAGCACGGAAGCCCAGATTCCGATTCTCAGAGAATAGGGGAAACCTGAAGAGATGATGTCATTGGTCGTCAGTCCCTTTTTCATATAGGAAATTCCGAAATCTCCGTGTGCGTAATCATACAGATATTTTCCGTACTGCTCGATCAGCGGCTTGTCCAGTCCGTATTTCGCCTTGATATTTTCAATGATCACCGGATCCGCCATTTTCTCACTGGAAAAAGGATCTCCGGGAATGGCCTTCATCAGTATGAAGGTCAGAGTCATGATAAACCAGATGGTGATGATCGCAGAGATCACCCGCTTGATAATGTATCGAATCATATGCATTTCTCCCTTGTAAATAAAAAGACCGCAAAGAATCGCATCTTTGCGGTCTTCCAATCAACTGCCGGCTTACTGAATGATAACAGCCTGCTTAAACATGAACGAATTGCTCGTAGTCAGCTCCACATTCTCTACCTGGTCCTGATTTACAAGTGCCGTAAAGGACGGATAATAGAGCGGGGCTACCGGCATATCTGCCATCAGAGCCGCCTCAGCCTCTCTCCAGGCATCGTCTCTTGCTGTTCCCTGAGATGCCATTGCTTTGTCAAATGCCTCATCAAATGCCTGGTTGCCCGGGTTTAATGTGGTGTCATGAGGAGCTCCGATATATTCCTTCCATCTCCACTGAGGAGTGTTGTTACCATTCTGAGAATAGAAGAGCTTGATCAGTCCGCTCGCATCATATGGGCTGTTGGTCCAGCCTCCGGTTGCCATCTGGTAATTGCCGTTATTCTTTGTAGATGTGAATACATTGGATTCCTCTGCTCTCAGAGTTACTGTAATGCCCAGATTCTCTTCCAGCATCTGCTGAATCGCTTCACATGTCTTCTTATTCTTATCACTGTTTGCATAGGTAAGCTCTACGCTGGGGAATCCCTCTCCGCCAGGATATCCGGCTTCCGCCAGCTCCTGCTGTGCTGCTTCTACATTCGCCTGACGGGGATTGATGCCGTACTCCTCTGCAGGATATCCGTCATCTTCCATGGTACGGAAGGAACCGCCCTCCGTCGTCTCACAGGTAGGAGCAATAAAACCGCTTGCCGGAACACTTCCGTCTTTCAGCACCTGCTCTACCAGCTGCTTTCTGTCGATCGCATAAGTAACGGCCTTTCTCACATGAACATTATCAAACGGTGCCTTGTCCACGTTGAAGTTCAGGAACTGAGCTCCCGTATCCGCGCTTACGATCACGTTGGGATCCTCTGCCACGATCTGCGGAATCTGCTCGGAAGGAAGGTGATCCATCACGTCGATCTCGCCGGCCTGATAAGCCTGGTAAGCGGTGTTGTCATCTGTAATGATCACTGCTTTGATTCCGGGAATGGAAACTGCATCCGCATCGTAATAATTGGGGTTTTTCTTAAACAGCATATGGGAGCCGACCTGGTATTCCTCCAGCATGAACGGTCCGTTGCTCACGCAGGTCTCCGGCTTTTTCTCCCAGCCCTCTCCGGCTGCTTCCACCACATCCTGCTTAACGGGAAGATATACATCGTTCGCTACCAGCTGGGGGAAGAAGGGAGTTACGTTCTTCAGTACTACTTCAAAGGTATAGTCATCAATAGCTGTTGCCTTGATGTCATCATAGCTTCCTGTTCCGTCAAAGTATTCCTGAGCACCCTGCACGTAATCCGTCATTGTCTGCAGTGCTTCAGAAGCAAAGGAAGGATCACAGATTCTTCTCCAGGAATACTCGAAGTCCTTAGCCGTTACCGGATCTCCGTCAGACCATTTTGCATCCTGTCTTAAATGGAAGGTATAGGTCTTTCCGTCTTCGGAAACATCCCAGCTCTCCGCAATGCCCGGTTTGAATCCGTCTGCGGTAGATACGGTCAGTCCTTCAAAAAGCTGTTTTACAATCGCATCGGAAACCGATTCGGAGTTATTGGTGGGATCCCACTGCTTCGGTTCCTGGTACAGTCTCCATACCAGATAACGGTCCGAGCCTTCGGTGTCTGCAACTGCTGCCGTTGTCTCTCCTGCAGCCGCCTCAGTCTGACTCTCTGTGGCTGCCGCCGTTGTCTCTGAAGATCCGCCGCCGCATCCCGAGAGAGCTGCCGCGATCATCGCTGCGGAAAGAAACAATGCCAGTTTTCTTTTCATCATACTAATCTCCTCCTTTTGATTCGAGCAAAACTGCAAGCACTCTTAATTTTACTTATAGTATAATTTTACCTATAGTATAATTATTTTTGTACAATCTGTCAATATATTGACTTTATTTTGTCTCGAGCTTATAATAATTTATTATTTGTCCACAATTTTATTATGAAAGCATCATCTCAATCACAATTCACGCAGGAGGTAAGTATATTATGAAAATCTACATTTCCGTAGATATGGAAGGCATGGCCGGAATCACCGCTCCCTTCCAGGAAAAAGAAGAAGTGCCCTCCTTCCGGCGTTCCCTTCATAATCAGGTACGCTGGATCATCCAGGGAATCCAGGAATCCGAACGCAATGATGAAATAGAAGAAATCACCATATCCGACTCCCACGGAAGCGGCACCAATCTTTCCTATGATGAACTGAGTCAGATGGATGAGCGTATCAGTCTGGTCAGCGGTTCACCCAGAAGGCAGTTTATGATGGCCTGCCTGGATGAGACCTATGATGTAGCATTTCTGGCCGGATATCATGCCGGCCCCGGAGAGCCTTTCGCCAATATGGACCACAGCTTTTACGGACGGGTTGTTTCCTGTCTGAAGATCAACGGCACTTACATGAATGAATCCACAACCAACGCAGCTCTGGCCGGAGAATACGGTGTTCCCGTGGGCCTTGTAGTAGGGGATTCCGGTCTGAAATCCCAGCTGATCGATCAGGGTATGATGCCCTGGGTCCGCTATGTGGTCACCAAAGAATCTCTTTCCCGCTATGCAGCCAAGTTCCGCCCCCAGAGTGTTCTGCGGGCAGATACGGTGGAGGCTGTAAAGCAGGTTTTGCGCTCGGATCTGAAAGCCATCCCCCGTTATCGGGTGGAAGCTCCCCTTACCCTTTCCATACAGTTCAAGAGTACCGCCATGGCAGATATGGCCGCTCAGATCCCCGGTGTGCGCCGGGTAAACGGAACGGAGGCAGAGGTTGTCTGCAGCAGCATGCATGAACTGGAATGCGGCATTTCAGCCATTACGGCTCTGGCAGGCCAGTCAGCCTGATCCTGCATATCATTTTTAACGATTACTTTTTATCAGGAGGAACTTTATTATGGGAAATTACAATTTTGACGCGATTATAGACCGCCGCGGAACAGACTGCCTGAAATGGGACAGCAATGGTTCCCCGGACATCCATCCCATGTGGGTAGCTGACATGGATTTCGCTGTGGCTCCTCAGATCCAGAAAGCCATGGAAAAGAGACTTTCCAACCCGGTCTACGGATATACCTTCCATGGCGAAGGCCTTATCAATTCCATCGTTTCATGGGTAGGACGGCGGTACGGATGGGAAATCTCCGGAGAATGGCTGGCCTTCAGCCCCGGTGTCGTACCCGCTCTGTCCATGTCCATACTGGCTCTCACCAATCCCGGAGACCGGGTGCTCATCATGACTCCCGTTTACCGTCCTTTCTACAACAGCATCCGGGAAAACGGCCGCGTAATCATTGACAATCCTCTGCTGAAAGACGAAAACGGCAGATATTCCATTGATTTTGATCTTCTTGAATCCCAGATCGACAGCCGCTGCAAGGTCATGATGATGTGCAATCCGCACAATCCTGCCGGCCGTGTCTGGACCCTTGAGGAACTTCAGCGTCTGGCAGATATTGCAAAGCGCCATGATCTCATTGTAATTTCCGACGAGATCCATGCCGACTTTATCTATTCCGGACACAAGCATATTTCCATTGCTTCCCTTTCGGAAGACATGATGCAGCGCACCATCACTGCCTATGCACCCAGCAAGACCTTTAACCTGGCCGGTCTGTGCCAGTCCTATGTGGTAATCCCGAACAAGCGTCTCAGAGATGCTTTTATGGGGGTCTATGATGCCCTGGATCTGGGAAGCAACATATTCGGAATGACGGCTCTCACTGCTGCGTACAACGAGGCCGAGGACTGGCTGGACGAACTGCTCTCCTATCTGGAGGCAAACAGAGATTATGCCGTAAACTACATCCGGGAAAATATTCCCCAGATCAAGGTGTATCCGCCGGACGGAACCTACCTTCTCTGGCTGGACTGCTCCGCTCTCGGCCTGGAAAAAGAAGATCTGAACCGTTTCTTCCTGGAGCAGGCTCATGTGCGCATGAACGCGGGCTACCGTTTCGCAGACCGCTGCGGAAGCTTCATGCGTCTGAACATCGGATGCCCGAGATCCATGCTGACGGAAGGCCTGGAGCGCATCCGCACTGCTGTTTCCAACAGCAAAATCTGAACCGTAAGGAGCCTCTGACATGACACGAAACCGCCTGTATACCGCCCGCAAGCAGAAGGGATATACTCTGAAGCAGGTGGCCGATCACACCGGCTACAGCGTGGGTTACATTTCCATGCTGGAGAGAAACCAGAAACAGCCTTCTCTGACCGCCCTGCGCCGGATCGCTTCCTATCTGGAATGCTCTGAGGTATGGCTGATCATGGGACAGTCTCCCGAAGAACAGGAAGGCGCAGTGCCGCAGGAAGAACCGCCTTCCGGCAGAGACTACGTTATGCGCAAAAACCACTGGATTCCCATGAAGATCCCTGAAATAGACGTGGATTATTCCATCTTTACCCCTTCCTCCCTTCCGGGAGGAAGCCACGCCAACATGACCGGACTGATCGTTCACTTGAAGTCCGGCCGGTGGGTGACGGAGCGGATGATCTCTCACGCAACCTACGATGAAAGTGTATTTCTGCTGAAGGGAGAGCTGGAACTGCACATAGAGAATAAGATTTATACCATTCGGGAAGGAGACAGTTTTTATATTCCCCAGGGAACTCTTCACAACTATCTGAACACCTCCGATGTGGAGGCGGTCTGCCTTGTCTACTTCTCAAAATTAATTTATTAAGAGGAACCGTTATGATGAATATCCAATATATGATCGACGGCCATTTTGATATTCTTTCCGATGTAACCGTCAGAAGAAAAAAAGGAGAGCGTGAAGTGATCCGCCGTCTCTATTATCCCACGCTGAAAGCAGGCGGAGTGACGGGAATCGTCGCTTCCCTGTTTGTGGACAGTCAGTATCTGCCCTTCGGCGCACTGGATACCGCCATGGATCAGGCCGCCGCTCTTCACTGCGAAATTGAGGAATCTCCGGATCTGCTCATGCTCTGCACCTGTGCGTCTGATTTTGAGCAGGCAGCCAGAGAGGGAAAGATCGGATTTCTGATGTCTTTTGAAGGAGCAGAACCGCTCTCCTCCTGCCTCACGCTCCACGGCTTCTATCAGCTGGGCGTCAGAGGACTGGGGCTTGCCTGGAGCCGGCGGAATGCAGCCGCAGACGGCTGTGATTTCCTGGGACATCTGAAAAAAGGGGGACTGACCCCCTTTGGAAGAGAACTGGTCAAAGAGGCCGAGCGCCTTCACATGCTTATTGATGTAAGCCATCTGAGCGACGAGGGCGTGGAAGACGTGCTCGAGATTACCTCCTGCCCCATTATCGCTTCTCATTCCAATGCCCGGGCAATTGCCGGAAACAACCGCAACCTTACGGATAACCAGATGAAAGAGATTGCCGCCCGCGGCGGCATGGCCGGCCTGAACGGCTGCAGCATCATTGCATCCGAGCAGGGAAGCCTCGCTACCGTTCATTCTCTTGCCGACCACCTGGATCATATGTTCTCTGTCATGGGGGAAGACCATGTGGGTCTTGGCTTTGATTTCTGCGATATCTTTCTTCAGCAGAGTTCTGCACAGGATCTGGAGCGTTTCCCGGAATTTCCATTTGATATCGTAAAAGGCCATGAATCCATTCCGGAATTTCTGGATTTTCTGAGCAGCCGCGGCTATTCTCCCCAGCGGATCGAAAAGCTGGCCGGCAGAAACTGGCTGGAACTGTTCCGGCGCGTATTTAAACATTAAAGTTAGTGAAACGGAGGCAGCTTATGACATCCCATACCGAACAGCTTATTGATTCTCTTTTTCAGCCCTGGCAAAAGGGCAGCTCCCCGGGAGTTCAGGTCCTGATCCGCCGCAGCGGCAGGGATATTTATGAAAAATGCTTTGGCTTAGCCAATCTGGAGCATAACATTCCCATCACTCCGTCCACCACCTTTCACGTGGCATCCATTTCCAAGCAGTTCACTGTTCTGGCCGCTCTCCTGCTGTGGAAGGACGGACTTCTGAATCCGGACAGCGATATCCGGGAATATGCCGGCGATCTGATTTCCTTTGATGAGCCTGTGTCTGTCCGTCAGATCATGAATAACGTAAGCGGACTGAGAGACCAGTGGGAGCTTCTCTTCATGAGAGGAATCAAGATCAATGATTCCATCACCATGGAGGATGTCAACACCTCTCTGAAAATGCAGAAGCATCTGAATTTCCCGCCTCAGAGCGCCTATCTGTACAGCAATATGGGCTTCCATCTGCTGGCCGTGATCGTCGAGCGGCTCAGTGGGATGACCTTTCCCGAGTTTGCCGCCAGGCGGATCTTTGAGCCCCTTGGAATGAACCATACCATGGTCAGAAGCAGCTCCAGTCAGATTATCCCCGGCCTCGCTTACTCCTATCAGGATGAGGGGAACGGTACCTATTACTATAATCCGCTGAACTATTCCCTTTACGGCCCCACATCAGTCAATACCTGTGCCAGGGACCTGCGGCTGATGCTGGATGAATACATCCGGCCGCAGAAATTTGACAGCGAAATCATCGATCTGATGAAGGCTCCTGCCATTCTTTCGGACGGCTCTGCGGCTGAATACTGCGGCGGGCTGATGACCCACCAGCTCCACGGACTGACTGTCTATGAACACGGAGGCGCTGATGCCGCCTACCGGGGGCATGTGCTCTGTATCCCCGAAAAAGAACTGGAAATCATCATGCTCAGCAACTCCACCTCTCTTCTGATGTCCAAGCTGGCCAAGCAGGCTGCCTGCCTGATACTGGGTCTTCCGGGCTGCGAGGAGCCGGAGATTCCGGCAGAAGGGCTGACTGCGCCCCGGGCTGGGAGGTTCCTCTCCTCCCGTCCTGACGATCCTCAGTTTGTGGAGATCCTGGAGCGGGACGGTTCTTTCTTCATGAAGCGGGAATACGGAGAAACCCGGCTGATTCCGACCGAACACGGAGGCTGGCAGGTAGGAACACTGGAGGAGTCTCTCTTCTTTCAGGAAGGGAAGCTGCAGTACCGCCTTCCCAGTAGGGTCATTCCGATGACGGAAGCCCTGTCTCCCGCCCGCGGAGCCCTTCGTCCGGGTCTTTACCGGGAACCGGAAACCTCCATGGAATTTACTGTGGAAGAAACTTCTCAGGGATATTCCATTTCCATGCTGCGATACGGGTCCGCCCCCTTCTTTTCCAACGAAAAAGGGGAAATCGCATTTTCTTTCGGTCCGGACTTCACCATGTATGTCCGGCAGGAGGACGACCGGATTATTCTGGACGGCTACCGCGTGAAAAATCTCACTGCCGTACGGCAGTGAACTCATAACCAAACGAACCTTTCCTCTCCGGTAAATACCGGCAGGAATCCAGAATACGGCAGGTGAAACCCACTTTCACCTGCCGTATTTTTATAACTGTATCAGGATTGTTCATTCCCCTTCTTCCGGATTGGCTTACGCAAGAGCAAAAGCAGGGCGGCATAACGTTTCAGCTATGCCGCCCTGTGGCTGTCCCGATTCTTTCCTTCTGCAGATACTTTCCTGGAGAAATCATCTCCTTTTCAGGAAAAAATCTTATCTTACTTCTACCAGCTCAATCCGGAAATTCAGCTCTTTTCCTGCCATCTCGTGATTGGCGTCAAATGTGATGGTCGTCTCATCCTTTGCCGTAACCTTTACAGGGAAGGGCTGACCATACTGATTGGACAGATATACCTGCTGACCGGCCTCCAGTTCCTCTGAACCAGGCAGCTGAGCAATCTCAATGGTAAAAATCGCATTGGGATCCGGCATACCATATGCTTCCTCCGGCATCAGATGCACATCCACTGCCTGTCCCGGCTCCATATCTGCCACTACAGCGTCAAAGCCTCTGATCATCTGTCCGGCTCCGCAGACAAACTCCAGAGGCTCTCCCCGGTCATAGGAGGAGTCAAACTGGGTCCCATCATTAAATGTTCCTCTGTAGTGAACACGGCAGGTCTTTCCCGCATTCCGTCCCGTAATGGGTGTTCTTCCGCCGCAGCCGCCGCAGCTTCCGCCGCAGGCATGACCGTCTTCATGACCGCCGCAGCTGTGTCCTTCCTCATGGTGATGGTGATCGCAGTTTGCTCCCGTGGAAATCAGTTCTCCCTTCAGATAGGCTTCTACCGCCTTGTCCGCGTCTCCCTGAGCTCCTGCACACAGCTCCACTCCCGCTTCTGCCAGCGCAGCCTGAGCTCCTCCTCCGATTCCTCCGCAGATCAGAACATCCACTGCCTGCTCCGCAAGAAGACCTGCAAGCGCTCCGTGTCCAAGTCCGTTGGAACCTACCACCTCACTGGATACCACTTTATTATCCTCAACCTCGTATACCTTAAAAAACTCAGTTTTTCCAAAATGCTGGAATACATTTCCGTTCTCATAGGCTACTGCTATTTTCATCTTTTCGTTCCTCATCTTTCCGCTGATTTTACTGCAGATACGTTTTTTCCTTTTCTGAAAATCCCCTCACTCCGCAGGCTAATAAGATATTAGCCTTACCATGCCGGGAATGTCAATACCCCAGAAAGCAAAACCCTGATTTCCTCGGCAAAAGCTTAAGAAATCTTTTGTTGACCCGTCCATTCTCCCCAATTTATACTGAAAAAAATCAATATATCACAGGAGGATGACCATGGAACCACTTTATACCTTTGAGACGGACTACCGTTCAGATACTCTGTCCGCCATGGCAAAAGCCGTCAGAAAAACTGCAGGACGAAAACGGAGCCGGAATTCCCATATTTTCGGGATTTTTGCAGCCATCCTCGGGCTGGCCGGGGCCTTCTTCGGAGAGGGCTCCGTAACCAGCTTTGCTGCCGCCGTTCTCATCATCGTTGTAATGATCTTTGAAGACCGCATCAACGGATACGTGGCCCTGAAAAAGCTGCTCCCCGGCACCGAGCACTGCAAAGCTTCCTTTTATGAAAATCATTTTCTTTCCGAAACCGGAGCCGCCAAAAGCGAATGGGCATATGACCGGATCGTCGCCACAGCAGAAAACGGAACCTATTTTATCTTTGTGTTCAGCAGGATTTATTCTCAGGCCTTCGATCTTCGCCGCTTAAGCGGCGGCTCCGCCGACGAATTCCGCAGATTCATAGAAGAAAAAACGGGAAAGAAGACGGTCTCTCTCCGGTAGGGCCCTACATCTGCACAGAGGCACGGAAAAGCAAACCATCATTTACGGACCTCAGCACAGGAAAAAGGGAGCGCCCGCCCGGCGCCCCTTCTGATCCTCACTGTTTCTTCTGTTCTTCAATAAAGGCTTTCATCATCCTGGTAAGCTGCGCCGCCTGGCTCACTCCGGCTGCCTCGCATGCTTCCGCAAACTGCTCCACAATCTCCCTTTGCAGCTTATAGGATTTACTGATCAAGCCGGCTTTTGCGTTCCAGCGATCCTGCGGCCTAACCCTCTTTTCTTCCATCTTTCATCACCCACATAATATTGATTATATTTGAAACAATACTCGTCACCAGAGCCAGGCCAATGATCAAGTCCAATCCTTTGGTTGCTGCGTAATATCCTACTGCAAACAGCGTCAGCAGATTTGAAATAAAAATCACTGTTCTCATAGCTTTTTTCTCGCAAATGTTTTATAATGGGAGCGGTGGAACGATTCCACCGCCCAGCACCCATTTGAAAAAGGTTTCATAGATCAAGCATATTGCAGTGACCAAACCGTTTATTATGCTTACTATGATGGCTGCCTTTTCAAGTCAGTGCTTTTTCTTTTGTTTACCCATTTGCTTACCTCCTTTCTGATTCTGGTATATCATACGGTGTACCGTATGTGAATACTTTTTGAGAGAGAGAAAAAACTATCTCCTCAGCTTCCGATCCAGTATACAGATCAGCAAACAATTCATACCACAAACAGCAGCCTTTTCATTGCGGCTTCTATCTGTTTTTAGCAATCTCGTTCCGTCTATTTTTGGGGTTAAGCCACAACACTATAGAAAACAGCTGAACAAATTACCCTGTTTTCCAACCGCTGTTTTCCCTTGCATCCCGCTACCAGATGTGCTATATATTTAGAATAGAAAAAGGGAAAGCCAGAGACACACGGCCTACCCTCAAATAATTACGATAACTGTTTTACGCAGCCGTTCACTATTGCGAGTAGTGGGCGGCTATTTTCTTCCCCGAAAGATTGTATAACACAATCCCACGAGGGCTACAATGAACATTCCAATCTGAACCAGGTCATGATATGTAACATACATTGGTACGCCTGACTTTCCTCTTTGGTCTGGAGAATAGCCCTTCCGTTAATGGGAGGGTAGGCCGCCTTTATGTGCTCTGACTTTCCGTCCTGTCAATATATGCCATACCCGCTCAGCTGACAGTCCTGTCTCCTCCTCAATCTGTCTCCGTGTTTTCCCGTCTTAGTATCTGCACCGGATCACCTCCGGCAACTGATCCGGAAGGCTGTCTGCGCACT